>NZ_JBSSDD010000002.1:0-499334 GCF_054060415.1 Thermostichus sp. OS-CIW-32 | reverse complement strand
AGGACTCCGTCCCGCTGACGCGAAAGGACTCCGTCCCGCTGACGCGAAAGGACTCCGTCCCGCTGACGCGAAAGGACTCCGTCCCGCTGACGCGATCGGCCAGAACAGCGGCAAAGGCCGGCAGCATCAATAAAAAAGGCCAGTAGTTGAACATCCCCGGCAGGCTCAGTCGCCAATCCTCCCCCCAAAAGGCCACTCCCACCGCAGCCAGGCTCAGGAGAGCCGCCAGTCCAAACAAGGGATCCCGCAGGATCGCCCCACCATAGCGGGTATAACCCTGGATCGTCCCCACCAAAGCCAAGAGTAAGCTGGGGGCCAGATTCACCGGGATCAGCGCCGCTGCTGCCAGCAGCCAGCCCCTCGGCTGAGAGGGCAAGGGATCCGGCGACAGTTGTTGAGACGAAACCGGTGCCGAAGAAGACATCACTCATCCTCAAGGGGGATCCCTGGCCTTACCCGCCCCTGGCCGAAGTAGCGCCCAAATTGCAGCTCGTACACCTCATCCTCATCCTGGGTTTCTACCCACAGCTCCGAGCGGGCATAGCCCACGCACAGCAGCCCATACCCCTGCTCCTTCATCTCCCGCGAGATGCCCATTGCCTCCGGCTGATACAGGGATCCCCGCCGTACCCGCACCGCACAGGTGGTACAGGCGCCATTGCGACAGGCATAGGGCAGTTGGATCCCTTGGGCCTCGGCGCTGGCCAAAATGTATTGATCCGCCGGCACCTGGATCAGATAGTGGGTGTCCCGTTGGCGGTCATGGATGTGAACCGGGTAAGAAGGGACAGAAGAGAAAGGACGCATCGAGAAGTGGCCTTTTTGCAGAGATCTTTATTCATGATTCCACAGGATTCTAGCCACTGCCCTGGCAAGCCCGAATTGGCTGGGGATCCCCAGGAGCTGAAGCCGATCTGTTGGTGGTTCTAAAGATAAACAAACAGACTTCGAGTTGGTTGTTGAGATAAGCTACAGGTAGGCCTCCCAAGGAGAGCATCCCATGCTGGAAACCCCCAATGCCAATCTGGCTTCACTGGAAAAACCTTCGCCTTCCCTCTCTGCCGAAACCCTCAACAAGCTGATCGAGAGCAATGCTGAAAGTCGGCCTTGGGGCAGCTTTACAGTGCTGGAAGAGGGCCCTGGCTACAAAATCAAGCGGATCGTGGTGCTGCCCAAGCATCGCCTCAGCCTGCAGTTGCACTACCATCGCAGCGAACACTGGATCGTCGTTGCCGGCACCGCCAAGGTCACCTGCGGAGATGAAGAAAAGCTCATCACGGCCAACCAATCCACCTACGTGCCCCCTTGCACCAAGCATCGCCTGGAGAACCCTGGCGTCATCCCTCTGGTGATTATCGAGGTGCAAAACGGCCAGTACTTGGGCGAAGACGACATTGTCCGCTTCAGCGACGACTACGCCCGGGTTAACGGTGGGCAAAAGTAGCCAATCCCAATGGCCTAGGCGAGCTCTTCGCTGCTGAGGATCGCGATCCTCTAGAACAGCATCACCAGCAGGGCAACCACTAACAACAGCACAGCCCACATAGCCTGCCAGAAGGGATGGTAGCTGGTGATGAGCTGGCCATGGCGGCTTTGAAAGCGGGCCAGATCCAGGTAAGGGGCCACCCCCCGTCGGAACCACCCCACTGCGGATCCCTCTTGGCCGATCAACCCCCCTGCCTGGTACGCCCCGAACAGGAAGTTGCCCAGCGGCCCAAAGCGGGAAGCATAGCGTAGGAAGATCATGCCGGTCTTATCCTGGAACTTGAGATCGGAGCCAAAGCGATAGCCCGGATCCCCTCGCCCAATCACCCGCCCTTCCAACTGCATCGGCAACCCGCGCAAGGGGCTGGCGTAGGGATTGCTCATCGCCTTCAACACGGTCAACGCTGGCGGGTTTTCCAGACTGGGGTACATCACCGTCATCTTCAGCAGCAGGCCCAAGCCCACCCCCATCAGGGTCAGCCCGGCAAGGATGTCATAGAAGCCCATCCGCAAAGCCGGGATCCCGAGCAGTGCCCCCACAATCGCCCCCAGCCACTCGGCGTTCAACAGCAGTATATCCAGCAGAAAGTTCCCGTAGAGCTGTTGCCGGTTGAGCTGCTTGCCCTGGGCAACCACGCTGGCCATATCGAACTCCACCGGCAGATCCAGTTGCTCCGCATAGGTGCCCAGCGCCCGCACCCGTTTGCCCGTGAGGGGATGGGTGGAGTTCAGCTCCATCCACCAGGCCCAAGGGTTAAACAGATCCCACAAAAATACCCTGCCCACCTGGCCGGGATCCGAGGCAACCCGGTAGGCCGTCCCCGCCGTGACAGCCGCCTTGGCATCGTAGATCCCCAAAGCCCGCGTTCCTTCCAGTAGGCGAGCACTGCGCTGTCGGGTTTCCTCATCCCGCTCCCGCTCTCCCTCTTGCACAATGCCGTAGGCAATTTTCACCAAAGCCCGCGAGAGCCCATTGGGGTTGCCGGTGGTTTCGGCAGCAAAGTGGTCGGCAAAGTACTCCCGCACCCGCGACAGATACAGCAACAAGTAGGAGCCGGCCACATAGAAAAAGTAGGCGACCAAGGCCAGGGAGCGGAGGCTGCCCCTTTTGCCGTTGTCGCGCGCATCCCGCATGTAGACGTAGAGAAGGTAGAGAATCTGCACCAGCGTGGAAGCCAGGGTCATGACGGCGAAATCCCAGTGGATCACATGCCCCAGCTCGTGGGCATAGACCGTAGCCACCTCTTCATCTTCCAAGTAGGTGAACAACCCTTCGCTGACAACAATGCGGGCCGTGTCCGGCAGGCTGCCATAGGTGAAGGCGGTGGGGTTTTGGTCGCGGATCAGCCCCAGCTTCGGCTGCTTCAGCTTGTACTGTCGGCAGACCCGTTCAATGACCTCCGCACTCTCTGGGCTGCGACGCCCAATTTCCGCCAAGCTCACCCACTCGGTGCCATAGAGGCTGTGCTGGATCCAGTCCATCAGCCAAGGGGACAAAAAGAAGATCAGGGCATTGAAGGCGAGGGTGAGCAGAATGGCGAAGATGAAAGAGCCCAGAGAGAATCCCCCCTCTAAGCTGCCCAAGACGGTCAGGAAAAGCACAAACACCATACCGAACAGCAGGCTCAGGGTCACACCTGAGGCCGCCGTCAGGTTGCCGGCAAAGCTGGCCAAAATCAGCGAAACCCCCACCTGAGGCGCGCGGTAGCTGCGCTTGGTTTGCCCAATTTTGAGACCTGAGGTGGCGGGATCCAATTCCGCTACGGTGCGGCTGGGGTTGAAGCAATAGCGGCTCAGCCAAACGCTCAGTAGACGCAGCTCGTGGGGATTCAGGCTTTTCAGAGGCTCCAGCCACAAGGCCGCTTCCACCGATAACATCACCGTCGAGACGGCGCTGGGATTGCGAAACAAGGTGGGCAGGAGGGGCAGAACCTCCTGTTTTTGCCCAGAAGTGAGGCTGTGAAAACCCAAAACCGCCTGGCGGAGCAAACCAGGCGGCTGAGGAAGGTCGGCAGTAAGCAACTGGCGATCGCTGACAAAGCAGTGGCGGCTTAGATCCAGACTCTCTGAGAACTCCATCCCGGGATCCCATCTGGTCGTTGTCGGCTCCGGATCCAGCCTCACCTGAGTTTTCCAGTCGGCAGCCTGCTGGCCCATGGGGCGGCTGTAGAGGGCCAACCGTTTGACTTGGGGGTAGCGAGTGGGAATCGCCTTCTGGAACCAGGCCGTCAACTCCTCATAGTTGAGAGCAAGGCCGGCAGGGCGGTTGATCATAATGACGAGGGCATAAGCCTTGGGACTCTCCTGGAGCGGTTGGGCTTTGGCCTGTAACCTAAGGCGGGGATTGGCCAGCGCCTGCTCCAGCCACTGCACCACTTCCTGTTCGTTCATGGCCCTCTCCCGGATCTAGTGGGGTGAAGAAGATCAACTATTCATCAACCATTCAACTGTTGCCTCGGTTGCCGACTGCCGATTGGCCTCACGGGAGCTATTCTGGCATTTCCTCCCGTTGACGGGATCCCCATCCTCCTACCAGCCCAGTACAGTTCCCCTGCTGGGAAAGCATGAGAACCTGAGCTTTGGGAATTTTTGGCTACAAAATCGAGCGCTGCCCTTCTGGGCTGATACCAATAATGGTGAGCTGGCAATCCAACACTTTGAAGCCGTACTTTTCTGCCACCTTCTGGGTGATGTTAAGAATGGCGTTGTTTTTGAACTCGATCACCTTGTTGGTCTTGACGCACACCAGATGGTGGTGGTGGTGGGGGGCCGGCTGGTTGATCTCGTAATGTTTGTGCCCTTCGGTCAGTTCCAGTTCTCGCAAAATGCCCATGCGGGACATCAGCTTGACGGTGCGGTAAATGGTGGAAAGGCTAATGTTGTGGCCTTCTTCCCGCAACTTTTTGTGCAACTCCTCCGCGCTCAGATGCGTGCCCTCAGGCAAGTTTTGAAACGTTTGCAGGATGATCTCCCGCTGCCGAGTGGCTCGCCAGCCTTTGGCATTGAGCTCTGCCTTGAACGCCTCTTCGGTGTAGACCATGATGCCGCCCCTCCGCTGTTGGGCAACGTCGCCGTAACAGTCAATAAGTTCTGTAATTGATAATAACTTCATTTATGACGACACCACCCGACTTGGTTGCTGAAGACATCGTTCAGGCTCAGTTCAGGCCCAATAGAACAGGGACGCAACTGAGGCGCATGGGCTGCCGGGAGAGCCTCGGGAAGGGTGCGGGAAACCCAATCCCTCATCCATCCGGGATGAGCTAGCCTACAGAGCAGAGCCATGTGGCGGACTGTTTCTGGTGTTCGGGCGCGCCTAGGCTAACATACTCAAGAAAAGGCCCGCGGCATCCTGACAGCGTTGGCAAGCGTAGTGATCGGGGAAGGAAAACGAAAATGCGGTTTGAGCAGCCCAAAACCTATTCCATTTCTCTGGGTGGCTGGGGGTTCTGGCTGGGATCCCTGGCGTTGGCAGCTTTGCTGACCAGTGTCGGGCTGGGGTGGCTGGTCGCCGGATTGGTGGCTCTGTTGCTGTTTTTGCTGTCCTTGCCGGTATTGGTGCTCCTGGCCTTTCGCTGGTGGGCGCGCCGCTGGATTACCACCGATCGCTGCCCGGTGTGTGGGTCGGAATCGCAAGCCGTCGAGGGCAGCCGTTTCTTTTGCCCCAATTGTGGAGAGCCGCTGTTTGTTGCAGACGGACGTTTTTATCGGCAAACGCCCCCCGGCACCATCGATGTAGAGCCTGTGGAAGAGGGTGGCTGGGAATTGACGAGCTGATGCCCCCTCGGTTGCTGGGATGTTTAGAGGGTGTTTTCCGTGAAAAGTGCTATGCCTGCGGCACCCCATGGTGCTACACAACACTGTTGCTCCGCAACGCTGACGCCACGGCACGAACGACATCTGTGGGGCTGGCCCGGTAGGCGGCTGGTTTCGAGCTGGGTTGGGCTGCTCTCGGCGGCCACTCTGTTGCTGAGTTTGTCTCCCACTTCTCAGGCGACGGAGCAGGGATCCCTGCAACCTCAGGTGGAAACCTATCTGGCTCAGTTGGCCGGTCGGGGGTTTTCGCCCACAGCTCAGGGGGTTTGGCTGCAGATGGAGGATCCTTCGACTCAGCGGGACAGAATCCTTGTTTTGGGACAGCATCAGGGATCCACACCCTTGCCGGCTGCTTCTTTGACCAAGGTGGCAACGACCCTGGCCGCTTTGCAGCACTTTGGCCCGCAGCACCGCTTTGTTACCACCTGGCTGGCCACTGGCCCCTTAACTGCTGAGGGAGTTCTACAGGGGGATCTCTGGGTTCTGGGGGAGGAGGATCCCTTGTTCGTCTGGGAGGAAGCCTTCTCCGTCGGCAACCTGCTCAATGCTCATGGGATCCGCCAGGTGCGCGGGGATCTGGTGGTGGTGGGCCGCTTTTACATGAACTTTTCCCGGGATGTGGCGCAATCGGGATCCCTGTTGCGGCAGGGGCTGGATGCGCGGCGCTGGCCGCCAGAGGCGGAGGCCCAATTTCAAACCTTACCCCCCGGCACACCCAGACCGCAGGTGGAGATCTTGGGCTCGGTACGGGTTGCCCAGCAGATCCCGCCTGCCGCCCAGGTTTTGCTCAGACATGAATCGCCCCCCCTCATTCACCTGGTCAAGCTGATGAACCTCTACAGCAACAACTCCATGGCCGAGATGTTGGCCGATGCGGTGGGGGGAGCAGACCAAGTGGCCCAAATCGCCCGGGCCATCGCCGGGATCCCGGCAGAAGAGCTGCAACTGATCAACGGCTCCGGGTTGGGGGTGGAAAACCGCATTTCGCCGCGGGCCAATGTAGCTTTGCTTCGAGCGATCCAATCTCTTCTGGAGGAGCAGGGGCTCTCTCTTGCCGATGCTTTTGCCGTCGTCGGCCAGGATGTGGGGGTGTTGGAACGGCGGCTGTTACCGGGGATCTTGATCGCCAAGTCGGGCACCTTGAGGAGCGTCAGCACCTTGGCGGGTGTATTGCCAACCGAGCAGGGGGACATCTGGTTTGCCCTGATGAATGGCGGATCCGATCTGGTCGGCTTTCGCACCCAGCAGGGACAATTCCTCAGCCAGCTCCAGTCCCAATGGGGATCCCCCACCACCTTGCCTGAGCGTTGGATCCCTCGCTCTGGGGATACGGGATCCCGCACAGAGCTGAACCCGCGTCTTTGAAACTGTGCCCAACCGGTTCTCTCTCAGCCCAGAGTGACCTCGGTCGCGTTAGCGGAACGCAGTCCTATGTCCGCCCTCCCAGTTTGGGAATTGAGATCGACTTGGCCCGCTGTCAACAGCCCTCAACCCAGAAACCTCGTCCGGCAATTCCTGATGGGGCGTACAGGGATCGAACCTGTGTAAGGCAAATTATGAGTTTGCTGCCTAAACCGCTCGGCCAACGCCCCTGATTCTTTTACTCTAGCGTTTACTCTAGCGCCCTTGTCTCCTCCAGAAGCGGCTGAAAACAGGATAAGCTGCATGTCGGTGGTTAGGATCTGACGCCATGGCTGCGCCGCGTTCTTGGCAGGGGCAAATGGCCCTGGGCTTGGGGTTGATTGCCTTGTCCTCGGCTCTCTGTTTTGGCTTCTTGGCCGTTGGGCAGCACTATCTCTACGGGGATGGATCCGCTGTGGATTTCCAGCCTGCCGGGGAGAGTTTGGCCTTGGCTTCCGCCCCCGAGATTGGACTTCCGACGACACCGCCCCTCCCTAACCCCCCCTCTTCCGACGGCAATCTCCCAGAGGGATCCCCGCTGCAGCTCTGGCTTGTTACTTTTTTAACCGTGTTTGTGGCGGAAATGGGCGACAAAACCCAGTTGGCAACCTTGCTCATGAGTGCCCAATCCCAATCTCCTTGGGCGATCTTTTTCGGTTCCGCCAGTGCCTTGGTGACCGCCAGTTTTTTCAGCGTGGTGCTGGGAGAAGGTCTGGGCCAAGTCATTCCCCCGGGCTGGCTACAATGGTTGGCGGGTGCAGGGTTCCTGGTGATCGGGGGCTATGTATTATGGCAGGAGTGGCGGGGGAACAAGCTCCCAGAGGGCTAGCCTCCCTGAGCAGCCGATGCCAACCCGGCAGGACAGAGTGAAGAACAACCGAGGAACGTGTTGATCCAAGACAACGACAGCCGAACCCCGTCTTTTTTGCTGCGGCAAATGGCCGGACGGGCCGCCCTAGTGAGCTTTGGCTCGATTCTGCTGGCCGAAATGGGCGATAAAACCCAATTGGCGACCCTGCTCCTCAGTGCCCGCTCGCAAAACGCTGGGGTAATCTTTTTGGGCGCTGCTGCTGCTTTGATCAGCACCAGCCTAATTGGGGTGTGGGCAGGAGCTTGGGTGGCCCGCCTGATCCCACCTCGCTGGATCAAAACCCTGGCAGGCGTGGGGTTTGTTGTGATGGGCCTAGTCTTGTTGTGGGGATCCCTGCCCATAGCCGGCTGAGCAGAGGGCTTCAGGATGGCTTCGGCAAAGCGTGATAGGATTAAGAGCGCCTCACTTTGACACTTCAAACTGAGGACCTTCACTTGAGTCCGGACAACCGGTCAGGAAAACCAGCATGGCCAAAAAACGCAATCTGAAGCGGGAAAAAGCCGAGCGCAACCGCGAATATGCCAAACAGTTCCAAAAAAGTCGTGCTCGCAATGGCCGCCGCTTCCGTTCTGCCCCCCGCGACAACGAGGCCAGCGCTGGCGAAGAACAGCAGTAAGGTTGTTTTTGTCGAGATGCTCTGTCGGTCAATCCTGTGAGCGGAGCTAGTTCAACAAACCTGCTATCGTATGCAGGGGTGGGCCGGAGCGGATAAGCATGAAATATCGACGGATTCTACTGAAGTTGAGTGGTGAAGCCCTGATGGGGGAACGCCCCTACGGGATCGACCCCGAGGTCTTGAAGTCCATTGCCGGCGAAGTGGCCTCAGTGGTACGGGCCGGTGTGCAGGTGGCGATTGTGGTGGGAGGGGGTAACATCTGGCGCGGGCGCAAAGAGGCGGCTGCCCAAGGGATGGATCAGGCTTCTGCCGACTACGTAGGGATGCTGGCCACCGTCATCAACGCCTTAACCCTGCAGGATGCCATTGAGCGAGCCGGGATCCCCACCCGGGTGCAGACGGCCATCGCCATGCAGGAGGTGGCGGAGCCCTATATTCGTCGCCGCGCCATTCGTCACCTGGAAAAGGGGCGGGTGGTGATTTTTGGGGCAGGATCTGGCAACCCCTTCTTCACCACCGATACCACTGCGGCCTTGCGGGCGGCGGAGATCGATGCCGAGGTGATTTTCAAAGCCACCAAGGTGGACGGAGTTTACGATGCGGATCCCAAGACTCACCCTCAGGCCCGCCGCTACGATGTCCTCAGCTATCAGGATGTGCTGAACCGCGATCTGCGGGTTATGGACAGCACCGCCATCGCCCTCTGCAAGGAAAATCAATTGCCCATCGTGGTCTTTGACCTGACTACCCCTGGCAATATTTATCGAGTGGTGCAGGGAGAACCCATCGGCACTTGGATCGGACAGCGGACGGTCGAGAACAACGGGATCCCCAGCCCAGGAGAGTTGATCCCAAGTTAGGGGGGAAATCGGCCTTGAGAGTCCGGCGACGCCCTAGCCAGGATTGAGTCCGAAGGATAGCCTGGCTCAAGGGTGTGCTCAGGCCGTTTGGAGGGAAAGGCAATGACAGATCAGCTAGAAATTGCAGGAGCCCCGCACTGTACCCGTAGGGTCGGTGTCGGGAGGAATGCTATAACAATACTGCGGACACCAGAAACGGTTGTTTAAGGCACTGGTAACGGTCGATTGGGGGTGCTGTAAACCACCCCAGAGGCTCGTGGTTGGCTTGCTAACTGCAGGGCTACTAAAAGCCCGCTCCGTACCGCCTAGCGGTTGGTGTCGGGTAGTTTACGTTCAGCATTCGGCCCAAAAGGATCCCGTCTTGCCCAAATGCTCTGCTGCCCAAGGCGCTATACCCAGGTCACCCCATGTTGCTACGCAACGCTTACGCGAACGCTGGGGTCGGCGTCTTTTGCAGAGCTTGATTTTCCTGTTGGTTCTGGTCGGGGGATTGGGCTACTGGCAGTGGCAGACCTGGCTCCAGCCGGTGGGCGGCCCAGAACCGATCCAAGTAACAATCCAGCCGGGCAGCAGCAGCCGTCTGATCGGGCAAAAACTGCGCCAAGCAGGGGTGATTCGCTCAGCTCTGGCTTGGGAGCTGTGGAGCCGCACCTTCGGGCGCGACTGGGTGTTTCAGGCGGGCACCTACGCTTTGGATCCCAACCAGGACATGCTGGCCGTGGCCCAGCAACTGCGGCAGGGAAGGATCCTGCAAAGACGTCTGACCATCCCGGAGGGTTGGCGCATCGAGCAAATGGCAGAGGCTCTGGCCCAGCGCAACTGGCTGGCAGCCGATGCCTTCATTGCCGTGACCCGGGTGATTCCCCCCCTCGATTGGCTGCCCCCCCACTTGAGCTCTCTAGAAGGCTACCTGTTCCCAGACACCTATCTTTTCCCCATCGAACAGGTGGAGGGATCCCTGCCGGATCGGGAAAAGGCCCAGATGGTGGTCGACGCCATGCTGCAGCGATTTGTCGCGGTGGCCCTGCCCCTGTTTCGCCAGCACACCACTTCCCTGTCTCTGCACGAGTGGGTTACCCTGGCCAGCATTGTGGAGCGGGAGGCCGTGGTGCCGGAAGAACGCGCTTTGATTGCAGGTGTCTTTCTGAACCGGCTTAAGAAAGGGATCCCCCTGGGAGCCGATCCGACGGTGGAATATGCCTTGAATATCCGGCAAACCCCAGATCGCCGCCTCACCCTTGCGGAGGTGCGCACCCCCTCTCCCTACAACACCTACCTCAACCCGGGCTTGCCCCCTGGTCCCATCGCCAGTCCGGGCTTGGCCAGCTTAAAAGCCGTTTTGGAGCCTGAGCAGACCGACTATCTCTACTTCGTGGCCCGCTACGATGGCACTCACATTTTCAGCAAAACCCTAGCAGAGCACGAGGCAGCCCAATTGCAAATTATTCAAGAGCGTCGGCAAGCTGCCCAGGGATCCCACCATAGTCCTCAACCAAGTCCTTAGCCGAGGAGGGCTGACAGCAGTAGGCCGAAAACCTTACAGTAGTCAACATTGGCTACCTAAAGCTGGAAGAGGCTGGTGAGCGCCAAGCCAAAAGTTGCACGAAACTCATGGACGCTTTGCGGTGTGGCGGACATGTTACTGGGCTTCCAAACACAACTCATCCTCAACCACAAGCAAACAACTCTAGCAGCTCAACATGCTGGGGTAGCCCGCCACGCCTACAACTGGGGCCTAGAGGTCTGTCGGCAAGCCCTGGAGAACCAGCAAAAACTCCCCACCGCCATTGACCTGCACAAGCGCCTGGTAGCTGAAGTGAAGCAAGCGCATCCCTGGTACTACCAGGTCTCCAAATGCGCCCCTCAGCAGGCACTCCGCAACCTGGAGCAGGCCCCTAAGCGCTGGCGCAAGGGGCTAGGTCAGTTTCCCCGCTTCAAGCGCAAGGGGGTGCAGGACAGCTTTTACCTAGAAGGCAGCATCCGCATTTCTGGCAACCGCATCAAGGTGCCCATATTTGGTTGGCTGCGCTGTGCAGAGCTGCTTCCGGCGACCACACCCAAGAACGTGGTCATCAGCCTTCGCGCTGGGCGTTGGTACATCTCCTTCAAGTACGAAGCTCCAACACCCCAGGTGGAGAAGACCGGAGAGGTGGTGGGAGTGGACTTAGGTATCCATCACCTGGCCACCTGCTCCGGCGGGGAAGTATTTGCGAATCCCAAGCCCTACCGCAAGGCCAGGCAGCGGCTGGCTAGGCTGCAACGGCGGCTGAGCCGCAAGCAGAAGGGATCCACCAACCGCAAGAAGGCGGTGGTGCAGTTGGGCAAAGCTCACAAGCGGGTGGCAGACATCCGGCAAGACAGTCTGCACAAGCTGACGACTTACCTGGCCAAGAGATACCGGGTGGTGGTGGTAGAGGACTTGCAGGTAAAGAACCTGCTCCAGAACCGCAAGCTGGCGGGATCCCTGTCAGACTGTGGGTTCTACGAGTTGAGGACTCCGTCCCGCTATCGCGAACGGCGACAGCTAGAGTACAAGGCCCAGCTCTACGGCTGTCAGGTGGTGGTGGCGGATAGGTTTTATCCGTCCAGCCAACTGTGTTCACGGTGTGGTCACCGACAGAAGATGCCACTGCAGGAAAGGGTGTTTCGCTGTCCATGTTGTGGTCTGGAGCTAGACCGCGACTTAAATGCAGCCCTAAACCTGTTGCGGTGGTACAAAACTACCTCAAGCTCTGGGGGAAGTGACGCCTGTGGAGACTCCTCTGGCGGGGTGGTGGGGGTGAACTCTGCCGCTAGTCATGGGTCGCTGAAGCAGGAAGGAAGCAGAAGCGCGGCAGGCACTGAACACTCTGGCAGTGTTTGTTAGCGTTTCGTAGGTCTTTCGGAGCGGATGGTACACAAACCTTGGTTCAAGCTCCTGCAACCGGATCTGGTGGTGGCCGGCACTGTCTTAAAGTTGCGGGCAGAAGACCTGTGGGCCTGGCAGGTAAAAGGCATCATCTTTGACGTAGACGGTACACTGGTGCCGAGCCGACAGGTTGAGGTGGATCCCGCTGTGGCTGCTTGGCTGGAGCAGTTGCGTCCGCACTTTCAAATTTGGCTGGTGAGCAACAACCTCAATCGCAGCCGCATCCAACAAATCGGAGAAAGCCTGAACCTGCCCTACATTCACCGCGCTGGGAAACCCTCACGGCGGGCCTTGCGGCGGGCCGTAGCCCAGATGGGCTTGCCGGTAGAAGCAGTGGCTATGGTGGGAGACCGCCTGTTGACGGATATTTTGGCGGGCAATCGACTGGGGTTGGTAACCGTGCTGGTCAACTCCCTCTTGTCCGAAGCAGTCGAAAAGAACCCTGCTACCCTCTAGGGGCTGCGCTTTTGAGAGATTTGAGAGTTGGACAACTGTAATTGTTTCAAACTGAATTGAAAAGGTTTCCAAGCACTCCCCCTTTCCTTCGCAAAGAGAGAAGACCAAAAGACAATCCTGCTGCTCGGAAGGACTTAGTCACTTCAGTTTAGGGTGAGACGCCTGGGCAGCTGAGAAAAGCCCTGTGGCCCCATGCATGTTTCATGCATGTTTTAGGTGTGGGTACAGTGTCCCAGTTTGAATCGAAATGACCAACCACAGGTTGTCAGCGCTGACAACTGCTGACCGGATGGGTAGCACATCTAAAAATCAAGACAAAAATCGAGAGAGATTTTCCAGACCTGACCCATCTGCCCCAATTTTTTGTAGAGTGACGGCAGGTGAGCCGGATCCCGCGTTGAAGCCCAGTAGGCGGCGGTGTGAGGGCGGTGTGAGATCCAAAGGTCAAGCATGCGAACCATCCCTATTGTCAAGTCCGCCATGCAACGGCTAAAGTCCATGCTGCAAAAATCCCTGCGTTCTGCTCCGACTTCCCCCGGCTCCAGATCCTCGCTTGTATCCAATGGACGGAGCCTGATCAAGCTGGGCAGCTTTCTGGCCTTGCCTTTGATATTCTCGACATTGCCCGGTTGGGCTTTAACATTGGTGGCGCGTCCAGATCTGCGCGACCTCAAACGTGCAGCCGTGGTTCGGGTGGTCAACTACAACACCCTGGTTGTCCAGCTTGAAGGAGACTTGAATTTGCGGCTGGTGCAACTGATTGGGATCGATCCCTTGCCTGACCCGATCAACCCCAACTGGACAGAGTTGCGCGGACAAACCCCTTTGGCAGTTTACAATGCCGGCCAATATTTGCAGACTGCTCTGCTGGGACGTGAGGTGTTTTTGGAGTTGGATCCTGCCCTAGCCCCTACTCCCACCTTGCCTGCCTACGTTTGGCAAGCCAATACCCTCATCAACCAGGAAATGCTGTTTTTGGGGCATGGCCTGTTGTCGCCACAAACCGATGGCTTGAAGTACGGCCCCATTCTTACTGAAGCTGCCGATGCAGCCAAAAGACAAGGACGCGGCTATTGGACAACCTACGGCCCTCGCTAGAGACCAAGCCAAACCCAGAGCTGGAATTGCCGGCCTGTTTGTTGAGAATAATCTCAACAGCCATCTTCCGCCGGTCGGTGAGAGCATGACTCTAGTCAATAATAAGCTCAACTATACTGAAAATAATGTATGATATGTTCAGTACGGATTACTACCAGTTGATCTTTCTGTTTACTTTCGAGTCTGCCAACATGGTAGCCAAAGCAAAGCAGAAAATTGGTAGTAAGACGACACGGAAACTGCGCTTTGGGTATTCTACTCAAAGCTTTGCGGGATACCGCCATTCTGGTTGGAAACAAACAGAATGCTATCGCTGCATAGTTGAACAGTGATGTTCAGCAGTGTTCAGCGTAAATGTATCAGTTCCCTATGGCGGATGAGTTGCCGTTTACTCTAGATCAGCTCCTCATCGTGCGGGCAATTGCCCAGCAGGGTAGTTTTCGCCGTGCTGCCGATAGCCTGTTTGTCTCCCAGCCTGCCGTCAGCTTGCAAGTGCAGAACTTGGAGCGACAGTTGGGAGTGGTGTTGTTCGACCGCAGTGGGCGCAAGGTGGAGTTGACGGATGCCGGGAAAGTGCTGCTGCAGTACAGCGAGCGCATCCTCAAGCTGTGCCGTGAAACCATCGAGGCGCTGGCGGATTTGCAAGAAATGGAGCGGGGGCATCTGGTTCTGGGGGCCAGCCAAACGGTGGGCACCTATGTAATGCCTTCTTTGATCGCCCAATATCACCGCCGCTATCCACAAATTTCCGTACAGCTCTTGGTGCAATCCACGCGGCGAATTGCCCAGAAGTTGGTGGACGGCCAATTGGACGTGGCCATTGTTGGCGGGGAGATCCCCTTTGAGCTGCAGCGGCACTTGAAGGTGATGGCTCTGGCGGAAGATGAATATGTGTTGGTCGGTGCCCCCGGCTGTGCCATCGACTCTCCGGCGCTTGTGGATCTGCTGGCTTTGCCCTTCATCACCTTGGATCCCCAGTCTTCCACTCGGCAAACCATTGATCGGGTGCTGAACCGCCACGGCATTAACCCGGCCCAATTGAACGTGCGGCTGGAACTCAGCTCGATTGAAGCGATCAAAAATGCTGTCCAGGCGGGTTTGGGGGTGGCCTTTCTGTCCATGGTGGCAGTGGGATCCGATGTGGAACAGGGGCGGTTCCGGAAGCTGGCGGTGGAAGGGCTACAGATACGGCGTACCCTCTGGCTGGCTTTTAACCCGGAGCGCTATCAATCGCAGGCAGCCACCCGCTTCCTCCAAGGGCTGCTGACCCGCCAAGACTGGCTGAAAACTCCCCCGCCCCATTTGCAGTTGATCGGCTAAGTTGCGATGCGTTACGGCCTTTTCCGAGTTGATGGGATCCCAGGTAGATTCCGATGGATTGAGCAGGATCCCTGTTCAAAGAGATACGAGAGATATTTCCGTATAGGTGCATTCGCTGTAGCCAATGCTGCTCCGGAAGAAACTGCATCTGCTGAATCTGTCTGTGTCTACTGACCCCAAGCCGATGACCAGGCAAACGCTGTTGGAACGACTCCCCCTGGCCCAGCGCTTGGCGGAGTTACAGGCCCGCGTTCAAGAGATCCCGCTGCACAGGGTGAAATTGGAAGGGTTGAACATCGCAGGGGCAGAGTCCTGCTGGGCTGCCTATCGAGACTGGGGAAAAGGGATCCCACTGCTGTTTCTGCATGGCTTTATGGCCACTCATGCCAACTGGTGGCCGCTGATGCAAGGGTTGGGAGACGAATATCGCTGCATTGCCTTGGATTTACTGGGGTTCGGGCAGTCCGGCCAACCGGCCTTGCACTACGACATCGCTGCAGAAGTGGAGTTTGTGCGCGGATTTGTCCAAACGCTGGGCCTAGCTGCTCCGGTTTTGGTGGGCCATTCCTTTGGGGGATGGGTGGCAGCGGCCTATGCAGTACGGTATCCGCTGAGGGGATTGGTCTTGTTGGCTCCTGCCGGGATCCGCGACGACAGCTTTGTGAGACGCTACAACCATTTGCGGCCCTTGCTCTGGGAAAGCGCTTGGGTGGATTGGCTGTTGCGGGCGATCGCTCCGCTGGCCCGCTGGTGGCATTGGGAAGACAAGCTGGCCCAGCTCTTGTGGTTGCGGGGATCCCTGCGTCAGCAGCCGGTCGCTCGGCAATTTCTCCGACAACGTCTGCGCCCACAAGCTGCTGTCGATACGGTTGAACGTTATCTCAACTACATTCAGGCCCCCACCCTGGTGATCGCCGCCGAACAGGACGACACCATTCCCCTCTGGCACTGCCAAACCTATGCCGAAGGGATCCCTGGGGCTCAGCTCAAGATCCTGGCCGGGGCCGGCCACGCCATCCCTGCCTTGCATGGGGAACAGGTGCTGCCCCTAATTCGGGAATTTCTCGACACAGCCCTTTCCGCACAATGCGGGCTTTGAGCTGGGGCTGTAGCGTATGGCCGAGAGAGGAATGCCGCTTGCCAGATGGCGATGCCCGATAGGCGACGGAGCGCCGCCCAAGGGGAACGCCTGACCCTAACCAGCGGGCGGTTTCTGCTAGAAACCCATCAGACGAGCAACAGCGGACAGCTCAGGGACAACGCCGGTGTGGATAGGAGCGGATCCCTGGTGGCTGGCCGTGTCCGGATCCTTAAGGCCATTGCCCGTCAGCACGCACACCACCTGTGCTCCAGCAGGCACCTGCTCTCGCCATTTCAGCAATCCTGCCACCGAGGCCGCGCTGGCCGGCTCGCAAAAGATCCCTTCTTCGGATGCCAGGAGACGATAGGCTGCCAGAATCTCCTCGTCGGTGACGCTATCCACCTGACCGCCGCTCACCTGCACTGCCGCCTTGGCCTTCACCCAACTGGCAGGATTGCCGATGCGAATGGCCGTGGCCACCGTCTCTGGGTGTTCCACCACCCGGTTCAACACCATGGGGGCAGCACCGGCAGCCTCGAAGCCGTAGAGACGAGGGCGACGGGTAGCCTTGCCCTGCTGGCGGTACTGGCAAAACCCCATCCAATAAGCCGTGATGTTGCCCGCGTTGCCTACCGGAATACAGAGCCAATCGGGGGCATCCCCCAAAGCATCCACCACCTCGAAGGCGGCGGTTTTCTGCCCTTCCAAGCGGAAGCGGTTGACCGAGTTCACCAGGGCCACCGGGTAGGTTTCCGCCAGCTGCCGCACCATAGCCAGCGCTTGGTCGAAGTTGCCTTGAACGGCGATGATCTCCGCCCCGTACATCAGGGTTTGGGCCAGTTTGCCTTTGGCCACGTAGCCATCGGGGATCAGCACATAGGCCCGCAGACCTCCTTTGGCCGCAAAGGCAGCCGCCGCCGCCGAGGTGTTGCCGGTGCTGGCGCAGATCACGGCCTCTGCTCCGGCCTCTTTGGCCTTGGACACCGCCATCGTCATACCCCGATCCTTGAAACTACCGGTGGGGTTGAGGCCCTCCAACTTCAGGTAAACTTGACAGTCTCGCCCCAGCCGTTGGCTCAAAGCCGGGGAAGGCACCAGAGGCGTGTTGCCCTCATGTAGCGTGACCACAGGTGTGCTGGCGCTGACGGGGAGCCATTCCCGATAGTGCTGGATCAGGCCGGGCCAAAGCCCCACTTGCGCGCGGGATCCGGCTATACGAGGGGGATGGGTGGGATTCAGGGTCGCCATGCCGCAGAGGACACCGAGGCTAATCAAAGACCGGCTTTCTCACTGTAGCTGTTCGTGGAGGGGTTCGTATCCACCTCCCGCAGCGGCGGCAGAAACATCTTCCTGATCCCCTCTCTTCAGAAGCTGGGGAGCGGAGGAGCTGCAGGTCGCAAGGCCAGAGCCTGCACCAGAGAGCGCAACTTCAGACGAATCTCGGCCAGCTCTTGCTCTGGGTTGGAGTCAGCCACAATCCCGGCACCGGCATACAAGCGGGCCCAATTCCCCCGAATTAGGGCGGAGCGGATCCCCACCACAAACTCGCCATTGCCCTGTAAGTCTACCCAGCCCAAGGGAGCGGCATAGCTGGAGCGATCAAAGGGTTCCAACCGCTCTAGCCACTGCAGCGCCGCCTGTTGGGGATACCCTCCCACCGCTGCCGTCGGGTGGAGCTGGGCCAGCAGATCGAACAGATGTACATCGGCGGGGAGCTCCGCCTCGATCAAGGTTTGCAGATGCTGGATGTTGGCTAGACGGAGCAGCCGCGGTTGCGGGGAAATGCAGGGATCCATTCCCAACCGACTCAGAGCCTCCCGGATCGAGCGCACCACCCACTGGTGTTCGCGGCGGTCTTTGGGGCTGCGGAGCAGCTCCTCGGCCAACTGGCGATCCTGGACAGGGGTGGCGCCGCGGGCGGCGGAGCCGGCTAAGGCATCGATCTGCACCCGGCCTTGCCACACGGAAAGCAAGCGCTCCGGAGTGGCCCCCAAGAAAACCTGGGGAAAGGCCCCCTCTTGGACCAGGGGGAGAGGCCTGGCCGGCAAATTCCCCCGAGCATCTGCCTCCAAGGACTTCGGCCCGCTGACGCCAGCGGCAAAGGCAAAGATGCTGCAATCGGGATGATCTGTTTCCAGGTAGGCCAGCAGGGACGGGATTGACGGCGGGACAGGCAAGTGCAGATCCACGGCTTCGGCCAGCACCACTTTCTCCAGGGATCCCGCCTGAATCACCTGCAGGGCTTTTTGGATGCGCCCCAAGAGGGCAGCTTCCTCCACCTCCACCGGCACGGGAGCTTGCAATTCCCACAAGGGCAAGGGGGATCGAGAAAGGCGCTCCATTTGGGCAAAAAAGGCGGTGATCTGCCCGGCCAAAGCCGCTAGGTCGCTCTCGGGGTCGATTTCCAGATTGAGCCGCGCCACCGCCAGAGATCTCCAGGAGCCTGGTACCTGCAACAGTTGCCAGCGCGGCAGAACCAGCGCCGCCCCCCCTTTGCTCCTGGGGCTGAAACTGAGGCGACAGAAACACAGAGGGCGTTCCTGCCGGCTGCCTGGGGATCCCCCCACCTCAGAGGGCTCCATTCTGCCGACGCAAGCGGTATGGACATGGGGCTGCAGCTCTTCCACAAAAATCCGCGCCGCCCGCAAGCCCCCTTCTCCCGCGAGATCAACCTGCCGCAGGGATCCCCACCCCAGCACCCGCACCCTTTCCCCGCGGGCCTTGTGGGAGAAATAACAGTAGCTCGGGAATCGGTTCGTGGGGAGAGAACCCAGCCTCTGGGCCAGCACCGCCAGCGGATCCAGCTCTGGGATGGGCTGGGACAAGCTGAGGATTTGGGGCACGCCCCGCGCCCGCGCCATCTGTTGGCAGGCGGTTAGGAAGGGATCCCAGTGGCGCCGATCCCTCGCCTCGTCCGTCCAGGTAGAAGTGCGAGTCGGCGGCCATGCTCTCGGCCACTCCAGGCACTCAAGCGTACCGTGGGCATTCCAAGGGGAAAGAGAAGAGGTCATGCGCAAGAAAAAGAAGACGATCCCACCTTGGCCGAAAACAGGACACCCGTCGATGGAGACCGGCAGAAGATGACTTTAGGATAAGAGATTAGGAGAAGGGCCGGCAGCCTGAGCTTCTGGGGGCCAGATCTGAGGAGCTTCTTCACGGACTGCAAAGTTTCTTAGCATCCTGGGGGATGCTTTCTCAGGCGCTCTACCCTACAGAGCAGATGGTTGTAGACAGATCCAGAGACAGGCCCCAGAGCAGGCTTGCTTCCCAAGGAGAACTCCCATGAATCCAGATGTCGGCCAAGTGCAGCCAGCAGCAGAGGTCGCATGGAGTGACCCCTCCCGCCGGCGATTGTGGATGGCTGCCCTCAAGCCCCCCATGTACAGTGTGGCGATCATGCCCATCTGGGTGGGATCCGCCATTGCCTATGCCCAGTCAGGGGTGCTGGACTTGGGGGTTTTGGGGGTGTTTTGGGGAGCCGCCATCTGCATCTTGGCCTGGGTCAACCTCAGCAACGACGTGTTCGATGCCCAGACAGGGGTGGACAAAAACAAACTCCACTCGCTGGTCAACCTGACGGGCAAGCCGGGGCAGGTGTTTTGGGTGGGGAATGCCTTTTTGGCCCTGGGTCTGCTGGGGATCCTGTGGCTGAGCTGGCGGCAATGGGATCCGACGGTGCTGCTGTTGGTGCTGGTGGCCTGTGGGCTGGGCTATGCCTACCAAGGGCCGCCCCTGCGCCTGGGCTACCAGGGCCTGGGGGAGATCCTCTGCTTTTTCAGCTTTGGGCCGCTGGCGGTCTCGGCTGCCCACTACAGCCAAAGCCAGACCTGGTCGCTGCCGGGGTTGGCAGCCTCACTGGTGGTGGGGATGGCGACCAGCTTGATCTTGTTTTGTTCCCATTTCCATCAAGTGCAGGATGACTTAGCCTGTGGCAAGCGCTCGCCGGTGGCCCGTCTGGGAACCTTGCGCTCGGCCCGCCTCATCCCCTGGCTCTGCGGCAGCCTTTTTGCCTTGATGCTGCTGTTTGTGGGGCTGGGGATCTTTCCGGCTTGGACACTGCTGAGTTTGGCGGGGATCCCGTTTGCAGTGCGGCTTTCCCGCCTGCTGGGTACCTATCACGATCAGCCGCAGCGGATTAGCCACTCCAAGTTCATCGCCGTCAGTCTCCATTTTTGGCTGGGGCTGTTTCTGGGGCTAGGGTTCATCCTCAGCCGCTATGGCTGAAGGCTGAAAAGTCGGCTTAAGGCTAGGTGTGCGCGGGATCCCTCCGGTGCAGCCGGCAAAATGGGATAAGCTACAGCCTAGAGTGCTAGCTCAGAGCGTTGGCTCCAAGGGGAGTGGTCAGTTCGGGTCGAGGTGAGGCGGCAGCAAGAATAGGATGGGGCGATTCTTCAATTCCAACCTGGGAGTGGCGCTGTTGGGGAGCAGCATCTTGGCTGCTTTGGTGGGCTGGGCCTTGTCGATCGACATCGAGGAAGTGAAGGTGGAGTCTCCTTCCCCCGATCAGCCCCTCTCGGTCAGCCGCAGGGTAGATATCTTGGGTCGTCGGGGAGGCCATCAGCGTTGGCGGTTGATTGCCGAGCAGGTGGATCTGGCAGCCGGGCAACAGGTATTTGAACAGGGGGCACACGGCTACTTCTACGGAGAAAGCGCCGACCGGCAAAAAGGGGTGCCGGATCCCTTTTTTGATAGCAGCGAGCAGATGACTTGGCGGGCCAAGCGAGCCCGCTACAATGCCACCGCCGATGAGCTGTATTTGGATGAGGAGGTGGAGGTGAGGAGCGGCGACGGCAGCCTGCTCTTGACCAGCGCCTTGAGAGTCACCCCTGAAGAGCGCATCGAGGTGCCGGCGGAGTTCACCCTCAAAGGCCGGGAAATGGTGCTGCAGGGCCGCTCCGGTTCGTTTAACTTTCAGTTTGCCCTTCTCAGGGCCGAGCAGGGCAAGCTGATAGTGTTGCCCCCAAACGGCTCGGCACCCACCTCCACCACCATCACCGCCGACCAGATCACCTACGACCGCACCAACCAGGTGGCCGAGGGGAAAGGGAACCTGCGCATTCGCGAACGTGGCATCGAAATTCGCGCTCCCCAGGGCACCTACCTGCGGCAACAGGCCCAAAGCATTCTCTCTGGCGGCGTGGTGTTACAGGAGGTGGCCGGCGACAGCAGCCGGGATCCCTTATTGGCCGATCTGCGCTTGGCCCAGGCCTCTCCCGGCCCGGAGGCGACCCCAGACCAACAGGATCAAGAAGTCACCATCATTGCCGACCGCCTCACGTACGACCGCAACACACAAATTGCCCAAGGGGAAGGCAACCTGGAGATCCGCCAGGGGGAAACCATCATCCAGGCGGCCCAGGGCACCTACCGCCGCCGCGAATCCCAAAGTCTGTTGACGGGAGGAGTTACCCTGGAAGAGCCCGGACGGGTGCTCACCTCCGCCCGCCTGGAGGGCAACCACCGCGACAAGATCTTCTTCTTTGAAGAGAACGTCCTCTACCGGCAGATGGCTGCCTCTACCCCCACGCCCAGCGAGGGATCCCTGACGGAAGAACTGCGCCAAGCCGAAACCGAAGTGCGGGCTGCCCGCCTGGTTTACAACTCCCGCACCGGCACTTCCGAGTTTAGCGATGCCGTCGAGTTTATCCAGCGGGGACGTAGGGCCAAGGCCAACCAGGCCACCATCACCCCTGAGAAAGTGGAGCTGCGGGGAGAGGTGGTGATCGAGCAGATCGAGGGGGAGTGGCTGGCGCGGCGGCTACAAAACCCGGAGACCCAGGCCGATGTGGATCAGCCGACGGTGATCTACGCCGACCGGGTGGAGATCGACCAAGCCAGCGGCGATGCCCGCTTCTTTGGCAATGTGGTTATTGTGCAGGCCAACCGCGCCATCGAAGGGGATCGCGCCGATTACTTTGACCGAGAACAAATTTTCAAAATCAGCGCCGAACAGGCTCCTGTGGTGCTCTGCGATCGGGGAGAGGTCGGCCGCCTTCCCGGGGAGAGCACCCAAGCTCTGCCGGGCCGCAACGCGCTGGATCAGATGTGCCGGGGCGCCAATCGCCTCAGTGGCAAGCTGGTTACCCTGAACATAAAACAAGATGAATACACCGTCGAAGGGGACGGGCAACAGCAGGGCATGTTTCAGTTTCGCATCACCGACGCCCTCTGATGGGATCCCCCCTCGGGGAGCCATCTGTGGTTTTTGATCGTCCAGGTTTGGCTGAGGTTGTGATCCGAGGTGATGTCATGACGGCTCCACTCGCCGAGGGCAAACTGCGCAGAACCCCTGCTCAAGCGGGCAGCTTTTGGGGATCCCTGAGATTGGGAGCTGCCTTTTTGGAGTTTTATCTCTTCAAAGAGATGATCCGCCCCTTCTTTCTGGGGGTGGCCGGGGGCACGGTGATGATGCTGGGCAACCAGCTGTTTATCTACACCGATCTGCTGGTGAAAAAGGGCGCCCCTCCCCTGACCATTTTGCACATTCTCCTCCTCAATTTGCCCGCCATTTTGGTGGTCACCTTTCCCATTGCCGGCCTCTTTGCCACCTTGCTCACCCTGGGCAAAATGGGAGCCGACAGCGAGATCACCGCCCTGCGTGCTGCTGGGATCCCCTATCGCAAAGTGTTTATCCCCGTGCTCTGTATTGGCCTGCTGATCAGCGGCTTGGCGCTGTTGACCAATGAAGTGATTGTGCCGGAAACCAACCAAAAGGTGAAAATCCTGAACAAGAACCTCATCTTGGCTCAAGATGCTCTTTTGTTTAATCCAGAAGAGATCGTGCGGGTGGATGATGATCTCTGGTTTCATGTCGGATCGATTGACCCGAAGACCGGCTTGATGCAGGATTTGTTGATCCTGGATCGCAAAGCTGAGACCGGCCACCTGCGCTATCCGCAGGTGATCTCCGCTCAAACCGCGCAGCAGGTGGGCCAATCGTGGCAACTGCGAGATGTGGTGATCCGCCGTTATGACGAGCAGGGGCGCACCTACTATGAAGGCCAGGTGGAAGAAATGCAGCTCAACATCGTCAACAAACTGGTGGGCCTGGTGTACGCGGAAAAAGTGCCCCAAGAGCAACGGGCGGGGGAGCTGTGGGAGCAGTGCCAGCGATATCGAGCGGAGCAACGCCCTTCTGCCGATGTGGCCCGCTGCCTGACGGAATACCACCTCAAGTTCGCCATTCCTTTGGCCAGCTTTTTCGCCATCTTGGTGGCTGCCCCCTTGGGCCTGCAAACGGTGCGGCAAACGGGGCGCTACGGCGGCGTGGCGCTAGCGATTGTTCTGGTGTTTATTTACTATGTACTGATGAGCCTGGGACGAGCGATGGGTCGAGTGGAGCATATCGATCCCTGGCTGGCTGCCTGGTTGCCGAATATGATTTTCGGTGGGGTGGGCTTCTCTTTACTGTGGCGGTTTTTACGGTGAAATCCTGCAACTTCCCCCCTGACTTCAGCCCTTGGGCAAAGTGGTTGGCCCTTTGCTGGGGCGGCTCCCTGTGGTTGGGGACGGGGGAGGCCGTCTTCGCCCAGTTGGACCCCCTGCCCACTGTTGGCGTCGGCGGGACGGAGTTCTCTCTGGAGGGCTACCAGCGCTTTCGGTCAGCGCAAACACTTGCTCAGCGCCTGCAACTGGCCCGCCGGGCTTCCAGCCCAGAACCGATGGCTGCCGCCGATGAGGAGCCCATCACCTTGGCCGAGGCGCAATCTTCTCTGCCTGCTACAGCCTTGACTGCGGCAACCCCACCCCCTACGGCCCCGGTTTCAGACTTTGGATCCCCTCCCCTTGCCAACTCTCCTGAAAAGCCCCTCACGCCAGAAGAACTGAACCGACAGCGGCTACAACGGCTGTTGGCCGAAGGGGCAGCAGCCCATGCTCGGCGACAGGCGCAGCAGGCCCAGGCAACACCTTCTCCCCAACCCCCTTCACCGGCGACGCCCACCGCGGCAGTTCCCAGCCTGAACTCCCTTCGGCTTTCCCAGCCCATGACTTCTCAGGCTGAAGCCCTGCAGGTGGAAGAGCAACCCTGGCTGCGCCCCACCAAGGACTCCGTCCCGCTAACGCGATCGGAATCCAATGGCGAAAACCGGGCTACGGCCCAACTGCAAGGTGGAGCCGGTTCAGAGGCAAGGTTAAATCGGATCCCAGCTTCCCCCAAGACCATTCCTCCCCTGATCTCCCAAGCCGGTGGGAGCTTGGATTTGGGCGGTGTCCTGTTGGCAGAGGCCACCCCTGGGTCGGGGCTGACGGGATCCCCTCCAAGGGGAACGGAAGCCTTTATCCCCACCGCTGGCTCACCCCTGGCTCCTCAACTGCTGGAGCGGTTCCCGCTCCTACAGGATCTGGGCACTGGTGCAGATGCCGTTTCAGCGGCAGAAAATCTTGGCACCGGCAGCCAGGGATCCCAGATTCGCCAGCAACTCTCGGCCACCGCGCAGCGGCAAATTCCCCTTGACCCGGATCAAATCAACGTGAGTGGGGATGTGCTCAGCTACATCGCCGAACAAGACCTGGGCATTGCCGAGGGGAACGCCTTGATCCAACTGGCTGACGGCACCCGCATCACCGGCGACCGGCTGCTGTTTTATCGGCGGGAGCGACGCCTGCGCAGCGAGGGCCCTTTTCGCATGGAGCAGCCCCCTGGCCCCCAAGGGCGGGGGATCCGGCAAATCGAAGGGCGAAATTTGGATCTGGATATCCCCGGTCGCACCGCCCAATTTGAGAGCTCGCTGGTCATTCTGCCGGGGGAGGAGCCGGGCACCAAGGTTTTTGTGCGCAGCCAAGAGACCACCGCCATTTTGGGGGATCAGATCTTTTTCGAGAAAGCCACCGTCACCACCTCGCCAGAGCCACCCATCACCCACTACGTGCAAGGGGATCGGGTGGAGGTGTTTCCCGATGACCGGGTGATCGTCTACGACGCCCGCGTGTTTGCCGGCGGCGAGCTGACAGAAGCAGGGGATCTGCGGGCGGGCCTTCAGATCGCCTATTTCCCCCTGTTCATCTACAGCCTGCGAGATCACCAATGGGTGCTGCCGGGGCGCAGCGAGACAGAGGGGGTGTTTGTCAAATCCAGTTGGGCCTACCGCTTCGACGAATACAACTTCGGCGGCCTGCGGCTGGATGCCATCCAGAAAAAAGGGGTGGGCATTGGTTTCTTGCATGACTACATCCTGCCCATCCCGGACAGCGTCAACTACGGGCGAGCCCAGTTTTACTTGGTTACCGAAGCCGACCAACAGCGCTTCTCCAGCCGTTTCCGCATCGACCACAACTTCGACTTTTACGCTGCCAACCTCTTTGGGCAGGAAGGCCAACTGCGGGGGCAGCTTAACCTCAACCTGGACAACACCTACCGTCCTGCCGGCGGGCGCAACGACAACGCCGATCTGCGTCTCAACGCCACCTTTCAGGGGGATCTCTCCACCACCACCCTCAACATCAGCCGCACCGGATCCCAGGAGCGGGGCATCTACAGCTTCCCCCTCACCCTCAGCCACACTCAGCGCTACGGGGGCGTGCACTGGCTGCAATCGGATCTCCGCTTGGACTACAACCAGCGGGTGAGCGTCAAAGATGGCCCCGACTTTGCCGATGCGCGGTTGACGCTGGGCACTCAACTGACCCCACCCGGCTGGGGAGGTACCTATCGCCTGGCCTACCGTGCCTACAGCAGTTCCAATGGCGACAACGAGCCGCGTCGCAACTTCGAGCTGGCCTTTAACCCCGACCTCATTCGCATCACGCCCGATATTGCTCTCAGCAGCGCCCTCACCCTGACTCAAGAGCAACAGCCGGATCAAGAGGTGGGGGCAGGTCTCCACTTTTTCAATCGCTACGAGCTGCGCTCCAGCCTCCAGTTCAACGATATTCAACCGGCTCCCTGGATCACCTTCATGCCGGGTTCTATCGATTACACCCAAGTTCTCTACTCCACTCCCGACCAGGAGTCTACTGTCAGCCTCAACCCTCGCCTCAGCCTCAGACCTGCCGACTGGAATACCATCGACCTGCGCTACAGCCGCACCTTCTACGGCAACAATTCTGTGCCCTTCCAAACCCTCTCTACCAGCCCTAAAGATGTGGATCGCATCAATGCCAACATCAGCTTCTTTACGCCCCGCGATCCCCTACCCGATGTGCCCCCAGGCTACATTGCCTTTGAAGATGACCTGCCCGGCGAGCTGCCGATAGCCCTGACCTTCCCCGACGATACCCCGGAGGATTTGCAGGCCATTGCCTCCCGCAACTTGCAGGAGCTGCAGGCAGAGGTGAGAAACTTGGTGCGCCTGGACACCAGCTTTGGCTACGACTTCGTTGCCCAGAAGTGGGACACCCTCAACGCCAACTTCACCTGGAACACCGCTCCCGATCTGTTCAACATTCAGTTGCAGACGGCCTACGACCTGAACCAGGGACAGCTCCAACCCGTTCGTCTGGAGTATCGGGGACGCAGCAGCACCACATTTAACCGGGATCAACGCTCCGGCCTGGATGTGTATGAGCCGGGGATCAGCTATGCGCTGCAGGCGGTTTACGATCCCCGGTTGGGCCAGATCTCTACCTATGGCCTGGAGCTGGATGCCACTCTCGGCACGCAGTGGCAAAACCACTGGCGGCTCCGCCTGGGCCTGACGGAAGCAGGGATCCGCCGGGTGGAAGTTCGCCGTGACCTGCGGGATTTTGAGCTGCGCTTTGCCTACGATCCGGTGGCAGAGTCACTGCGCTTGGAAGGGATCCTGGTGGCTTTCCCCAGTCGCCCGGTGGGCCTCACCCAAGAGCGGGGAGATTTTCAACTGACCTCTCCCATCACCTCCCCTATCGGCACCTTTCTGCTCCGCGACGCCGACGCGACCGGCTGGGATGGCCTCAGGCCCTGATCCCCGCTTCTCCAGGAACCGCCGCCGGCAGGATCCCTGCCAACAGTTGCGGCGGGTTAGGTGATGACGTCTGGCTGCTGCCGACCGGTGCGGGCGCGAATCTGGGCAAGGTGATCGGCCAGTTGAATCTGTTCGGCCAAGGCCGCTTGGGGCTCCAGGCCATGTCGGGCCGGATCCAGCTCCAATCGCTCCAGGTACACCCGCAGGGTGGCTCCGTGGGTGCCGGTTCCCGAAAGCCGGTAGATGATGCGGGAGCCATTTTCAAAGCCGATGCGGATCCCTTGGTGGCTGGTGGTGCTGCCGTCTACGGGATCGGTGTAGCTGAAGTCATCGGCATAAGCCACTGTGTGGGATCCCAAGCGCTGGCCCACCCACCCAGGCAGGGAGCGTCGCAAGTCTGCCATCAGCGCCTCGGCCACCTCCACCGGCAGTCCCTCGTAGTCGTGACGGGAGTAGACGTTGCGCCCATAGGTGCGCCAGTGTTCTTCCACAATCTGCCGCACCGGCTGCCGTCGAACGGCCAAAATGTTCAGCCAAAACAGGACGGCCCAGAGCCCATCTTTTTCCCGGATGTGGTGAGATCCGGTGCCGAAGCTCTCTTCCCCGCAGAGGGTGACCTTGCCGGCATCCAGCAGGTTGCCGAAGAATTTCCAGCCGGTAGGCGTTTCGTAGCAAGGGATCCCCAACTTGGCCGCCACCCGATCTGCTGCCTGGCTGGTGGGCATGGAGCGGGCAATTCCCGCCAGACCTTCTCGGTAGCCGGGTACCCGGTGGGCATTGGCTGCCAGCACTGCCAAGCTGTCGCTGGGGGTCACGTAAAATTGGCGGCCCAGGATCAGGTTGCGATCCCCATCCCCATCGGAAGCGGCCCCAAAGTCCGGCCCATCTTCCCGAAACAACAGTTCCACCAACGAGCGGGCATGCACCAGGTTGGGATCCGGGTGTCCGCCGCCAAAATCCGGCAGGGGCTGCCCGTTGAGCACACTGCCCTCTGGCGCTCCCAGGGATCCCTGGAAAATGGCGTGGGCATAGGGGCCGGTGACGGCGTGCATGGCGTCGAAGGCAATGCGGATCCCGGAAGCCAGGTAGTCGCGGATGGCCTCGAAATCGAACAGACGCTGCATCAGGCTCAAGTAATCGGCCACCGGGTCGATGACGGACACCGTGAGGGACCCCAGCCGTTGCTCGCCCAAGCGATCCAGATCGACATCGGGAGCTTCCAGGATGCGGTACTCCCGGATCTGCTGGGTGCGGGCGTAAATGGCCTCAGTCACCTTCTCCGGGGCAGGGCCACCGTTGCCGATGTTGTACTTGATGCCGAAATCCCCCTGGGGGCCACCGGGGTTGTGGCTGGCGGAGAAGATGATCCCCCCATAAGCGCCGTACTTGCGGATGAGACAGGAGACCGCCGGCGTGGAGAGGATCCCTCCTTGGCCCACCAGGACTCGCCCGATGCCGTTGGCCGCCGCCATCTTGAGCAGGATCTGAATGGCCTCGCGGTTGTAGTAGCGGCCATCTCCCCCCACCACCAGGGTTTGGCCGGCGGATCCCTCTAGGACATCAAAAATGGATTGGACGAAGTTTTCCAGGTAGTGGGGCTGCTGAAACACCGATACCGGCTTGCGCAGGCCAGAAGTGCCGGGTCTTTGGCCAGGGAAGGGCGTCGTGGGAACAATGCGCAGGCTCATAGGCTGCCGGAAAAGCTGCTTGCTCCTCTACTATCTCATCGTTGGGCCTCTCGTTTGTGCTGAGTTGCATCGGCAGCGCAGACTTCTTTCCCTGCCCATCCATGTGTGGATTGGGTTGAGCGGACTGCATCATCTCGGCTGGTAGCCCTCCATCCTCAATCCCCTGGCTTAACCACCCACTCCACCGGGGTTTTGCTGGGATCCGGCAATTTCAACGAGAACAGCCCCGCCGCCAAGATCAAGAGGGTGGAAAACCAAAGACAGCCCTCCAATCCGTAGAACTGGAAGAGGATCCCAGAAGTTACCGTCCCCAACAGCCGCCCGCCGGAATTAGCCATGTAATAAAAGCCCACATTGAGGGCTACGTCGTCGTCTTCCGTGTAGGCCAGCACCAGGTAGGAATGCACTGCCGAATTGAAGGCAAAGACGATCCCGAACAGGATCAAGCCGCCGGTGATCACCAGCTCCGGTGCCAGCCCGGCCATGAAGGCTGTGGCAATGATCGCCGGCACCGCCGTCAGCACGAAGGTCCAAATCTGGATGGTGCGGGCCTTGGGAGCACGGCCAGGGCGACCCCCACCCAGCAGTTGCGGCGCTACAAACTGAATGAACCCATAGCCAATCACCCAGATGGCCATGTAACTGCCCACCTGCATAAAAGTCCAGCCCAGCTCGTCGTAGAGAAACACCGGCAGGGCCACCACAAACCACACATCCCGCGACCCAAACAGGAAAAAGCGGGCCGCCGAGAGGATGTTGATCTCTCTGCTCTTGGAAAACAGCCGCTTGAAGGGGATCTTGGCCTTGATTTTGCCCATGTCTGCAGGCAGCAGCGCCCCCGAACAGAAGATCAAAGCCAACGCCCCCGCCTGGACAAAGTTGGCCATGCGGAAGCCCATGGGATCCCCGTAGATTTCGGTGAAGATCTGCAGCAGGGCCGCTCCCACAAAGAACCCCACCCCCTTGAGGGCGTTTTTGGATCCCGTGAGCATAGCCACCCAACGAAACAGGCGGGATTCCGCTTCTTTGGGCACCACCAGGCGGATGGCGCTTTTGGAGCTCATCTTGGTGAGGTCTTTGGCGATCCCGGCCAGAGCTTGGGCCGTCATCACGTAGGCCACCTGGCCCCAGACCGGCCACTGCAGGTTGATCACCCCCAGCATCACCAGGCCAAAGATCTGAATGGCAATGCCGCCGTAGAGGGTCAGCCGCAGGCCAAAGAGGGATCCAATCCAGCCGCCCAGGAAGTTGGTGATCACCCCGAAGATCTCGTAGAAGAGGAACAGCATGGCAATCTGAATCGGGGTGAAGCCCAACTTGTGGAAGTGGAGCAGCACCAACATGCGGATGGCGCCGTCGGTGATGGTAAAACCCCAGTAGGCAGCGGTTACCAGGGCGTAGTTGCGCACAGCAGCAGCTTGGGCGCTTGAGGCAGCAGTCATGGGCAGGTCTCCAAAGGACTTACAGACTAAGGGCCACTTTGCGGGCCAGTTCCGCCATGCGGTTGGCATAGCCCCATTCGTTGTCGTACCAGGCCAGGATCTTCACCTGGGCGCCATCCACCACCATCGTCGAGGGCGCATCCACAATGCTGGAGCGGGGATCCCCTTTGAAATCCACCGAGACCAGGGGCAGCTCCTCGTAGCCGAGGATCCCCTTGAGTTCGCCCTCGGCTGCAGTTTTTAAGAGGTGATTGACTTCTTCCACGGTGGTGGGCCGCCTGACTTCGAACACCGCATCGGTCAGGGAAGCGTTCAAGAGAGGAACACGCACCGCAATGCCGTTTAATTTGCCGTTGAGTTCGGGGTAAATCAGACCAATGGCCGTAGCCGAGCCGGTGGTGGTGGGCACCAGAGACAGCAGAGCGGAGCGGGCCCGCCGCAGGTCTTTGTGGGGGGCATCCACCATGGTTTGGGTATTGGTGACGTCATGGATGGTGGTGATCACCCCGTGAACAATGCCGATCCCCTCGTGGATGACCTTCACCAAGGGAGCCAGACAGTTGGTGGTGCAGGAAGCTGCCGTCAGCAAATGGTGCCGGGCCGGGTCGTACAGGTGATCGTTGACACCCATGACGATGTTGAGGGCTGTCTTGTCTTGGACGGGAGCAGCCACAATCACCTTGCGCACCCCCGCCTTAAAATAGGGATCCAGCTCTGCTGCCTTGACAAACTTGCCCGAGCATTCCAGCACTAGCTCGATCCCCAACTCTGCCCAGGGCACTTCACCAGGAGACTTGTGTTCGCTAAAGGTGAGGGTTTTGTCCTGAATGCGCAGCCGGTTATCGGATCCCTCAATGTCGATAGCCCAGCGGCCCTGCACCGAGTCAAACTTCAACAGGTGGGCCGCCGTCGCAGCTCCCCCTTTGATCTCGTTGATGTGGGCGAATTCCAGCTCTTCCCAGCCCCAAGCAGCCCGCAACACCAGCCGTCCGATGCGGCCAAAACCGTTGATGCCCACCCGCACTGCCATAGCATTGACCCTAGACTTGTCCAGAAGGGATCCCGCTCTCTCAGGGCAAATCCCGCCTCAACTTTATCAGAACGCCCTAGTCGTTTCAAGACAAGTTGATGGGTAGGGTCAGGAGAGACTGGCCGATTGAGGTCGGTTTGCAGTCCAAATCCACACCTCCAAGCAACAATTGCGCCCAGCCCGGCAACCGGTGGCCTAAGCTGGGAAAAGTTGTGCTTTTCTGGATGTGCCCCCGCCGCCTCAGCCTTCTGTGCAGGATGACTTTCCTCCCTTACCCCCCCCACCTCCCCGTTCTCCGGCTTTGAGGGTGGTGGAAACGGCTTTTTTGGCCAGTACCGCGGCCTTGATCTGGATCCTGAGCTACACGCCGCTGGCCCCCTTTATACGTCTGTTTTTCCCCATTCCGGTGGCGCTGGCAGTGATGCGCTGGGATCCCCGCACAGGGGCAATGGCCCTGGTGGTCTCCGGCCTGTTGCTGACGGTGCTGATAGGGCCCACGCGCAGCATTCTCTATGTCATTCCCTATGGTCTGCTGGGCTATTGGTGTGCCCGCCTGTGGCAGCAGCGTCTTTCCTGGTACGTCTCGGTGGTGAGCGGGGCTGTGCTCAGCGCCCTGGGCTTGATCTTTCAGTTGGTGCTTTCCTCCCTACTGGTGGGGGAAAACCTCTGGATCTACGTAACCATTCAACTTACCGGCCTAACCAACTGGCTCCTGGATGTGTCCCTCAGCCGATGGGGCGTCTACTGGGTGGCAGAACCCTGGATGGTTCAGGTGGTGGTGGTGGGATTTATTGCCTTCAATTCCCTCATCTACGTATTCACGGTGCATTTGGTGGCCGCCCTGGTGATGGAGCACTTTCGTTGCCCGCTGCCACCCCCGCCGAAGTGGGTACAGTTTTTGCTGGATTAGCAGCCCCTGTGAGTTGTACAAGAGCAGAGCAAGCTGCTCTACAAATGAGTTCTTGACAAATCTTGACAAATGAGTTCTTGGCAAAAGTCCCACCCTATTGCCATGCAACGCTACAGGAATGCAAGAACTGGAAGGTTCTCTGCTAGGATCGCGGTACCGGGACGGAGTCCTTTCGCGTTAGCGGGACGGAGTCTCGTTGGGATCCTGGTGGCAACAAGATATCAAGATTTAAGACTGCGATTATGGCTTCCCGCAAGAATCAACTGGCTATTGACAATGACGAGCTGATGCGTCGGGTAGAGGCTCTGATCAACGCTTCCAAAAATCGCTATCGCATCACGGTACAGGTGGCCAACCGCGCCAAGCGCCGCCGCTACGAGGATCCGGATGATATAGAAGATGGCTGGATGAAGCCAATCCGCCGCGCTGTCATCGAAATGTCGGATGAACTGACTGAGCCGGAAATCATCGGCGATGAGTAGTCACTAGACTTGCGGCCTGCTGGCGCGACCGCCCTGTTGAAACTGCTAGCCGGCTGAGCGGCTAAGGGCAGAAGCTTTCGGCAGCCGCCTATTTTGTCAATTTGTCAAGTCGTTTGCAACGGGATCCCTTTCCCGCAGGCGAGCCTCGAGCCGCGATTCCATTAGGTGCAGCAGGCGGTGGGTCTCCTCTGGGCTGAGACCCTGGATGCGCATCTCCAAGGGGCTGTGGAACCAGAGGGTCTGCTGTGGGAAAGGAATCTGGATCCCTGCTTGATCGAAGGCGTGCTTGAGGCGACGGCGGTATTCCCGCGCCACCCTCCACTGCTGCAGGGGCTGCACCTTGATCCAAATGCGCAACGTGATCCCCCGCTCCCCCAGATCATCGACACCGTGCATTTCGGGGGGCTCGAGGATTTTTTCCCGCCAAGCCGGCTCCCGGTACATCTGCAGAGCCACCTGCTCGGTGATGCGTATTGCCTGTTCCAGATCGTTTTCATAGGCGATCACAATCCCCAGATCCACCCGTGACCAGCCGTTGGAGAGGTTCTCCACCACCCGGATGGCACTGTTGGGAATGGAGATCAAGCTGCCTTCGGTGTTGCGCAACTGGGTTAGCCGCAGATCCATGTGTTCCACGAGGCCGCCCCGCCCGTCCACCACGATCACATCCCCTTCGGCAAATTGATCTTCGATCAAAATCAACAGCCCATTGATCACGTCCTTAATCAGATCCTGAGCAGCCAGGGAAATCCCCAGCCCAATAAAGCCTAGGCTGGCCACTAAGGGGCCAATATTGACCCCCACCGAGGCCAGGCCAGCCAGGGATCCGAGCAAGACCAAGGTAGTGGCTGCAACTCCTTTAGAGACGCTGGCAAAGGTGCTGAGGCGTTTGCTGAGGCGATAGGTGGGGGCATTTTGCCACTGTTCTTGGCGCAGGGCAGCAAAGAGGTTATCCAGCACCAGTCCACTCAGCCAGACACTGCCATAGGTGGCCAGACCCACCCCTACCAACCGCAACAGAGGGCCGCGCAGCGAAACCAGGAAAAACGTTTGCAGGGGTCGCGTTTGCGGGAAAAGGCCCAAGCTCACCCCAACTCCGCCCACCCACAGGCCAATTTGCACCAGGCGCAGCAGGCGAATTTGCAGCTCCAAGTAGGATTCCTGCCGTTTGCGTCCGGCCTGTTGTTCGACCAAGACGGGATCCACGCCCGGCTGCTCTTCCCCCGCTAGGTGCTCCTGAATCTCTGCTTGGATGGCCTGGTATTCCGTCTGCAGGGCATCGCGTTTTTGCTGCAGCCGTCGCCGTTTTCGCTGGCAGAGCTGGCTCAGGCTCCCTACCACAGCCAGGATGCCGAGGGCAATCACCGCTTGGCGGCGCAAAAATTGAGGCTGCCGCTCCCGTTGCGAAGTGCGCAGCGCTTCCTCAACAATGCCAGCTACCTGCTCAGCCCAGTCCATGGGTTGGGCGCCCTGGAATTGAGCATCGAGGGAGGTGATGGTCAGCAAATGTCGCCCATTCACCCGGATAACAGGCTGGTTGGTCTGGCCGTCCAGGGTGACTTCAACCTGCAGCGCCTCTGGATCGAATCCGGCGCTGGCCAACTGGTGCAGGGTTTGTTCAATGGAGCGCACCCGCTGCGACACCAGAGGCAGGCTGCCGGGATCCCCCTGCGGTGCGGTAACCACGAACAAACGCCGCCCATCCAGCGTCACGGCCTCCGCCTGGACAGAGGAGGTGGGGAGGCTAAGCGCTTGCCGCAGCTCTTCTAGGGCATCCAAACGGTTGAGCAAAGGCAGGTTGGGGGCGGTGCCGTTGTTTTCAGCAGTTTCCTGCCCCCATGCGGGCCCGCTTATGGGGGATAGGGCAAAAGATGCACCGAAAAGGAGAGGCCAAAACAGGGATCCCGTTTTCCTCGGCTTCGGCCTGCCTACCGTTCCCGTCAGCGGTGCGGGGCACCATTCGCAGCTTCGCAGCATGAGCCGTTTGCGTCAGCGGTGCAGAACACTTTAACGCCTCACTCCAGAAAGAAGAAAGCAATCCCGAGGATGGCATAGGTGGCCAAGAGCAGTAGCCCTTCCAGCCAGTTGGAGCGCCCATCGCTGCTGACGGAATTGATCAGCAGCACCGAGACGGCAATGGCCACCAACTCTACCGTGCCGAAGTTGAAGTTCATGGGCTGATGCAGCACATCCCCGGCCAGCACCAGCAGAGGTGCCACAAACAGGGCAATTTGCATCGTCGAGCCCAGCGCCACCGAGAAGGAGAGATCCATCTTGTCTTTCATGGCCACCGTGATCGCCGTCGCATGCTCTGCCGCATTGCCGATGATCGGCAACAAAATCACCCCCATAAACAGCGACGTCATGTGAAAGTGTTCCAGCGTGTCCTCTAGAGTGCTCACCAACAGTTCCGACTCCAGCGCCACCAACACCGTCAACCCCAAGAGGGCCAGCACCCAAAACCCCAAACCGGCTCCCTCGGGCGGAGCCGTCAGCACTTGGGGAATGGATCCCTCCGCCTGCAAAACCGGATTGAGGGCCAGGCGACTGGCCGCCTCATCTTCTGCGGCTTCCGCTTCGTGAAGGGTGTAGAGGTAGCTGTGGGTTTTGAGGGAAAACAGCAAAGTAAGACCGTAAACCCCGATCAGCACCAGGGCTACCGCCGTGGATAGCTCTTGGATGGAGATCTCCCCCAAGTTGGCATCGGCATAGGTGACCACGCTGGGCAAGATCAAGGCCACCACCGCCAGGTTCATCACCGAGGCATTCATGCGGGCCACCTCGGGTCGAAAGCTCTGCTCCCGAAACTTGATCCCGCCCAAAAACATGGCCAAGCCGGCCACCAGGAGCAGGTTACTGATGATCGCGCCGGTGATGGAGGCTTTTACCACATCCACCAGCCCCGCCCGCAGTGCCACCAAGCCGATGATCAACTCCGCTGCATTGCCAAAGGTGGCGTTGATCAGCCCCCCGACTGTCGGCCCTGTCAAGGCCGCGATCTCTTCCGTGGCCTGACCCATAAACTTCGCCAAGGCCACCACCGCCAAAGCCGCACAGAGGAAAACCAGGTTGGGATCCCAGCCCCGGAAGTGCCCCACCCAAGATAGGGGAACCCCCAACAGCAGCAGGAACATTATGCTGTTCAGACCTCTCTGCCAACCTGCCGCAGAGCGATCCGGCGAAACCAAAGGATTTGCGTTAGCCAGGGTCATGGTTCACAAGGGGAGAAAAGGTAGCGACGATGGAGGCTGTTTGGGTTTCGGGGAGCCAGATCCCCCATGGCCAGGAGTGACCATCTCCAAGAGTCTAGCGGCTGCGAGGGGAGGTTGGATAGGTGCTGCTGGCTAGAGGGAGATAACCCGGTTGCGCTGCAACTGCCGGGCGATCTCGGCTCCCAGGTGATCGGACAGATGCTGGGGATCGGCGATTTTCAAAAAACTGCTGCCCTCTACCTCAAAGGGAAAGGATCCCTCGATGCCGTCGCGGGGGAGTTGTACCAGCAGCAATTGTTCAGGGCGCTTCGATTGCAGGGCATAGCCCAACTCCAGACAGACCTGGGGGCTGGGTAGGGGACGCCCCCGGCCATTCACCTGCACAGGGGTTACATCGGCCACCACCAGCAGCGCGTGCTTGAGCTTGCGAATCAAGGCCGCATCGATGAGCGGGGTCTCAGCCTCAGCGGGAAGGGATCCCTGCAGCTGCAGGGGCACGACCGGTCTGTGGTCGCGATTGAGGGTCTCTACCACGGCTTGCAATGCCCGGTGCAGAGTGGCGCTGGAGTCGGGGTAATCCGATTGGCCGCAGAAGTAGATGACCGGCTCGGTCATGTTCAGGGTGGCCCGCTTATTAAAGTAGATCTCACGGCTGATCAAATCGAGGTTGGAGATGCTGTAGGCGCCGCTGCCTTCGATGTAAAACTCCACCAGCTCTCCTTCCAGGTAGCGCTGCCACCATACGGAAGCCTTCACCTGCTCCACATCGTCGAGAAAGTCGGCCCGCATCGCCGTTTTCAAGAGGCCGGTACGGCTTAGGCGCAGGTCGGGGGCCCTCTGTTGGACTTGAGAAGCAGACAACACCGAATCCAAATACCAGGCTTTCAGGACGATGATCGCCATGGGATCCCTCTGCGCTCAGCCTTAAAGGTACGTGACATACTCCCACACTCATGCTGACGCAAAGCGCTCCGCGCCGCCAAAGCGAGAGAGTGCAGGCTTCAAGGACTCCGTCCCGCTGACAGGAAGAGTGGCCCGCGCTCTGTCCGCAGGACGAGCGCCGGGAGGATGTCACTCCTCTGTCCAGAAACGCTCGGAAAGATATTTGTCAGCCCCGTCGCAAAAGATGGTCACCACCACTCCAGAGGAGAGCTGACGGGCCACCTCTAGGGCTGCCACCACATTGGCGCCGGCAGAGATGCCCACCAGCAGGCCTTCTTCCAACGCCAAGCGCTTGACCATTTTCTGGGCTGCTTCTGTGGAGATCTCAATGTGCTGGTCAGGCAGGGTGGGATCGTAAATCTCGGGTTTTAGAGCTGTGGCCATGTGCTTGAGCCCTTCCAGGCCATGGAAGGGAGAGTCGGGCTGCATGGCAATGATTTGGATATCCGGGCGATACTCTCGCAGGCGCCGCCCCACCCCCATACAGGTGCCGCTGGTGCCTAGCCCGGTAACAAAATGGGTGACCTGCCCCTGGGTTTGCTCCCAAATCTCCACCCCAGTGGTTTCGTAGTGGGCTTGCCAGTTGGCGGGGTTGCTGTACTGGTCAGGGTAGAAATAAAGCTCGGGGTTTTCCGCATAGAGGGCGCGGGCTTTCTCGATGGCCCCATCGGATCCCAGGGCGGGATCCGTCAAAACCAAGTCCACGCCGTAGGCAGCCAGGATCTTCTTGCGCTCTGAGCTGGCGTTGGCGGGAAGAGCCAGCTTGACCTTGTAGCCCAAGGCGGCCCCGATCCAGGCATAGGCGATGCCGGTGTTACCGCTGGTGGCATCGAGGATGATCTTGCCGGGGGTAAGCTTGCCCTGGCGTTCGCCAGCGCGAATCATGTTGAGGGCCGGGCGATCCTTGACTGAACCCCCAGGGTTGTACCACTCTGCCTTGCCATATACCCGTACCGATTCCGGCAAATCGGCAGCAACCCGCCGCAGACGGATCAGCGGCGTCCCCCCTACCAGCTCAATAGGGCTATCCACAGCAGGGAGTAACGGGCGAGAAGAAAATGCAGTCGGATACAAGGGGGATCCCTCGCTAGACAGGCATCGGCTGGACAACCATTGCTCATCTTACCCCGGTCTTTCCGGCCTCTTGGGAGCTTTTTAGTTTCCCCCTCCTGCCCAAGTTCTGGCTAGGCTCCAAGTAGGCTCTAAGATGGGGGTAGAAAAGTGGGATTTTCCCACAGCAGGATGACGCGGAGGGGCATGGCAGAAATTGGGATTGTGACTGCCCAGCAGTTTGATCGGCGACGGGGCCAGATCCATGTCTACGACGGCGAGGGCAAAGGCAAGTCCCAGGCGGCCCTAGGGGTTGTGCTGCGTTCCATTGGCTTGGGGATCGAAAAGGCGGCCCCCAGCCGGGTGTTGCTGGTGCGGTTTCTCAAGGGGCCAGGCCGAACCTATGCTGAGGATGCGGCCATTGCGGCTCTGCAGCGAGGCTTCCCCCATCTCATCGATCAATTGCGCACCGGGCGGGGAGAGTTTTTCGGCCCAGATGAGATCACCAAGTTTGACCGTCAGGAGGCCCGCCGCGGTTGGGATGTGGCCAAAGGGGCTTTGGCGTCGGGGTTTTACTCGGTGGTGGTGCTGGATGAGCTCAACCCGGTGCTGGATCTGGGCCTGTTGCCTGTGGAGGAGGTGGTCAGTACCCTCAAGCAAAAGCCGGAGGCCATGGAGGTGATCATCACCGGGCGCGGCGCTCCCAAGGAAATTATCGACCTGGCGGATTTGCACTCGGAAATGCGCAGTGTCCGGCGGGCGACGGATCCCCAAAACGGCCAACCCCCTTGCAGCGGCATCGAGATCTACACCGGCAACGGCAAGGGAAAATCCACCAGCGCTCTGGGGCGGGCTCTGCAGGCGATTGGACGCGGCATCAGTAAGGATCTCTCCCATCGTGTACTGATCATGCAATGGCTGAAGGGGGGAACGGGCTACACCGAGGATGCAGCCATTCGGGCCCTGCGGGAAAGCTACCCCGATTTGGTGGATCACCAGCGCTGCGGTCGGGATGCCATTGTCTGGCGGGGCAAACAACAGGAAATCGACTATGTAGAAGCGGAGCGGGGCTGGGAGTTGGCGCGGGCGGCCATCGCTTCTGGCCTGTACAAAACCATCATCCTGGATGAGCTGAACCCGACAGTGGATCTGGAGCTGTTGGACGTGGAGCCGATTGTCCAGGCTTTGCTGCGCAAGCCGCGGGACACGGAGATCATCATCACGGGGCGCTGCCATGCCCCCTTACCTTACTTTGAGCTGGCCTCTGTCCACTCGGAAATGGTGAGCCACAAGCACTATGCCGAGCAGGGGGCCGATCTGCGGCGCGGGGTGGACTATTGATGGGATCCTTCGCAGCGTTCTCAGCCAATTCTGCTCTCTCTTGGCCTCCAGACCCCAGGACTCTGGCCCAGTTGTTGCTCACCCTTTTCCAGACGGAAGTGTGGGTGGAGGGCAAGGAGCACGTTCCCGCCGGCCCGCTGGTGGTGGTGAGCAATCACCGCAGTTTTCTGGATGCGCCGGTGCTGATCGCGGGGTTGGACCGACCGATTCGCTTTGCCTGCCATTACTACCTGGCTCAGGTGCCGCTGCTGCGGGAAATCACCCTGGCTTTGGACTGCATTCCCCTCAAGCAGGGATCCCGGCAGCAAATCCATTTTTTTCGCCAGGCGCAGGCCAGTTTGGCAGCGGGGGTGGGTGTGGGGATCTTCCCAGAAGGGGCGGAGCAGATCACCCGTGAGACCTCGCCTGGGGAGGTGGGGCGGTTTCAGCCAGGTTTTGCCCACCTGGCGCTGGCGGCAGCGGTGGATCCCTTGCCGATTCTGCCGGTGGCGGTGTGGGCGCAGGAAGAATGGCGGGGAGTAGATATTCCTATGGCTTTTTTCCGCTGGTTTGACCCCACTGAACCCCGATTTCAACAGGAAGGGGGACATCCGGTGGTGTTGTATCGGCGGGTGGTGCTCAGGGTGGGATCCCCCCTTTGGGTGAGTGGGAAGCAGCGCCAGGGATCCCGACGCGAGCGAATGCAGGTCATTCAAGAGCTAACTGCAGCGGCCCGAGAACAGGTGCGATTGGGATTGGCAGAGAGATGAGAAAGTTGAGTGGCGAGCCGGTAGCATCTGCCTCTAGCTTGGTCAGCCCGGCAACGGGAGCGGTCGGTCAGGAGCGGCCCCTGCTGCTGTATTTGCCCGGTATGGATGGCACAGGTACGTTGTTTTACCGGCAGGCGCAGGCTCTGCAGCGGGAGTTTCGCATTCGCCCCCTGAGTTTGAACCACCCGGAAGCGGGGGATAGCTGGGAAACCCTGGCCGATTGGGTGGGATCCCAGCTAGAAGCGGGGGCGTACTTGTGTGGAGAATCCTTTGGGGCCTGCCTGGCCTTGTTGGTGGCCGCCCAATGGCCGGAACGGTGCCGCGGCCTCATTTTGGTCAATCCAGCCTCGTCGCTGCGACGCCGGCCCTGGTGGTGGGCAGGGCATGTTCTCCTGCCTTTTTTGCCGCCGGGGCTCTATCAGCAGTTGTCGGAGCGGGGGTTGGGGGTTTTGGCGGAGCTCAGCCAAATGGAGCCGCCGGATCGGGAGCGGCTGCGCCAGGCGGTTCACAGTGTTGAACCCACAGTAGCTGCTCGGCGCTTGGCTTTGCTGGGATCCTTTGCTGTGGAGAAGCTGCCCCTGGAGTCGATGACCCTGCCAACTTTGCTGGTGGCGGGGGGGCGGGATCGCCTGTTGCCCTCGGTGCAGGAGGTGGGCTGGCTGGCGGAACGGCTGCCCCAGGCGCAGGTAGAAATCTCGCCCCAGAGCGGCCATGCTTGTCTGCTGGAGCGGCAGATGAACCTGCGGCGTTACCTGCTCAAGCCGGATGGCCTTTTCACCCCCCTGCTGCTCAATTCTGCTTCGGCCCATTGAGCATGGACAGGGATCCCCACAGATCTTCTATCCGCTCTGGGCAGGAGCTATCCTTCCCCTCTCGATCCAGCCAAAGGGCTCGCAAGCCTGCTGCTTTTGCCCCCTGGTAGTCTTCGCGGTGGCTGTCGCCGATGTGGCCGGCGGCTTCGGGGGGGATCCCGTGGGCTGCCAGGGCAGCTTGGAAGATGCGAGGATCGGGCTTGGCATAGCCCACTTGGGTGGAGAGGGTGAGGGTGGAAAAGTAGGGATCCAACTGCAACTGCTGCAGCACCCTGGGCAAGCGGCTGTCGAAGTTGGAGATCACCCCCAACCGGATCCCTTCCTGCTGCAGGGCCCGCAAAGCCGGCAGCGTCTCGGGATACAGCTCCCAGGGATCCGCCCCGGCAAAGTGCTCAAACAATTGGGCGAAAAAGTCTTCAAACCGGTGCTCTCCGAAGGCAGCCAGGGATCCCACCCGGGCAAAAGTCTCCCGCACCACCTGGCGCCACCAGGTCCGCTCCCACTCCCGCAAAGGGGATCCCGTCAACCCTGGGCAGGCCGGGGCTGGAGCCCGGGCAAAAACTCGGCCAAAAGCGCGATCCAAGGCCTGGGGATCCACCCTTACCCCATACTCCGCTGCCACCTGGCTGTAAACCTGGCCCACGCTGCCCCGCACCCGAAACAAAGTGCCCACAGCGTCGAAAAAGAGCACCCTCAGCTTCACGACTGCCCCTCGTAGCGGGCGTAGGCATCGACAATCCGCTGCACCAGAGGGTGGCGCACCACATCCCGCTGGTCGAAGTAGCAAAAGGCAACCCCCTCTACCCCTGCCAGAATGCGCTCCGCGGCGGCCAAGCCCGACGTGCGATGTTTGCCCAGATCCGTTTGGGTGAGATCCCCGGTAACCACCATGCGCGACCGGAATCCCAGCCGCGTGAGGGCCATCTTCATCTGCTCGGGGGTGGTGTTCTGGGCTTCATCCAAAATAATGAAGGCATTGCTCAAAGTGCGGCCTCGCATGTAGGCCAGCGGCGCCACTTCGATCACCCCCTGCTCCATCAACTGCGGCAGCTTAGCCGGGTCGATAAACTCGAATAGGGCATCGTAAAGGGGCCGCAGATAGGGATCCACCTTTTCCACCAGATCCCCCGGCAAAAACCCCAGTTTTTCTCCCGCCTCCACAGCCGGGCGAGTCAAGATCAAACGCTCGTACTCCCGGTTTTGTAGGGCAGCAATGGCCACAACGGCAGCCAGATAGGTTTTTCCTGTGCCCGCCGGTCCAATGCCAAAGCAGAGGTCGTGGGTGCGAATGGCTCGCACGTACTCCTGTTGGCGGGGCGTTTTCGGTCGGATAAGCTCCCCTTTGCGGGTGCGGGCCAAAATCCCTGCTTGTGCTTGCTGGTAGGCGGCAGCCTCTTGTCCGGAGAGGGCGCGAAAAGCTTGCTCTGCATCGATCACAGTGACGGGGTGCCCAGTTTGCCAAAGCGGCCTCAGCAATTCTAGCCATTGCCGCACCTGCTGCCGCTGTTGGGGAGTGCCTTTCAGATACAGGTCTTGTCCGCGCAGCGTTACAGAGGCACCGCTGGAGCGACTGATCCACCTCAAGTTGGCCTCCTGAATGCCCGCCAAAGACATGGCCTGTTGAGGATTGGACAGAGAGATGACTTCGAAATCAGAAGAGAGGGAAGTAGGGTTGTCGTGCATGCCGTGGGCGCCGGGCACCCTGGGAGACCTGTAGGGGTGATCTTACCAAAAACGCTTGTCAGGGCGCTCTGGGCTGTGGAAAGCCGCTGCAGAGCCCAGGGGTCGAGCGCAAGAGTGCTTAACAGGGGATTACACCATTAATGTGTTCCAAAATACAAGCTTCTGGAAGATCTGCAGCAAACCTGGATTTGGGTTCTGGCCTTCATTCGCAGCCGAGTCACAGGGGATTAACAACTCTCTAAGGTTCCCTAAAAAAGTATTGCAAAGGGCTATCTTTTCGGGAATAGCTTTTATTCATCAAGTAACGTTGATCTATCTGCTAAAGGAGCTTGAACTCCCAGTCTCTCGTCGGTCGGGCAAGAGCTTGAGGTTTTCAACTCCGTTGGTCATCGTGCATCTGACATTCTCCATCCAGCAGCAGGGATGTGGATGGGGGTCTCTTACAACCTTTCCCCAGGCTCCTCTTGGGGATCCCTGTGACTCCTCAATTTCTGAGCAAGAGGCTCATCCCTTCTGGAGTCACTTTGAAAAATCAGATGGAAAAAGGAGCATGACTCTAGTCAATAATAAGCTCAACTATACTGAAAATAATGTATAATATGTTCAGTACGGATTACTACCAGTTGATCTTTCTGTTTACTTTCGAGTCTGCCAACATGGTAGCCAAAGCAAAGCAGAAAATTGGTAGTAAGACGACACGGAAACTGCGCTTTGGGTATTCTACTCAAAGCTTTGCGGGATACCGCCATTCTGTTTGGACTCCGTCCCGCTAACGCGAATGGAAACAAACAGAATGCTATCGCTGCATAGTTGAACAGTGATGTTCAGCAGTGTTCAGCGTAAATGTATCAGAGATAGATGTTTACCCAATCTGCGTCTGATACCCTGGGGTTGGCACAACTGGATTTGGCGCAAATTCCGCGGCAGATCACCTGCGATGGCAGTGACTTGGATTGGAGCCAGGCCCTGGCCATCGAAGGGATCCAACCTGAAGAAGAAGCTTTACAGGCTTGGATGGCTTTCCGTGACCTGCGGGTGAACCAAGAGGCGGGCAACATTTTACGCTGGCAAGGGCGTCCGTTGCGGGCCAGCCGTATCCGCTTTTTCCCCAGGAATGTGGCTTGGCGCTATGGCTTCTCGTTTTCCACCAGCATCCGCTCGCCCCTTGGCAAAGGGATCCCGACCCCTGAGGAGTGGCGCTACCCGGGCCTCTGCCGCTACGGGATTGTGCTGTTTCAACCCAACGCCCAACTGGTGGCCCATCAGGTTTTCGAGTCCTCGCCAGAGCAGCCCCAAGAGGTGGATCTGGATCCCAACCTGGATATTGCCTTCAACATCAATGACGCCAAGGGCAGCTACGGCGACAATAGCGGCAGCTTCGATATTTACCTGCAGGTGGTGAGCTAGACTCACCCAACCCCAGGAGGGATCCCGGCTGATCGCGATAGCGGGACGGAGTCTTTGCAGGGCGGGTCAGGGAGCAGTTGCCGGGTGGGATCCCATCCCCTACAATGAGTGAACTGGTGGCTGGATCCCAGCCTGCTTGTTGCCCCTGCTAGCCCTGGAGAGGTGGCTGAGTGGTCGAAAGCGGCTTCCTGCTAAGAAGTTACGGGGCCCAAAAGCTCCGTCGAGGGTTCGAATCCCTCCCTCTCCGTCCATATTTGCTGACCAAGGTTGTTGACGTCCTCTGCGCGCCGTTAGCTTACTTCCCCATAGCGGTAGGGCGGGGCTTTTCTCAGTAGCTCGGGCGTCTCAGACTAACCTGAAACGACCATAGAGGCCAACTCCGCTACCAGTCATGGGTCGTGGAAGCAGGAAGAAATCAGAGCATGACTCTAGTCAATAATAAGCTCAACTATACTGAAAATAATGTATAATATGTTCAGTACGGATTACTACCAGTTGATCTTTCTGTTTACTTTCGAGTCTGCCAACATGGTAGCCAAAGCAAAGCAGAAAATTGGTAGTAAGACGACACGGAAACTGCGCTTTGGGTATTCTACTCAAAGCTTTGCGGGATACCGCCATTCTGGTTGGAAACAAACAGAATGCTGTCGCTGCATAGTTGAACAGTGATGTTCAGCAGTGTTCAGCGTAAATGTATCAGACGTCACCTCCTATTGGGGTTTCGTAAGTTTTTCAGAGGGGTGTAGTCCTCAATCCAAATAGGCGCTCAACTCCTGCTCCAATGTAGGCAGTTGCACCTCTCCCTGCTCCAGCTCTTCCAAATCTTCCAGTTGCTTGCGCAAACGGGCGATCCGCTCTTGCAGGCACTCTTTGATGCCTTTGGCCCCCAAACTGAGACAACTGCGGCAGACTTCCCCGTAGATTTGCCCGCGGTCGTTATAGACCACCGCCAGCAACACTTGGTGCCCTTTTTTCTGGATGGGGTTGGCCCATCCCCCACAGATAATGCAGGGCACTCGGCCATTGCCCCCGTAAATGCTGCGTTCCCAGACGATTCTCACGCTCAGCCTCAATGCAACTTGTTGCCCACCAGCATAAAAACCCAGGGGGATCCCTTGCCACCCCAAGATGCCGCGTTCCTTCCCTTCCCATTGCGGTGAAACAGTTTGCTGGTTAAATGCCTGCCCCCCTCTCCCCCTGGGAGAGGGGCTTGGGGGTGGAGGCCAAAAAGGGATCCCAGTGGCTAGGTGCTGGGCCGGGCAGATTGAGAGCGGTCGATGGTGCGATAGGTGAGGCTGGCAGCCACCTCTAGAGCTTTGGCGGCGTCGCGGAAATAAAACCCCAACTCCTCATCCTTCTCCGTGCGGTTGGGCTTATTGAACTTGGCCTTGAACTGCACGTTGCAATACATGGCCAACCCCACCAGAACCTCTGACAGTCCGTGCTGGTTGATCAGCCGCTCCACGTCCGTAAGCAGGCTTTTGATCAAGGCATCGGCTACTGGTTCTGGCAAACTGTCCAGGTCGTGCATGGGGGCTCCTCAACCAACGAGAGCAAACAAGCCAACGGGTCTGGGATCCCGAAGGCAACCTCTCCTGATTTTCCTGCATCTTTTCCAGAATGCCCAATCCCCTTGCCAACGCTACCACCACTGCCGCAGCCAGCCCCACAGGCCCGGATAACGAATGGAGCGCTCCCGGGCCGCTTGTTCCAGATGATGGGCGTGGTCTTGGCTGCCGGGATCCCGCAGACGATTCAGGCGCATCAAATAGGCATAGCGGTGGATCTGTTCTCGCAACTGAACTGGGGGAAGGGCAAAGCACGCTGGGCAAATAGGGCCGAGATTCAGACCCCTATCGTTGAAAAGGCAACGAACTCGCTTCCCGACCGCAAAACGCTTTCCGCAGGCGGCACAGTAGCAAGCTGAGGGCTGGTTGGCAAGGCGCTGCCAGCGAATTCGCATGGTCTTCCCGACAAAAAGGCAAGCAACGTGCAGGCAATTCGCTGTAGCCATAATAGGCTAGAAGCTGGTGAGCAGAACCCAGGATGGGGGGGCCTGGAGTATCGAAAACCATGCCGCAACTCTACGACTGTGTCATCGTCGGCGCCGGCCCTGCTGGAGGATCTGCCGCCTACCATCTGGCCAAGCGGGGACGCTCGGTGCTGGTTCTGGAAAAGGATCCCTTGCCCCGCTACAAACCCTGTGGGGGCGGCGTTTCTCCTATGGTGGCGGCTTGGTTTGACTTCGACTTTGGCCCCGCCATTTCCCTCAAGATCCGGCAAATCCGCTACACCTGGCGCGGCGGCGATCCGGTGGTGGTCGATTTGGATTTGAAAGAGCCCGTTTGGATGGTGCGGCGGGATGTTTTCGACCACTACCTGATTCAGCAGGCGCAAAAGCAAGGGGCTGCGCTCCAGGCAGAATGCCCCGTCTCCGGCCTTGAGTGGCAAAGTGACCACTGGCAGGTGATGACATCCGCCGGCCCGGTCTGGGGTCGGTACGTGATTGGGGCCGATGGGGCAAAAGGCTCGATGGCCAAGTGGCTGGGCTTTCAGGAACGCCGTCGTCGCCTGGCTGCCGCCTTGGAAGCAGAAGTGCCCCTCTCGCAGCCGCAAACTGCAGCCGCCCATTTTGACTTCGGTGCCGTGAGCAATGGCTACATCTGGAACTTCCCCAAGGCCGATGGCTACTCGATTGGAGCCGGCACCTTTCGGGGTGGAGAAAAACAAAACCTGCGGGAAATTGCCGCCCAATATGCCCAAAGCTTTGGTGTGGACTTGAAATCGGTCAAGCCATTTGGCCATCCCATCTGCCTCTGGGACGAAGATCAACCGCTACACACCCAAAATGCCCTCTTGGTGGGAGATGCCGCCTGCGTCATCGATCCGTTTACCGCTGAAGGGATCCGCCCTTCCCTTCTCACCGGCATGTTGGCGGCCCAGGCCATCGATCAAGCTCTAGGCGGGGATACAGAAGCTCTGGCGAACTACTCTGCCCGCGTGCAGCAGGAATGGGGCTCAGAAATGCGCTGGGCTAAGCGGATTGCGGCGTTGTTCTATCGCTTTCCGGGCGTGGGCTACAGGGTGGGCGTCAAACGACCGGGAGCCACTCGGCGCATGGGCCAGATCTTGGCCGGTGAACTGCGCTACAGCGATGTGGCCAGCTCGGCCATTCGCAAGTTAAGCGGTGGTCTGCTCGCCTAAGCCCGGCACCGACAGACGCGGGCGAGATCCAGGATCGTCGAAGCGCTTGCCGATCACCAGGCAGTTGCGACCATCCGCTTGGCGGCTGTAGCTGAGGTGAGTAGAGAGAGCTTTCATCAGCAAAATACCCCGTCCCCCCTCGGACTCAAGATTGGCGTTGGGCGATGTGGGATCCGACAAGTTCCGAGCAAATCCCTCCAGATCAAACTCCTGCCCCTGATCCCAGATGCGCAACTCCAGCCCTTGCGGCATCAGCAGCAGCTCAATGTCGATGGGCGTACTTTCCGGCAGAGCGCGGTGGGCGTGGCGAACGGCGTTGGTAAACCCCTCTACCAAAGCCAACTGACATTCCGCCCAAATGGGATCCGGGATGCCCGCATTTCGGAAAGACTCAAACCAGGTCAAAACCTGGTCAAGCGCGTCCAGGGTTGTGTCAACCCTCAGCGCAAATGTCTGCCTCTTGTCCAGAGGGATCCCTGCCGCGTTCAAAACCGAACCCCAACGATGAGGATTGAACTCAAGCCCATCAATCCTGGCCGGATTGACCCTACCAGATTCTAGACCAGAGCCCTGCTAGAACGTGTCATCCCCCACTTTGGGGGGTGCAGCTAGGGAGCGATGACCAAATCCACACGGCGGTTCCGCTGCCGTCCGGCTTCTGTGTCGTTATCGGCAACGGGCAAGGTGGGACCAAAGCCAGAGGTTGTCCAACTGATGGGATGGCCTTCCGGCAGCAGCTTCGTCAAATAGTCCTTAACCGCATTGGCGCGGCGCAGGGAAAGAGCCAAGTTGTAGTTTAAGGGCCCGATGTTATCGGTGTGGCCATTCACTTGAACGCGGGCGCCGGGCATAGCTTCCAAGGACTTGGCCACCTGGGCCAACAGCGAGGCTGCTTCAGGTCGAATCTCGGCTTTGTCAAAATCGAACAGCAAATCGCCCGGCAGGCTGATGGTTTGGGTTCCCACCTGAAAGGAGGTCGGCGTTGTGGTCGGAGCCGGGGTGGGCGCAGAGGCGCTTTCTGCCCCTGGAGCGATCTCAGCAGCAGTGGAAGATTCCCTGACAGGCTCAGGGGCTGTTTGAGAACGCAGCCGTTGCAGCCGCGACTCCAATTCCTCAATTCTGATCAAGAGCTGGATCACCTGCTGGCGGATCTCCCGAATCTCTGCCTCCAGATCCGTGGGGCTCTCATGATTTTCCTCTGGATCTGCATCTGCTGTTGGGCTGGCCACCGGAGGATTGGCCTGGGGCGGGGCCAAGGTGGGCAGGATCGGTGGTGTGGGAGAAGCGGGTTGAGTGGGAGAGATGTTGGTCTCCGGCTGGGGCTGAGGTTGGGCCTGCTGGGGAAGCACCATCCCGACCCAGATTCCGCTGCTGACCAAGAGGATCCCGCTCAGGGAATGGAGAGCGACTGTTAGGAGCTGGGACGAACGAGCCATTGCAGGCAAACCTCCGGCTGGATGGGCGCAGGCAAGGAGCAGGAACTCCTCTCAACTCAACCCTCAAGACCCATCCTAACCGGCGACCCGATCTCGCCAAGGGGATTCTCGGTCGGTCCAACTGCCACTTCCCGCCATCTGCTGTGGGAGGCTAATCAAAACTGATGCGACCTCGATAACGCCCTATGAGGGTTAGGCCGTTGATGGGATCCGCCAAATCCGCCACAAAAGGGGGAAAGCGGGGATTGTCGCTGATCACCTTCACCTGGGACCCAGGCAGGCGCTGCAGCCGTTTGACCAACAGATCTCCATCCATCTGAAAGACGTAAATGCCTTCACAGCCCAGGTCTCCACCCTCTTGCCGCTCCACAAAGATCCAGTCGCCATCCTCCAAGGTGGGAGACATGCTATCCCCCTGCACCCGAATCAGGCTCAGCTCGGCAGGATTTCCCTTCAAGTATGTCCGCAGCCAGTTTCGCTCAAAAGCAACCACCGATTCGATCGATTCTTCGCGCACCAACACCCCCGCTCCGGCAGAGGCGGCTACATCGACAAAAGGCACATACACATACTCTGCTTTCGCGTCGGGATGCAACTGCGGGGATCCCTCCCCTGTAATCAGCCAATTGAGGTTGACCTGGCCCACTTGGGCAATTTTCACGGCCTTGTCAATGCTGGGCACGGATCCCTTCAGGTAGCTGCGCAAGGCCGTATCGCTAATTCCGGCCCGTCGCCCAAACGCATAGACGGCTTCATCGCCAATCACCCATCGCAAGCGGTCTGCAAAAGAAGAGCCAGAGGAGATGGACATCGGCTTAACGCTACATATTGTGTATAAGCAGATTTTTACCACTATATCTTGACAAGTCAACAACCGGTGCAGCCATTTGGGGAGAATCTTCAACCTGAGCTGACCAAGCGGCAGAAGGGAAATCTCACTTATTGTTAGCAGGCTGGCTGGGGAATCCTACTGGCGCTACCGTGGTTTTGGGTTGTGTTCACAGCGGGTCAGCAGCGGGCCGGCACAGCTTACTCTACCCAAAAAGGTGCACGTGGGATCTTCACCAAGTGCTGGGGTAAGCTACCCTGTCTGTTGAACTTATTCCGGCAGTCTGTCTGGGTGAAAGATGCTGAGATATCGGCATTAGCGGCCCAAAAGGTTCGGTTCCCAGATTGCCTCTGGGTCTACTTCAAGCTGTTCTGCCTCAATCCCTATGGTTTCCTCTGACCTCAAGCGCTGGCTGGATAACTTCCTGATTGCCGTTGTCTTTCTGGTGTTCGCCGGGTTTGTCTGGTTTGTCTTTTCCGTAACCGGGGCTTTTCTTGGGATCCCACTGGGCTACAAACTTTGGATGCGGCTCTGGCTGCCTTTGTTTCAGCCGGCTTTGGGGATCCTGATGGCCGGGGCGGTGGTGAGCGGAGTGTGGGGCTGGCTGGAAAAACGCCGCTCCCAACAATCATGATCATCAATAGAACTGAAGATCCCGTGGCGCAGGGGAGCCCCAGACTGGCTCTATACTGGAAACGTATCTAAATGTTGAGCACCTGAGGCAGTCTGGCGTCGTGTTTGTTCTGTCCGGCTACGAGTATTTGCTGGTTTTCCTGATCCTCTGCTCTCTGCTGCCGGTTTTGGCTCTGGGGGCTTCTGCACTCTTGGCGCCAAAGCGGCGGGGATCCCTGCGGCGCAGCACTTACGAGTCGGGCATGGAGCCGTTTGGGCAAGCCTGGATCCAGTTCAACATTCGCTACTACATGTTCGCACTGGTCTTCGTCATTTTCGATGTAGAGACGGTGTTCCTCTATCCCTGGGCAGTGGCGTTTCACCGCTTGGGGCTGTTGGCCTTTGTGGAGGCCCTGATTTTCATCGCCATCCTTGTGGTGGGTCTTGTGTACGCCTGGAGAAAAGGAGCATTGGAATGGTCATGACGTCTGAGAAATCGCAAGTCTTGTTTCCGGGGGCTGCCCCCCAGGTGACTACCGACCTCTCCAACAACGTCGTTCTGACGACGGTGAACGACCTGTACAACTGGGCTAAGATGTCCAGCCTCTGGCCGCTGCTCTACGGCACCGCCTGCTGCTTCATCGAGTTTGCCGCCATGCTGGGATCCCGCTTCGACTTCGACCGCTTTGGCCTGCTGCCTCGTTCTTCGCCGCGCACGGCTGATTTGATCATCACGGCAGGTACGGTCACCATGAAAATGGCGCCGGCGTTGGTCAAGCTTTACCAGCAAATGGCTGAGCCGAAGTACGTGATCGCCATGGGGGCCTGCACCATCAGCGGTGGCATGTTCAGCTCCGATTCCTACACGGCAGTGCGGGGGGTGGACAAGCTGATCCCGGTGGATGTGTACATTCCCGGCTGCCCTCCTCGTCCAGAAGCGATCATGGATGCCATTGTCAAGCTGCGCAAGAAGATCGCCGCCGAGGACATGCGGGAACGAGGCCGTCTGCAGCAAACCCACCGCTACTACACGGTTAAGCATAACCTCAAGCCTGTGCCGGAGATCATCACCGGCAAGTATCTGGAGAGCGAGACCCGCCAAGCTCCCCCGCCAGAGCTGGCTGCGGCCATTGGCTTGCCAGTGCCCCCGGCCTTGCAAACCGCCGACTTTAAGCGGGCGGAACAGCAGCTCAAAGCCTTGCAGGGAGGAGTGTGAGATGGCAGAGGAGAATGCCCAGGAAAAACAAGCGCCGCCATCCGCAGGCGAGCAGTCGGAACCCTTGGTGACGTTGGAGCGGGGCCCGGTTTCCCAGTTTCTGGCCGACAACGGCTTCGAGCACCAGTATTTGGGGAGAGACGCAGCGGGGGTAGAGCTGTTGGAGGTGGAGCGGGACTTTCTCCTACCCTTGTGTACCGCCCTCTATGCCTACGGCTTTAACTACCTGGAGTGTCAGTGCGGATATGACCTGGGGGCAGGGCAGCCACTGGTCAGCCTTTACCACCTGATCCAGCTGTCAGACGGGGCGGATCGCCCTCGGGAGGTGCGGCTACAGGTGAAGTTGCCTCGCCAAGATCCACGCCTACCTTCCGTATACTGGATTTGGAAGTCGGCGGATTGGCAGGAACGGGAAACCTACGACATGTACGGCATTGTTTTCGAGGGACACCCGAACCTGAAGCGGATTTTAATGCCGGAAGACTGGATAGGTTGGCCCCTGCGCAAGGACTACATCACGCCTGACTTCTATGAGCTGCAGGATGCCTACTGATTGGGGATCCCTGACCTGGTGAGCAGCGTTGAACAGGATGGGTTGAGATGTGGCCTTTTTTGCTCTTGGCAATCTATGCAGGTGGAGTTTGGTACTCGGCCCGCAAGGCGGACCGCATCTATTCGGGATCTGGGAAGTGGGTGGTATCGGCCCTCTGGCCGGTGCTGCTGCTCTCAAACCGTCAGTTTCGCCAAAATTGGCGTCGTCCCCTGAACAAGTAAGTTTGAGTTGAGTGAGTCTGGATCCCTGGAATCCTCACCTGTGATCGCTCCTGAGCAACACCTACGCGACCCGAGTCTTTCTCTATCGACACCTCAGGCCACGCAGAAGTTGCGGGAGTTGATTGTCAGCCGCATTCGCGCTCAGGGACCGGTGACCTTTGCCCAGTTTATGGAGTGGGCTCTCTACGAGCCAGGGTTGGGCTATTACGAGCAGGGATCCCCGATTGGCCCCGACTACCTCACCTCTCCCCACCTGGCGGCGGACTTTGCCCAACTGTTGGCGGAGCAAATCCACCAGTTCTGGCACATTTTGGGATCCCCCTCTGCCTTCACGGTCATCGAGATGGGGGCAGGCAGCGGTCGCCTGGCCCAGGATTGGCTGACCTACGTGCGCTCTGCTAACCCCCCTTTTTGGCAGGCGCTGGACTATGGGATTTTGGAGCGTTCTGCCCATCTGCGGCAGCTCCAGCAGGAGCGGTTGGCCCCTTTTGGGGAGAAGGTGCGCTGGTTGGATTGGGACGGGATCCCGGATGAGTCGGTCACAGGCTGTTTCTTCTCCAATGAGCTGGTGGATGCTTTTCCGGTGCATCGGGTGCAGGTACAGGATGGGGCTTTGCGGGAAATCTATGTCGATTGCAGCGAGGCTGCAGAAGCCGACTTCCGGGAAGTGCTGGGGGATCTGTCCACTCCTGAGCTGAGGGAGTATTTTGCCCGCTTGGGGATCCCTGTAGAAACTTATCCGTCCGGTTACCAAACCGAGGTGAACCTAAAAGCCTTGGAGTGGCTGCAGCTCCTGGCCCGTAAGCTGCGGCGAGGCTACGTGCTCACCATCGATTATGGCCACACCGCCCAGCGCTACTACAGCCCCCACCGCGCCCAAGGTACGCTCCTGGCCTATCGACAGCACGGCAGCTATACGGACCCCTATGTTCGGGTGGGATCCCAGGATCTCACCGCTCATGTGGACTTTACCACCCTAGAGCAAGTGGGAGAATCTCTGGGGCTAAAATGTCTGGGGTTCACCCGGCAAAGCAGCTTTTTGGTCAACCTGGGATTGACCGAGCGGCTGGCCGCCCTCAGCCAAATGGGGAACCCGGTTGGCGGCGAAGCTGTGGATGTGGGCCAGGTTTTGCGGCGGCGATCCGCTCTTCACGCGCTGCTGGATCCCATGGGGTTGGGGGGCTTTGGGGTATTGGTGCAGGCCAAGGGCTTGATCCCCTCAGAACACGCTCACCCTCTGCGGGGCTTTGGCGAGCCAGAGCTGTGAACCGTTTCGGTGCTATTGGGATGGGATGTCTGCCCCTACCGGCTACCGTTGCCTTCCATCGATGCCAGTTCTGCCATTGCTCTGGCGCTATCTTCCAGGTTGTCGATTCGCTCCTCGAGGGTTGCAAAGACTTCGTCATATTTGTCGGCCCATGCGACGCCGGCGGCAGTTTTGGTCATGCGGGCCGAGCCAAGAGATACGTCTGAAGATCCTTTCGCGGGCATAGGTGACCGTTTAATGGAGTTACTAGAGCCTGTTGACCGACAAGCCTGGGTTAGGCGGGCAATATCTTGCTTGAGGAGATTCTGTTTTGATTGGAGTTGTTCCACCTTGGCTATGCTCTCTTTGAGGGACTGAATGGGCCTTTTTTTCTTGGCTTGTAAATCTCCAATCGAGGCTTTCAGGCTTTGCTCTTCTGCGCGTAACTGAGGAAGTCGTTCTTCTTGAGATTGGATCTGGATCTCTGTTTCAAAATGAAGCTGAGGAGTTTGAGCTTGCGAACGAGTCTCATCATAAGGTTGGGCAGCAGCCACCCCCTTCTGCTGGACTTTTGCCCAATCTTCAAGGGCAGCACGCAGGTTGGCCAGTTCGCTTTGCAGTTGCTGTAGGTCTGAAGGAGTGATTTCGTTTTGCTTCTGTCGATTTTCGAGGTGCTGCAGAAGCTGGATTTTGGCTTTGGCCTCGCTCCCAGATAGAGCAGAAGCCACATAGCCCGTCATCCCCGTGGCCAAACCTGCTGCTCCCGCCTGCCACAGGGATCCTCCCGCCCCAAGGCCGCCAATAGCCACCGTAACTCCAGCCAACGCGGGAAAGGCAGTTATCCAAAGCTGGCGGCAGGAGAAAGGCAACATCATCGACCCCAGGGTGGAAGAGGAGATTGTCTTGAAGATTGTTTTGACCATAGGTAATGTTTGGGTAGGTTTTCTCTCACTCACAACTCCTCTTTTTTTAAGGAGAAAGGGGAGCTAGAACCAACACAAAGAACAAAGAACGCCTTAGAGACAATTTTACTGCACTATTTCACTGCACTTCAAGATGACTCTGGTGTACTGCTGAGGTTACAGTTCTTTACGCCATCCCTCCAGTATGGCCACAACTACAAGTCAATCGCCACTCTAAACCTGCAAGAGCCACTTCAGCTAGAAATTGCAGGAGCCCCGCACTGTACCCGTAGGGTCGGTGTCGGGAGGAATGCTATAACAATACTGCGGACACCAGAAACGGTTGTTTAAGGCACTGGTAACGGTCGATTGGGGGTGCTGTAAACCACCCCAGAGGCTCGTGGTTGGCTTGCTAACTGCAGGGCTACTAAAAGCCCGCTCCGTACCGCCTAGCGGTTGATGTCGGGTAGTTTACGCTCATCCTGACCGGCTTTCTTGGCAGCGACGCCCAAGGACATCTGCTTTGACATGCTCGATAGGACTCCGTCCCGCTGACGCGAAAGGACCCCGTCCCGCTGCCGCAGTGGATCCCAGGGCTTGGAGCCTTGAGGAGAAAGTGGGGCAACTGTTTCTGGTTTATTTTGAGGGAGCTGAGTTTTCCTCCGCTCTCGAGGAGATGATCCGGGACTACCACGTGGGCGGGCTGATCTTCTATTCGATTGCCGGCAACATTCAAACGTTGCCTCAGGTGGCCCAGCTCATTGCCGCGGCTCAGGCACAAGCCCTTGTCCCCCTGTGGATAGCCATTGATCAAGAGGGGGGGCCGGTGGTGCGCCTTACCGAGGGGGTGACGGTGTTCCCCAGCGCCATGGCAGTGGCAGCAGCGGGATCCCTGGCAAAGGCGGAAGCTATGGCCCGTGCGGTGGGAACGGAGCTGAAAAGTTTGGGGTTTAACCTCAACTTCGCCCCTGTTGTGGACGTGAACAGCAACCCCCACAACCCCATCATCGGCATCCGAGCCTTTGGGTCAGACCCGAAACAGGTGACAGATTACGGCCTCGCCCTGTGGCGCGGCTATCGGCAAGCCGGGATCCTCTGTACGCCCAAACATTTTCCCGGCCATGGGGACACCGATATGGATTCCCACCTGGGGTTGCCGCGGGTGGATCGCCCTCTGGAGGCGCTACAGACCACGGAATTGCGCCCGTTTCAGGCTTTGATCCGGGCAGGGGCAGAGGCGATGATGACGGCGCATGTGGTGATGCCGGCTCTGGGATCCGTCGGCGACAGCGGGACGAAGTCCTTGCAACCGGCAACGCTGGCCCCTGAGGTGGTGTCGGGCTGGCTGCGGCAGAAGCTGGGTTTCAAGGGTCTTGTCCTGACGGATTCCCTGACCATGGGGGCCATTGCCCGCACCTACGGCATTCCCGAAGCGGCAGAACTGGCCTTTAGGGCAGGAGCCGATGTGCTGGTGTTTGGGGCAGATCCCGGCTTTAGCCCGGCCATCCAAAAAGAAGCCTATGCCCATCTGCTGCGGGAGTTCCGTGCCGGGCGCTTGTCGGTTGAACAGTTGGATCAGTCGGTGGAGCGGATTTTGGCCTTGAAGCGGCGCTACAGGCTGGGATCCCCCTGCCCCCCTTTCCCCCCTGCCGGCTTGGAAAACCACCGGGCACTGGCCCGCCAAATCGCCCAAGACAGCATCACCCTAGTACGGGGATCCCTGCCTCCCTTGGCCCCCGACCCGCTGCTCATTACCCCTGTGCCTCTTCTGGGGGATCTTTTCCAAAATGTCTGGCCCGGTGCTCAGGTTCTCAAGATCAGCCCAGAGCCTACCCCTGAGGATTTGCAAACAACCCTGCAAGGGGCGTCAAGAGCTGACCAAGTGCTGGTGGGATCCCTTGATCTGTTTCGTTACCCGCTTCAGAAGGAGTTGCTGGCGGACTTACTGGGATCCCTTCCGCCGGAAAAGGTGATTGGGTTGGCCTTGGGATCCCCCTACGACGCCTTTGCCCTGCCCCAGATCCCGGTTTACTTGGCCTGCTACGGCACTACCCCCGTCTCTCTACAGGCGTTGCTGCAGGTGTTGTTGGGACAGATCCCGGCCCAGGGTCGCTTGCCGGTTGGATCCCACTTGGAGGGATCCTGGTCGCGTTAGCGGAGCTCCATAGCAGATCCCCTAGCTGCTGAGGTTGCTGAAATTGCACCGCGTCAGGGTCGGCACCGTTCGCCTCACCAAGCCCGTCAGCACGTTGCCGGGGCCGATTTCCCACACCTCTTGGATGCCGTCGGCGGCCATCTGCAACACGGTTTCTCGCCAGCGGACAGGGGCAGTCATCTGGGCCAGCAGCGCCTGCTTAAGGGCTTGCGGATCCCGGCTGGCGGTGGCAGTGCAGTTGCTGTAGACGGGCACTCGCGGCGGCTGAAAGTCAACAGCGCGCAAGGTGTGGGCAAACTCCTCGGCAGCAGCCTGCATAAAGGGCGAGTGAAAGGCGCCGCTCACCTTGAGGGGAACGGTGCGCTTGGCCTGCAACTGCTCACAGACGGCCCGCACCCCCTCCACTGAGCCGCTGATCACCACCTGATCCGGGCTGTTGTCGTTGGCAAGGGTGACGTCGGGGATCATCTGGCACAGGTGCTCCAGCTTGTCGCGGTCAAACCCCATCACTGCCGCCATGCTGCCCGGGGGATCCCCTGCGGCTTCCATCAGTTGGCCCCGCAGCGCCACCAGCCGTAGGCCGGTTTCGAAATCAAACACGCCGGCAGCGTAGAGGGCGCTGTATTCGCCCAGACTGTGGCCAGCAGTGCAGGCAGGAGCCTGTCCCTGGGCGTAGAGATAGTCCGTCAACAGGGCCGATACGGTGAACAAAGCCGGTTGTGTGTAGCCGGTCTGGTGGATCTGGTCTTCCGACAGAGCTAAGGGATCCCATCCCAGCATCTGGCGGGCCAAAGCCAACTTCTGGCCTGCTCCCTGCCAGTTCCGCAAGTCCCTTCCCATGCCCACCGCTTGGGATCCCTGGCCGGGATAGATCCAGGCAACGGTCATCAATTCACTTCCCCCAACGAAACACAATCGCCCCCCAGGTGAGGCCGGCACCAAAGCCCGCCATTACCCCCAGATCGCCGGCGCCAAAGCGTCCCTGCTCGATCCAAGTGGCCAAGGCAATCGGCACCGAAGCGCCCGAGGTGTTGCCGTAATGCTCTAAGACGCTGGCCACCCGCTGCGGATCCAGCTGCAGGCGCTTGGCTACCGCATCGAGAATGCGCTGGTTGGCCTGATGAATAAAATATCCCTGTACTGCTTCCGCCGGGATCCCGGCCCGAAAGAGAGCCTTCTCGATGATCTCCGGCACCGCCTGGACGGCAAACTTGTACACCTCGCGGCCATTCATGGTGATGGGGCAGCAGCGATACTGCCCCACCTGCAGGGATCCCACCAGGGGCTTGGCCTCTGTAGCCATGGACAAGCTGAGCAGCTGGCTGCCACTGCCATCGCTGCGCAGCTCAATGCTGAGGATCCCGCCGGTTTCCCCCGCCTCCAGAACCACCGCCCCAGCCCCATCTCCAAACAAGACACAGGTGGTGCGATCTGCCCAGTCCACCGTACGGGAGAGCACATCCGCCGCCACCACCAAGGCCCGCCGGTACAGCCCGGTTTGCAAAAACTGCGCTGCCGTGGCCACTGCAAAGACAAAGCCCGTGCAGGCTGCCGTCAGATCAAAAGCCACCGCCCGCGTTGCTCCCAGAGCTGCCTGCACCTGAGGGGCCGAGCCAAACCGATCGACACCGGTGGAAGTGGCCAGCAGGATCAAATCCAGGTCTTGAGGCAAGATCCCGGCCTGAGCCAAAGCGGCCTTGGCTGCCTGGACCGCCAAATCCACCAAGCTCAGCTCAGGGGGCAGAATGCGCCGCTGACGAATGCCGGTGCGGGGCCAGATCCATTCGTCGGAAGTTTCGACGATCTGGCCGAGATCGTCGTTGCTCAGGCAGGGATCCGGCAGGGCAGCCCCTGCCCCCACCAGCCGCACGGTCGGGAGGCTATGGCTGGGCATCTTCCACGGGTTCGGGACAGCGGGAGGAAGTCCTTTCCAGGGATCCCAACGGCAACACTTCCGGGCCAGAGCCAGAGTAGACCTGAAGGGGCCGGGTGCGCCGCCTGGGGTTGGATTCAGGTTCGCGAGGGTCAACCATTTCCGCCTGCAGCCGCTGTAGGATTTTCTGTTCTGCCGCCTCTTTGGCCAGGCGAATGGCGTGGTAGACCATCGGCGCCTTGGAGCTGCCGTGGGTAATCACGCAGATGCCGTTGACGCCGAGCAGCAAAGCACCGCCATACTCTACGTAGTCCATGCGCCGCTTTACCTGCTTGAGGTTGGGCCGGAGCAGCCAGCAGCCCAACTTGCCGCGCCAGCCGCGGGGCAGCTCCTCCCGCAGCACCTGGGTGATCACCTGGCCAACACTTTCGGCAAACTTGAGGAGGGCATTGCCCACAAAGCCGTCACACACCACCACATCAAACTCCCCGGTCAGCACATCCCGCCCCTCGGCATTGCCGGCGAAATGGATCCCTGGCAACTGGGCCAGACGCTGGTGGGTGGCCAGAGCCAAATCATTGCCCTTGTTGGGCTCCTCGCCGATGTTGAGCAGGCCCACCCGCGGCTTCTCGATCCCCAGCACGCACTGGCAGTAGAGGGATCCCATGCGGGCAAACTGCTCCAAAAAGCGGGGCCGGCAATCTACATTGGCTCCCACATCCAAAAGCAACACCGGCTTGCCTCTTAAAGTGGGCAGAAGAGCACCAATGGCCGGGCGATCGATCCCTGCCAGCCGGCCCAAATGAAGGTAGGCCGCAGCCATCGCTGCTCCGGTATTCCCGGCGGCCACCACGGCATCCGCTTGGTTGGAGCGCACCTGTTGCATTGAGACGTTGATGGAGGCTTTGGGCTTTTTGCGCACCATCAGCGGCTCTTCCGCCATGCCCACATCCTCTTCGGCAGGCACAATGGTGATCCCAGCAGGCAAGGGCTGAGGCAAAAAGGGCTTGAGGGAATCTGGACGACCGACTAGTGCAATCCCGACCCGGAGCTGCCGATGGGCCAGCAGGGCGCCCTTGATGATCTCTTCGGGAGCGTAGTCACCCCCCATCGCATCGACCGCAATTCGCACAAGCTGACCTCACACTGGAATATCCTTGGCAACTGCAAGCAAGAAGCGGGGCAAAACGCACTAACCTCTGCAGTCCCCTCGCCCGAGAATTGGGAGCCCCAGTGGCTGCAGGGTGCTAGCGAATTTTACCAGATTTGTTTTCCTCAATTAAGGCCGCAGTTCCGCTTGCGCCGGTTCTCCCCACCCCCCACAGGAAACGTGGACTTCCTCACGCCTGCGCGAGGGTAGCCAGGAGAAAGTGTACCTGTTGGACGTGGGCGTGTGCGGTGGAGTTTCTGGCTTGGTGTTGGCCCAGCTCCGTCTCCAACTGCGCCAATTCTCCCGCCAACGCTGCCCACCGATCCCGCTCTGGGTAGAGGGTGGCCTGCAGGTGATTGAGGCGACCCCAGGTTTCTGCCATGGCCTGGGCGCGCGCCCGCAGGGATCCCTCCTCTTGCTCCAGGTGTTGCCACTGCTGCTCCAATTCCTGCCGTTGGCGGGCGAGCTGCTCCTGCTGAGAAGGCAAGGACGATTCCAGTTGTTGAATGAGGGTTTGCAGACGACCTTTTTCTTGGAGAAGATCCTGCTTCTGGCTGCCGATCTGTTCCAGGAGCGGCCCAATATCGACCTGAACCGGGGCAGCAGCTTGATTTTGCAGCTGTCTAAGGCGGGCTTCCTGGCGGGTCAACTCTTCATACTCTCGCTGCAGGTTTTTTTCCTGAGGCAGCAGGGCTTCTTCCAAAGCACTGCAGGCAGACTGGGCATAGTCGATATCCATCTCGATGTCAAACCGCTCCTCTGGAGAGGCGCTGGCCAGCCGCTCTTGCAGCTCCCGCAGGGTTTGCCGGTTTTGCTCCAGTTCGGCCCGCTGCTGGCTGACCTGGGCCGCCCGCTGCTCGTAATCTCGGCGCAGTTGGCTGACCAAAGCCGCCAGCTCCTCGACCGAGATCGCCGGCTCCCCAGCCCTGCCGTTGCTGCTGCCATCGACGATAAAGTCGTACTCCTGCACCAGACGAGAGGCTTTCTGGTATAGGCTCTCTTGAGATTGCAGCTGCTGGAGAATCCTCTGCAGGTGCTCTTGATGGGCTCGCAGGGATCCCTGTCGAGTTTGCCACTCTGCTTGGCTTTGCTCCAGGGATTGTCGGGATCCCCACCAAGCGGTGTGGCGTTCTTGCCAAGCGCGGTAGTCTCGATCCAGCTCGTCTTGCCGGGCCTGGGCCTGCTGACGTTCTGCTTCCAGTTGGGCAATCTGTTGATTCAAGTGCTCCTGCTGCTGCTGAATGTGGCTTTTCAAGCTTTGCAGAAGCGCTAAGGGATCTCCAGCCGGATGCAGACTCTCCTGGAGCTGTTGCATCAAAGCCTGTAGCTGCGCTGCTTCTGCCTCCCCCAAGCGGCTGGAGCGAGCTTCTTGCAACTGGGCTTCCAACTCTTGCCGCTGCCGATTCAGAGCTTCCCGCTGCTCTCCGATCAGCCGCTGTTGTTCAGCCAAGTAAGCCTGCTGGGCTGCCAGTTCCTCTTTGAGGCTGTCCAGGAGTTTGCGATCTTCCTCTACACTCTTGTATTGCTCATACAGCCGCTGCACCTCTTCTTCTTGAGCTGCTAGCTCCATCTCGCGGCGGGTAAGCTCATGCGCCTGAAAGGTGAGGGACTGTTTCCAAACCTCGATCTCCTCCTCCTGGCTGCGGGCTCTGAGCTGAAGTTGGCTGAAGTTTTGCAGATAGGTCACCAGTTGGCGAGCGGCTTCGCTGATGCGGGCGACCTGACGGTTGCCGGAGATTTCCGCCAGCACCAATGACCCATCCTTGAAGCGCCCAGCCTCCTGGGCGATGCGGCCTTCCAAGGTAATGGATTCTTCGTTCACGGCCACCCAGGTATTGTCCTGCTGCTGCTTGGCCAGCAATTGCAGAGACGACTTGGCAAATCCAATCGGCTTGGATAGCTCTGCTAGGTACAGCACGCCTGAACTCCTCTAAAACAGCATGGACAGCACCAGCCTTGACCCCACCGAGCCACTGCCCCTGGCCGGGGAAAAATGGACGGCCGCCAGAACATGGCTCGCCGAGGCGCATAAAGACTACACCACCTTTCTAGACTCAACCATAGGGTAAAAAAAACGCCTTCGCCAGATGAGTTTTGGGGATGCCTGGGGTAGCTATTCAAACCGGTGGCGGAGCACTAAAGTAGTCTAGGGTGTGGTGTAGAGTTGTGTTCGGGGGTTGTATGGAGCTGCAAGGTGAGCCGCTTTCTGTTCGTCGGCGTTCTCCTGCCCCGCCGGTGGTCGTAGCCTCTCAGGTGTACCAGACAACAGCGCCGGAAGCCAAACCGCGCCACATCTTGGAAGCGATCGTCTGGCATAAAGAGCAGGAGGTGGAGCGGCAACGGGAGCAGCTTCCCCTCAAGGAATTGCAACGGCAACTGGATCAGGCTCCGCCGGTGCGGGATTTTGTGGCGGCCCTCACCCAGTCGCCTCACCCTATCTCTGTGATTGCCGAGGTCAAAAAAGCCTCTCCCAGCCGCGGCGTTCTGCGGGATCCCTTTGACCCGGTAGCCATTGCCCAGAGCTATGAAGCCGGTGGGGCCAGTTGCCTCTCGGTGCTCACAGATGAGCGGTTCTTTCAGGGCAGCGGCGAGTATCTGCGCCGGATCCGTCAGGCAGTAGGGATCCCCATCCTCTGCAAGGAGTTCATCCTCTACCCCTACCAAATCCTCTGGGCCCGCAGCCTGGGGGCAGATGCGGTGCTCTTGATTGCCGCCATTCTCTCCGATGCGGATTTGGGCTACTTTCTCAAGCTGATTCGGCAATTGGGCATGGCGGCTCTGCTGGAGGTGCACACCTCCCAAGAGTTGCAGCGGGTGTTGCGTTTGCCCCAACTGCAAGACTCCAGGGGGCAGGTGCTCATTGGCATCAACAATCGCGATCTGAGAACCTTTGCGGTGGACTTAAACACAACGCGCAACCTGTTGGCCGCCCACTCGGATCTCCTCGGCGAGCTGCCCATTGTCAGCGAGTCCGGCATCCATACCCCCGCCGATCTGCAGCAGTTGCGGGCCTGGGGGGTGCGCTCTGTGCTGGTGGGGGAAGCGCTGGTGACCCAGCCGGATCCCGGCCAAGCTGTGCGCCACCTGTTGTCATCTCAGTGAATGAAAACCATTTATCAATGGATCTCTGCGAGAACAATTGATCTCTAAGGATTGCTTGGATCGATGAAACGTATTCCTGTGCCGGCTCATATCCACTACGAATTTCTGCTGCAGGTGTTGGAGCGGCAAACCTTTCCGGCAGTGGAAGAACAGGATTTTGGCAACCGAGGCCGCACGCAAGAGCTGATCAACTCTCTGCGCAAAGCCCTCACCCAACAGGTGCAACTGGAGGAAGAGTGGCGACAGCGGGGCTATCAGGTGGACTACCGCTGGAATATGGACGAGCCTCAGCCTCCCTCTTGACCTTCCAGCCCACTGTAAGGTTTAGCATCCTTTCAGTGGCATTGGGGGGGTTTTCCAAGATGCAGGTTGTTTTGACGGTGCCCAAGCTGGCCTGTGGGGCCTGTATAGACACCATTGCGCAAGCGGTGCGGCAACTGGATCCCCAGGCGCAGGTGGAAGGGGATCCCAAAACCAAACAGGTGCGGATTACTTCTGAGCGGCCTGTGGGCGATTTGCGGCAGGCCCTCACCCAGGTGGGATATCCCCCGGCCTAGTCAATTTTGGGCCGGGAACGGTCGGGCGTCTGTTTTGAATTCCTGTACAGATGGCTGCCTTCACCCTTTCGAGGATGGGGAGTAGCCGTTATTGCATCAACTTTATCAACAAGGTGTTGCCATGCCTGCCCCTGAAAAGTCATCGGCTGCATTATCGGCCTCTGCGCCTTCTCCTGAGGGCACTTGGCAGTTGGCCCTGCAAGGGATGAGCTGTGCCTCCTGCGCCCGCAGCATCGAACAGGCCCTCGCTCAGGTGCAGGGAGTATCCTCCGGATCCGTGAATTTTGCCAGCGAGCAGGCCACCGTCAAAGGGGATCCCAGGCTGGTGGATCCGCAGGCGCTGATTCGGGCGGTGGAGCGGGCGGGGTATCGGGCGCGCCTTATCCAGGAGGATTGGCAGCTGGACGATCTGTCGGATCCAGAGCGGATCGCCCAACGGGCCGCAGAACGGGAACTGAAGCTCAAGGTGGCGATAGGGGTGGGCATCAGCACGGTGCTGGTGATCGGATCCCTGCCGATGATGCTGGGGATGGACATCCCGGGCTTTCCCATGTGGCTGCACAATCCTGGGTTGCAGTTGCTGCTGACGGCTCCGGTGCAGTTTTGGGTGGGCAAGCATTTTTATCGAGGCGCTTGGGCCGCTTGGCAACGGCGCTCGGCGGATATGAACACGCTGGTGGTCTTAGGGACGAGCGCGGCTTTCTTCTATTCCATTTTCCCAACGGTTTTCCCCGACTCTTTCCATCGGCAGGGACTGCATCCCGATGTGTATTACGAAGTGTCGGCGGTGGTCACCACCTTGATCCTGGTGGGCAAGTGGATGGAGCAACGGGCCAAAAGGCAAACCTCTGAGGCCATTCGCAAGCTGATCGGGCTGCAACCGAAAACGGCGAGGGTAATCCGCCAGGGGGTGGAGCAGGATGTCCCCATTCGGGAGGTGCAGGTGGGGGATTGGATCCGGGTGCGCCCCGGTGAGAAGGTGCCGGTGGATGGGGTAATCCTAGAGGGATCCTCCACCCTCGACGAGTCGATGGTGACCGGCGAGAGCCTGCCTGTTGTCAAATCGGCGGGGGATGAGGTGATTGGGGCAACGCTGAATCGGACGGGCAGCTTTGTGATGGAAGCGCGGCGGGTGGGCAAAGACACAGTTCTGGCCCAGATCGTGCGCCTGGTGCAGGAAGCTCAGGGATCCAAAGCCCCAATTCAACAGTTGGCGGATCGGGTCACCTCCTGGTTTGTGCCGGCGGTGATTGGGGTGGCAGTTCTAACTTTTGTGCTCTGGTGGGTGCTGGCCGATAACCCGACACTGGCCTTGGTGAACACGATTGGGGTGCTGATCATCGCCTGCCCTTGTGCGCTGGGGTTGGCAACCCCCACCTCGATCCTGGTGGCCACGGGACGAGGGGCAGAATTGGGGATCCTGGTGAAAAGTGCCGACAGCCTGGAATTGGCCCACCACTTGCGCACGGTGGTCTTGGACAAAACCGGCACCCTGACCGAAGGTCGCCCTACCGTCACCGATATTTGGGCTAATGGCTCCTCTCCCCTGACGGTGTTGCGCCTGGCAGCGGCAGTGGAGCGGCACTCGGAACATCCTTTGGCCCAGGCGGTGGTGCAGAAAGCCGAAGCGGAAAAAATTGCCATCCCTCCTGCCCAGCATTTTCAGGCAAGGATAGGCAGTGGGGCAGAAGCCTGGGTGGAAGACCAGTGGATCCGCATCGGTCGACTGAGCTGGCTACAGGAGATGGGGATCCCCTGGGATCCCTCTTGGTCAGAGCGGGTTCAGAATTGGGAAAGCCAGGGCAAAACGGTGATCGGCGTAGCCCAATCCCAGAGCCTGGTGGGGCTGTTGGCCATTGCCGATCCGCTCAAACCCACCTCTCCTGAGGCAGTGCAACAGCTGCAACAGATGGGTCTAGAGGTGATCCTGCTAACCGGGGATAACCCCACCACGGCCCAAGCGGTTGCTCGGCAAGCAGGCATTCAGCGGGTAATTGCCCAAGTCCGTCCGGATCAGAAGGCAGCTTACATACGCAGCCTAAGACAACCGCGACGGCGGGTGGCGATGGTGGGAGATGGCATTAACGATGCTCCGGCTCTGGCAGAAGCCGATGTGGGGATCGCCATTGGTACAGGTACGGATGTGGCGATGGCCGCCAGCGATATTACCCTCATGTCGGGGGATCTGCGGGGAGTCGCCACAGCCATTCAACTCAGCCGGGCCACCCTCAACAACATCCGCCAGAACCTCCTCTTCGCCTTTATCTACAACACGCTGGGGATCCCGATTGCCGCTGGGGCGCTCTATCCCTTTACAGGCTGGTTGCTCAACCCTATGCTGGCGGGGGCAGCCATGGCCCTGAGTTCCGTTTCGGTGGTCGCCAATGCCCTGCGCCTGCGACACTTTCGAGCCCACAGACCGGCAGGCCGGCGTTAGGCCCTCACCCCCAACCCTTCCTTTGAGGATGAGCCTGCTGGACCGCTCATGTCTCGGGGCTATCTTCTGGCAGACAAGAACATCCCCCCCGGGAGCTTGGTGAATGGCAAGAGGCAAGCTAACCTAAAAGGCTCAGGCAGACTGGGGAAAGCGCGGTGCAAGTCCGCCACTGTGACGCAACTGTGATGGGATCCCTCCCTCAGCCAGAACACCCACCTGCCGTTGTCCTGTACCCCTTGCGATTCACAAGGAACGGAGTTTTTTGTGTTGAATACCCTCAGTGTTTCCCCTCCGCTTGCGGTTGGGCAGTCTCCTGTTGTCCCCCTGCCCCTGTTGCTCATCGGCCACGGATCCCGCGACCCCCAAGGGCAGCAAGCCTTTCTGGAGCTAGCCCAGGCTTACCAAGCTCTCACCCCCCATCGACCGGTGATCCCCTGCTTTCTGGAGCTGACCCAGCCAACCATTGCCCAGGGGGTAGAGCAGTGCTTGGCCCAAGGGTGGCAGGAGATCGTGGCCCTGCCGCTGTTGCTGTTTGGGGCCCGCCACAACAAGTTCGATGTGACGATGGAACTGGATCGCCTGCAGGCCCTCTATCCCCAGTTGCGCATTCGTTACGGTGGGCCGCTGGGGATCCGCATCGAGATCCTGCAACTGCTGCGAGACCGATTGGCTGCTCTGATAGCTGCCCAACCGCGGCGGATCCCAGAGGCAGAAACCGTGCTCCTATTTGTGGGTCGCGGCTCCAGCGATCCCGAGGCCAATGCCGAAGCCTGTAAACTGGCTCGGCTGCTTTGGGAAGGATCTGGGTTTGCCGCTGTGGAAACTTGCTTTATCGGCATTACCCATCCCCGCCTGCCCGTGGGATTGGAGCGGGCCTTGTCCTGGCATCCGCGCCGGGTGATCGTGCTGCCCTACTTTCTGTTTACGGGGGTGTTGGTGAAAAAAATCGAGGCGGCAGTGGAGAAACAACGACAACGACAGCCGGAAATCGACTGGCTGATGCTGCCGGAATTGGGCCTTGTGGATACGGTGCTGCACAGCCTGCAGCAACTGGAGCAGGAAGCCCTACAGGGCCAAACCCAAATGAACTGCCACCTGTGCAAGTTTCGCCTGGCCGTGAGCGCAGAGGTCAGAGCTGGATCCAGCCATCACCACCCTCACGAGCCTCATGACCACCATCACGGGCACGGATCCCATCACCATCCTCATTCCCACCCTCACCCTCAGCACGGCCACACCCACGCAGCGGCTGGGGATCCCTGGGCCCAATTAGAGGGCTACCACCAACGGGCATGGCAGGTGCCCTGAGAGGGAAACAGAGGCTGCTGGCGGGATAAACTGAGTGCAGACAGGCCATTTTTGAACCTGGTTTTCCCGCTCTAGCGGTTGTGATGACGAAAAAACGATGATGCTCTCCCGCTCCTCTTGGGTTTCAGGTGCCGCTGCCGCGGGGAGCGGGATCTTTGTTTTCGCCCTGGTGGTGGGGCTGCTGGATCAGATCCTGCCCACCCTGCCCAAGGTTTCCCTCTCCCTGGCCGGGATCCCTGGGATCCTGGCTGCCGCTGGGGCCTCCTATGGGGCCTGGCGGGTGGTTCAGATGGGTCTGCAATCGGCTTCCTGGAGCGACTTTCGAGAATCGCTGGTGGCGACCCTATCTCCCTTTGATCCTGCCGACCACGGCGGCGAGCCACGACAACCTAAGGGGGATCCTCGCCCTTGGCAGGTGGCTCAGGAGATCCGGCAAACCCAGCTCCGCCATCAAAAGATCCTTGACCGCATCAAGCAGCGGGTGAAAGCCGAAATCCAGACCTGTGAACGCGCCCAAGCCCAACTGCGCAGCGAGCAGCAACGGTCTCGAGTCCTGCAGGCCCAAGCCCAACAGTTACAACAGCATCTGCAAAACCTACAAACATCTTCCCCTTCTCCAAGCTCCGAGTCGACCAAACCCACGCCAGAGCAAGCGCTGCGCCAAAAGCTCCGCCAACTTCAATCCCAGGTCACCACCCTGAAAATAGAATTGGAACGCCAAAGGACCCAACTGCAACACGCAGAAGCAGAGCGGGCTCAACTCCAGCAGCAGCAGCAAAAACTCAAGCGCATCCTGCAGCGCAAAAAATTGGAAAATCGAGAGTTGCGCTCCCAACAGGCAGAATGGGCCCGGCAACTGGAGCAAACTCAACAGGAGCTGCAAACTTTGCGAGAGTCCTACCGCGCCTTGCAAGTTCTACAGGAAATAAGCTCCACCCTAACCCAAAACCCATCTCACGAAAGGGCGGAAACGGAGTCCTCTGGATCCTCCGACTAGCCGACCCGCTTTAGAACAAATACACTCCCCTCGCTGCCCCGACCCAGCCGCAAGTCTTCATCCAAATAGGTGATATCCAGCCAACCCGTTGGCTCGCGGCGGCGGATATCGATTTGAATAGCCGGGATTCGCTCTGGAGCCTGCTCGAGCAAATCGAGAAAACTCTCGATCTCGTAGCTCATCAAAGCTTGGGATCCGAGCACCAATCGCTCGAAAATCACCCTCACCCGGCGCTCAGATTCGGGGTAAAAGCGCGCTGATACAGCCAAGACTCCCCGTGGCACCCAAGCCTCCAGCCAACCGGATCCCTGGATCTCCGCCACGTTGAAGACCCGTCCAGCTTTGGCCCGAATACACTGGTAGATCTCGCCGGTGGTCAAAAAAGGCAACTGTGCCAGCCGCAGCAGAGCTGTGCTCGTGGTAAATAGGGTGAGCCAGTTCCCCTCCAACCCTTCAGCAGCAGATGTTGGTTTGGGGGTGGGGTTGAGCGCTTCTAGGGCGGCAATCTGAGACAGGATCTGGGCTTGCTGCTCAGGGGAGACTTTCCGGCCCCGGTCGGTTGCCTCCAGCAGGTGCAGCAGAGCCGATTTTTGCTGAGCCAGGGCCATGAGCACACTCCAAGGCATCAACCCCATTTTAGAGAACGCCAGATCCGGCTGCCCTTAACCGTCTTCTCCCACCAGTTTCAGGTTCAGATCTGCCACCTGCTCATACCCTAGCCCGGCCCGCACCACCAGCGGCTCGGATCCCGTCAAGTCAATTACCGTAGAGACCTTGGCCCGACGGGGGGCATCGTCATCCAGCACCAGATCCACCTGTTTTTCCAACTGCCGCATCTCTTCAGCCGCAAAGATCCCACCCTCATCCCAGGGGTCGCTCTCCCACTCCCAGGCTTGCCCAGAACTTAAGTCCAGGGATCCGACGGGATCCCCCCCCAGCTTGGCAGAGGTGGAGACAATTGGATTGCCCAACTCTTCCAGCAAAGCCTGACAAATGGCCGAGTCGGGCACGCGGATGCCGGTGGTTTTCCGTTTGGGCTCCATCACCAACTTGGGCACCAGCTTGGTGGCCGGCAACAGAAACGTAAACGGGCCCGGGATCAGCCGCCGCATCAGCCGATAGGCCGAATCGGTTACCTGGGCATAGTGGGCAATGCGTGAGAGAGAAGGGCACAAAAAGGTAAGAGGCTTGTCGTTGGAGAGCTGCTTGATACGGCGTACCCGCTCCACTGCTTGTTTGTGGGTCACATCGCAGCCAATGGCATAGACTGTATCGGTGGGGTAAAGCATCACCGCCCCCTCCCGCAAAGCCGCCGCAATCCGCCGGATGGAACGGGCCTGGGGCTGTTGCGGATGCAGCTTAAAGTACTCGGCCATCGGGCAGATGGGAAGAGGTCAAGACTGGGAGCAGCTACCCCCCAGGGGGTTTTCCACAAGAGGGCGGGGGGTCGGTGGCACCGACGCGGGCAGGGATCCCTGAGATTCGGGCCAGTCCTTCAGTTGTTGCATCAGGGCTTGGATGTGCAGACGGGGCAGATAGGGCCAGTCGCCCGCTTCTTCCAAATCTTGAAGCACCCGATACAGAGCTTGACGGGTGTTGGGCAAAGACTCCCGAAAGGCACCTTCCAGGATCGCGCGGTGCAACTCCTCCAGCAGCCGCAGGAGCATCAGCAGCTCCACACACGCTCCCACCCTCGCCTGGGCCGCCTGTTCAACAGCCAACATGATCTGACGCAAATCCGGTGGCAGATCCTCCGCCGAGATATACATAGCCACTCGTCTCTGGGTTCTGGGAAGGCAGGGGCTTTCCTATTCTAAGATTCTTCTGCCCTAGGACTGGATGGATTTTGCCCCCACAAGATCCAACTGCGCAGGCTGTTGGGATCCCCGACCCAGGCACTGCCACACCCGCTGCAAGAGGGGATCCAGCCCCTGCTTGGCAATCGCAGAAATGGTCACCACCGAAGTGCCGGCAGCAGCAGACAGCCTCTGGGCGCGCTCGGCAACCTGCTGGGGATCCAGAACATCGATCTTGTTCAAAACCAGGATTTGTGGCTTATCGATTAACCCGTGGCCGTAGGCGCGCAGCTCCTGCTGAATAACCTGGTAATCCTTGACGGGATCCGCCGCCGTGCCATCCACCAAATGAATCAGTACCCTGGTACGCTCCACATGGCGCAAAAACTCATGGCCCAGCCCCACCCCCAAGTGCGCCCCCTCGATCAGCCCCGGAATATCGGCAAACACCACCCCATCTCCCGATGGATGGGGCACCACCCCCAAATTGGGCTGCAACGTGGTGAAGGGGTAGTCAGCAATCTTGGGCCGGGCAGAGGAGACCACCGAAATCAGAGTGGACTTGCCCGCATTGGGCAGGCCGACAATGCCCACCTCGGCAATCAACTTCAGCTCCAGGCGCAGGCGCACCCGTTCTCCCGCTTCGCCCTTGGTGAATTGGCGGGGGGCGCGATTGTGGTTGCTCAAAAAATGGGCATTGCCTAAGCCGCCTTTGCCCCCACGGGCTACCAGCAATTGATCCCCCTTGCCCACCAGATCGCCCAACAATTCCCCCGTCTCCGCATTGAACACCACAGTACCGCAGGGCACCCGCACCAGCCGATCCGCACCACTGGCCCCGCTGCGATGGTTGGGCCCCCCTTTGGCCCCGTGTTCCGCTTTGATCACCGGTTGAAAGCGAAAATCCAACAGAGTTTGCAGGCCGGGATCGGCCACCAAGATCACCGAGCCGCCCCGCCCGCCATTGCCGCCGGATGGCCCCCCAGCCGGCACATACTTTTCACGGCGGAAGGCAACGATGCCATCTCCGCCATTTCCCCCTTGCACTTCAATTTCGGCTTGGTCGATAAAGTGCAATTGCTCTTCCTCCAAATCTTCTATCTTCCAGCTTGGCAAGATCCCCGGAAAACTTGCCACAAAAGACGCTCCTCTAAGCTACGATAGTATTTCCCAGCCACATCCCCCACAGGTGGGAAAGTGGGAGAGTGAATGCACTCTCATCTGGGATTCTGCTAAACTCAACTGGCCTTCTACCCTTTATCCCGCGCAACTGATCTGTTACTGCACCCCTATGAGTCGATTCACCGCTGCCGATGTAGGTTTTACCACTGAAGACTTTGCCGCCCTTCTGGATAAGTACGACTATCACTTCAGCCCTGGCGAAATTGTGGCGGGTACAGTATTCTCGGTGGAGCCACGCGGTGCTTTGATCGATATTGGGGCCAAAACGGCTGCCTTTCTGCCGCTCCAGGAGATGTCGATTAGCCGCCTGGAAGACCCGCACGAGATGCTGCAGCCCGGAGAAACCCGCGAGTTTTTTATCCTCACCGAAGAAAACGAAGAGGGACAGCTGACCCTCTCCATCCGTCGCATCGAGTACATGCGGGCCTGGGAACGGGTACGGCAGCTCCAGAAAGAAGATGCCACCGTTCGCTCAACCATTTTTGCCACCAACCGAGGTGGAGCCCTGGTGCGGATTGAGGGGCTGCGGGGCTTTATCCCCGGATCCCACATCAGCACCCGCAAGCCAAAAGAAGAGCTGGTGGGCGAAGAGCTGCCCCTGAAGTTTTTAGAGGTGGACGAAGACCGCAACCGCTTGGTGTTGAGCCATCGCCGCGCCTTGGTGGAGCGGAAGATGAACAAGCTGGAGGTGGGCGAGGTGGTGGTTGGCACGGTGCGGGGCATCAAGCCCTATGGTGCCTTCATCGATATTGGCGGCGTCTCCGGCCTGCTGCACATTTCCGAGATCTCCCACGATCATGTTGACACGCCCCACAGCGTCTTCAACGTCAACGACGAAGTGAAGGTGATGATCATCGATCTAGATGCGGAGCGGGGGCGGATCTCGCTGTCCACCAAGCAACTGGAGCCCAATCCCGGCGACATGATTCGGGATCCCAAGCTGGTTTACGAGAAGGCTGAGGAAATGGCAGCCAAGTACCGTGAGCAACTGCTGGCCGCTAAGCAAGGACAAGCGGCAGAGGCCCCACCGGAAGTGGTGGAAGAGGAGCTGGAATACGCGGCGACGGCTGTGGAATGAGGGCAAGCTTGGCGCCATCTCTGCCTGCGATGAGACTGAGGTTAGGAGCCTTCAGCTCCGTTGGCGTGGGTGGCTCGTGGGAGCGGGGCAGCCCAGGCTCCTAGGGAGACGGGTACTGCTGCTGTGGCGAAGTAGGCCGACGGCGCTCACGCAGGGCTGCAAACCTGCGCCAGTAACGGGAATCCCCCGCTCCTGAGCTTGAGGAGCTGGTCAAAGACTGTAGATCTGCCCATCCATGAGCAGATGGGTGATGCCTTTCTTTTGCAGTTGGGTGCGCACAATCTCCAGAATGTAGCCGGGAAACTGGATCACCCGGTAGGGCGGGTAGGTGTTGCTGCCCCGACGGCTCATTTCGGAAAAGCGACGGGCCACCTTGTGGTTGTCGAAAATGGGCAGCGTATTGGCGTTGTCGATCCCTTCGATGGGCAGGGATCCCGAGCCAAAGAATTCTTTGAGAGGGCGGGTGGTCAGTTCTTGGTAGCGGTCAACAACGACGTAGCAGGTTTCCGGCAGGGTGAGCTCTTCCAGGGGCAACACCTGAATTCGATAGCCGGGATCGGTGAGGGGATCCTCTTCTGGCCCATCTTCATCTTCTAGGTCTTCATCTTCTAGGAGATAGTCAGGGTCGTCCTCATCTTCGTCCTCGTCTTCAAGGTCACGGTCTTCTTCGGTCTCTTCCTCATCCTCTTCCCCGACATCCTCCACATCTTCCTGAAGCTCAGCCGCCAACTGCAGTTCTTCTGGGGGCAGTTTTGGCAGAGACTCTGTTCCAGCGGTGTTATCCTCGCCTTCGTCGTTTGCGTTCGGCTGCAGCGAGGGAGATGAAAAAGGCAGCTCCGGCTCCAGCGGCAAAATCTGCTGCTCTGGGGCTGGGATCCCGCCAACAACAGCTTTTTCCCCCATGTCTTTGCGGCGGGCAGCCGAGCGTTTGAGATGGATCAACCGCTGATACTCATCGGCAGCGATATTTTCCTTCAACACGCGGGTGATGGTGGTGATGCTCACCTGAAATTGCTCCGCCAATTCGACGGCGGTCGCTGCCGAGCCGCGGTAGGCGCTAACAATTTGCTGTTGTTCTTGCTCTGAAAGTTTGCTGCGAGCCATCCCAGATCACCCAATCCAAAAACCGAAAAAACTGAAGAGGATCCTTAGCCAGCGGCGGTTGCCCCGCACACCCGGCTGAGGCCGGCAGCCAGCTGTTCCGGCTCCAGCCCTTTGCCGATCAACACAATTTTGGACAAGCGGGGCTCATCGGGATCCCAGTCCCGTTCCAGAAAAAGGGTTTGCCGCTGGCCCACTTGATGGAAGATAACCCGCTGCGGCTCATCCAGAACCGACAGCACCCCCTTGGCGCGAAAAACGGTCTCGGACAAGTCTTGTAGCCAATCGCGAAAGGCCCCCAAATCCAGCGGCTGCTGCAGTTGAAAGCTCACCGATTGGATCCCGTCCTCCTCCAGGTGATGGCTGGGGTGGGCCTCAGTCCCCGAATCGGGGAGCCTGGGATCCCACAATTCTGGGCGGAAGGCATGCACATCCAAGATGCGGGCCAGAGGCACCTGGGCATGGGTGGTGAGCAGGCAAGGGGCAGCGGGGTTGTAGCGGCGCAGATCGAGAAGGATCCGCTCTCGTTCGGCTTCGTCGATTAAATCCACCTTATTGAGCAACAAAATGTCAGCGCTGCCGATCTGGTGGGCGGCGGTTTGCGAGCGCTGGAAATTGCGCCAGTATTCGGCACCGTCAACCAAGGTCACCACGCCATCCAGGCGCAACTCCTCATGAAAAGTCCTCTGCACAAATAGCTCCGTCACCTGCCTGGGATCCGCCACGCCGCTGGTTTCCACCACCAGATAGTCCAACGCCTGGGCATGCTGGAGCAGCTGGCGGGCCGCCCGTTCAAAATCCTCTCGCACCGTGCAGCAGAGGCAACCATTGTTGAGCTGCATCAGCCCCCCCTCGGGCATGTTGACCAACTCGCCATCGATGGAAATCTCGCCAAACTCGTTGAGGATAACCCCAATGCGCAACCCATGCTCCTCTTCCAAGATGCGCTTGAGCAGCGTGGTTTTGCCACTGCCCAAAAAACCTGTCAAAATCGTCACCGGAAGCTGAGCTTTCATATCAGGTGAGGCTGAACTGACAAGCGGCCAACAAACCCTTCTCTCAAGTTCCCCAGAAGCTCTACTAGCTTAGCTTTAGGGTTGGCTCTCCAGGATCTGGACAAGGGGGAACGACCGCTCCCACCCAAATTAGATCCTCTAACCCATCAACTAGTTATCCAACTATTTATTTATTAATGTCATTAATGTCCTCTGGGCGTTGGGGCAGACTCTCTCCTGAGGATCCCTGGGGACGAATGAGCTCGATCGGCAGGCCATCGGGATCGGCGATGAACGCCACTTCATAGACCTGGCCCCCAATTTGCTGGAGCTGGGGCGGCAGCAGCAGGGTAAGGGGCACTTGCGCTCGCAAATGTTCTAGGTAGTTGGCCAGGGATCCCCATTCGGGGCCCACCTCAAAAGCGGGGTGATAGTAGCCCACATAGTGGGGATCCCCAAAGGGATCCGGGGCAGGATGGGGCTGCGGCACTTGCATCAGCTCCAAACGCCCCCAGGGGCCGCGCATCCAGCAGGCCAGCGTGATCCCGGCAGTAAAGCGTTCTTCCACCGCAAAGCCCAGCCCCTCGTAAAAAGCGATGGAGCGGAAGATATCGGCGGTGCGAATGGAAAAATGGTGTAGTTTCATCGTCCTGCAAAGCAGCCAGATGGGGCCAGACCGCTCGGATCATCGCCGATGACGGCTGGTCAAGCGCAGACAGACTTGCTACGCTCCAGAAAAGTAGGCTGTCTATCTTAAGCACCTCTTGCAGTGTATGCTGGCCCGCCCAATCCTTGGGGCGGGAAATGCGACAACCTAAGCCGATTGCTGCCAACCTCAATTATGCCTAAGCTGGTCATTGTCGAATCTCCCACCAAAGCCCGTACCATCCGTGGATTCTTGCCTGCGGGGTACGAAGTTCAGGCCTCGATGGGACATGTGCGGGATCTCCCCGATTCGGCATCTGAAATTCCAGAAGAATTGAAAGGAGAAGAGTGGAGCCGCCTGGGGGTCAATGTCCACGCCGACTTTGAGCCCCTCTACGTCATCCCCAAGGACAAAAGAAAGGTGGTCAAGGAGCTGAAGGAAGCGCTCAAGAAGGCGGACGAGCTGATCCTGGCCACCGACGAAGACCGCGAAGGGGAAAGCATTAGCTGGCACTTGCAACAGGTGCTGCAACCCAAAGTGCCCACCCGCCGCATGGTGTTCCACGAGATCACCCGCGAGGCCATTCAGGAGGCGCTGCAAAACTGCCGTGAGGTGGATGAACAACTGGTGCGTGCCCAGGAGACCCGCCGCATCTTGGATCGCCTGGTGGGCTATACCCTGTCGCCGCTGCTGTGGAAAAAAATTGCCCCCAAACTCTCGGCAGGGCGGGTGCAGTCGGTGGCGGTCAAGCTTTTGGTGGATCGAGAGCGGGAGCGGCGCGCCTTCAGAAAAGCCTCCTACTGGGATCTCAAAGCGGAGCTGCAGCCCAAAACGACCGTCGCCGGCCAGCAGGCTGTCTTTCCAGCAGAGCTGGTGAGCTTGGGTGGCAAACGCCTGGCCAATGGGCAAGACTTCGATCCCAGCACCGGCCAGCTCATTGCCGGGCGGGATGTGGTGTTGTTGGATCAGGCCCAGGCCGAGGCCCTGCGGGATCGCTTGCTGGGAAAAGCCTGGATCGTCAGCTCTGTGGAAGAGCGCCCCTCCACCCGCAAACCTGCCCCTCCCTTTACCACCTCCACCCTGCAGCAGGAGGCCAACCGCAAGCTGCACCTGTCGGCCCAGCAGACGATGCGCATTGCCCAAAAGCTCTACGAAGAGGGCTACATCACCTACATGCGCACCGATTCGGTCCACCTGTCGGAGCAGGCCATCCGCGCTGCCCGCGCCTGCGTGGAGTCGATGTACGGCAGAGAATATCTCAGCCCCGAGCCCCGTCAGTACACCACCAAAACCAAAGGGGCGCAAGAAGCCCACGAGGCCATTCGTCCTGCCGGATCAGAGTTTCGCCTGCCCAGCCAAACCCCCCTCTCCGGCCAGGAGCTGGCCCTCTACGACCTGATCTGGAAGCGCACCGTCGCCAGCCAAATGGCTGAGGCGCGGCAGACCCACACCATCGTACTCATCGCCGTAGACGATGCGGTGTTCCGGGCCAGCGGCAAGCGCATCGATTTTCCCGGCTTTTTCCGCGCCTATGTGGAGGGATCCGACGACCCAGAGGCGGCTTTGGAAGATCGGGAGGTGCATCTGCCTCTGTTGCGGCAGGGGGATCCCCTCCGCTGCCAGAAGCTGGAACCCGTTGCCCACGAAACCCAGCCCCCGGCCCGATATACGGAAGCCTCCTTGGTCAAGGTGTTGGAAAGTGAGGGCATTGGCCGCCCCAGCACCTACGCCACCATCTTGAATACGATCATGAGCCGTGGCTACGTCAGGCCGATGGGAAGTGCCCTCGTGCCCACCTACACGGCTTTTGCAGTCACCGAGCTACTGGAAAAATACTTTCCCAACCTGGTGAATACCCGCTTCACTGCCGAGATGGAGCAAACGCTGGACGACATTGCTTCTGGACAGGCGGAGTGGCTGCCCTATCTGCGCCATTTCTTCTTGGGCGAGCAGGGTCTTGAGGGACAGGTGAAGGCCCGCGAGCTGGAAATTGATTCCGGCCTGGCCCGCTCCATCCATCTGGAGAACCTGCCTGTCAAGATCGGCATTGGCCCCTATGGCCCCTATGTAGCAGTTGAAACTGAGTCTGGAGAGGTGCGCGCCAACTTGCCGGAGGATATTCCCCCCGCCGATCTGAGCGCAGAACACATTGCGGAGCTAATCCAGCGGAAGCAGGAAGGCCCCAAGCCCATTGCCTTTCACCCGGAAACCCAGGAGCCAATCTATGTGATCCCGCAGGGCCCCTACGGCCCCTATGTGCAATTGGGAGAAGTTTCTGAGGACAACAAAAAACCCAAGCGCACCTCCCTGCCCAAAGGGTTGAAACCGGATCAGGTCACGCCAGAGATTGCCTTGGGGTTGCTGAGCTTGCCTCGCACCTTGGGGGAACACCCGGAATCGGGGAAAAAGGTGCAGGCCGGTATTGGCCGCTTCGGCCCCTACGTAGTCTGTGATGGCGATTTCCGCTCTCTGCCCGCCGAGGAGGATGTGCTGACCATCAGCCTGGAGCGGGCGCTGGAGCTGCTGGCCCAGCCCAAGAAAAGCCGTGGGCGCGCCTCGGCCAAGCCGCTGCGGGAGCTGGGATCCCATCCTGAGGATGGTGAGCCGGTCAATCTGCACGACGGCCCCTACGGGCTGTATGTCAAACATGGCAAGGTCAATGCCTCTTTGCCCAAAGGGATCCCTGCCGAAGCGGTTACCCTGGAAATGGCCCTGCAGGTGCTGGCTGAAAAAGAAGTCTCTTCTGCAGAGGTCAAGGGGAAAAGCCGCTCGACCGGCAAAGCGGGCTCCTCGGTCAGTAAAACCCAAGCCAAAACTGCCTCCAGCAGCCATACAGCCCAGCAGGCCGGAAATGCTGTGCCGCAGAAGCGGCGTAAAGCGCAAACCACTTCCACTGGCAGCGGGATGGCCAAAGAGCCGCAAGCCCAAGCGAATGGGTCAGCCCAGGTGGGATCCCGTCCCACCATTGTGAAGATCACCCCCAAAGCCCCCGCCTGAGGTCAGCTTCTTGGGGTGCGATGGCCCAAGGTCGCCTGCTCAAGGTGGCTCAGGGATGGGCTATGTAGCAGCTTTGCTGACGAAACAACTGCTCCAAGGGCCGCAAGCAGCGGCCACAGCGGCTTCCCGATTGGCAATGCACCCGCATCGCTTCTGCAAACGGCAAGGGATCCTGCTGCTGGCGCTTGGGAATCTGGGCGTGTTCCAGCTCACTGCAGTAGCAGTAGGCAGGATGGCGACGATGGGGGTGTGCAAGGGACACGGGAGTAAATGAGAGTTGGAGTCGGGGCCAACAGCCTTCAGCTCAACGTTATCACCTGGGTGCCGGGGAAGTAGTGATTGAGGATTTGCGGCGCTGTGTAGCCCTGCTCGGCCAAGCCGCGGGATCCCCACTGACACAGTCCCACCCCATGCCCGGCTCCGCGATAGGTAAAAAGGTACACTTCCTGCTGGCCGGCCTTTGGCTGGAGACGTTCCCACGTGAAGCGGTTGCTGGGGAGGATCCCCCAACCCAGGGTTTGGCCAAGGCGCAGCACAAACTCTTGGCCAGTCAACAGTTGGGATCCAACGCGGATGCGCACAGGGCGACCCCAGGGATCCGACTGCACAATCTCCAGATCGCCGTTGCCCAAGGCTTGCTCCAACTCCCGTCGGCTGAGTCGGACGCTGTGAGGGCCATAGAAAGGAGAGGCACGACACCCGTCACAGATCACCCCTTGTAGGTAGGGGCGGGCGGGTGGGGCAAAAATATCCTGATTGGCGCTGGTGTGACCGCCGCAGGTGGAGTGAAACAGAACCTCTATCGGCTGGCCGGCATGGGTTAGGATCTGCCCTCGGGTTGCCTGCACCGCAGCAGTGGTCGCCGCCGTTTCATAGGCCAGGCCACCATAAAACTGGTGGGCGGTGGAATCCTGCAATAGCCTTATCGAGGTAGAGGGCCATTCTCTTCTGGGGCCGGGGTGCAGATGGGGAATGGCCAAAGTGCGGGCCAAGATGGCTTGCGCCTGCAAGGCGGCAGCTGGCCAATCGGCAGGCATTTCGCTGGGCACCAAAGCCAGCAGATAGTCTTCCAACTTCACCCAGTTCACCAGATGCAGGCGACCTAAACCCTTGGGACGAATCTGTACCCAGCCCCGATAGCGACGCTCCTCCCCTGCGAAGGGGCGCAGGGCTCCCCCCTGTAGCCAAAGGGATCCCTGGTAGCGACGAGGCTGTCCCGGCCCGGTCAGCAGGAGCTCTTGGCGGCGAACCTGTAACTTCCAGGTGCCTGTTGGAAAAGGCTGCTGATTCAAAACAAAAGGGCCAACCAGCTCCAACTCGACCAAGGGATCCGCACTCCAGCGGCTGAACAGCTCCACGGCCAGCCAATCTCCGCGCCCGGACGTTTGGGCCTGCCGAGAGCCTCCCCAAACAGCCCACAGGGATCCCAGCACCATCGCCCCCAACTGTCGTCGCCGCATAGGCCCCATCCGGGCATCCTCTATCGATAGACCATTCCCCCAGAAATACTGTCAAGATGAGCTGGCCAGCAAAGGATCGTATCCCAGTTGCTGGGTAAGCCGGGCGCGGGCCAATTCCCGATATTCCCAAAAGTGTTCTCCTGCAGCGCAGAGGCCCAAATATAGGTTCAGCAGGCTCGGTTTCTGTCGCCAAATCGTCCATAGCTGCCGCCAAAATTGGGCGCGGATTTCGGGATGAAGGATCCCTTGCCGCCAGATGAGTTGTAGAAGCAGATGGATCCCTTTGCGGAGGGGCAGCTTCATCATTTGCCGTCGGCCATCTTTGATGCCGATATTCAGGCATTGTTGCAGGCAGCGAGATAAATATCGCGCAGGATCATACAGTTTCCAAAAACTTTCCAGATACTCTCGGGCAATCTCCGATAGAGAACGGGTGGGAATGAAATTCATCAGCGTATTTTGATCGCCGAACTCAGTAACGCCGATCCCTTCCAGCAACCGTTCCTCTTTCTTCAAGCGATTCCAGAGCTGTGTGTTTGGCAAAGCCTGTAAAATGCCCAGCATTGGCTGAGGAATACCGGTTTGCTCGACAAAAGCCTGAATGCGCTCCCCTGCTCCTGGCCGCTCTCCATCAAAGCCCAGAATAAACCCAGCATAGATCAGCAGTCCAGCCTCGTTGATCTTGCGACAGGCCTCCACCAAAGGGTGGCGGGTATTCTGGAGCTTTTGGGTCATCTGTAAGCTGTCTTGGTCTGGAGTCTCAATGCCCAAAAAGACAGCATAGAAACCCGCCTCTACCATTAACCTCATCAGTTCTTCATCTTCGGCTAGGTTAACCGAAGCCTCTGTCATAAAGGTAAATGGATAGTTGCGCTCCTTGCTCCAAGGGATCAGCTCTCGCAAAAATCGCTTGACGTTGCGCTGATTGCCGATAAAATTGTCATCCACTACAAATACCGAACCCCGCCAGCCCAAGTCATAGAGGGCCTGTAGCTCAGCTAGCATTTGACTTGGCTCTTTGGTTCTTGGCTTGCGTCCGTAAAGAGAGATGATATCGCAAAACTCACAATTAAAGGGGCAACCTCGTGAAAACTGGACTGACATCATGAAGTATTGATCCATGGGCAGCAGATCAAACCTTGGCAAAGGACTTTGGGTTACATCCGGTTTTTCCGCAGCCCGAAAAATGCCCGACTCTTGCCCAGCTTCTAGAGCCTTGACAAAGGCCGGTATGGTCACTTCCCCTTCATCCAAAACCAAATAGTGAGCACCAGATTCCAGGGCATCCTGTGGCACAGAAGTTGGATAGGGTCCGCCCACCGCTACTTTTTTGCCCAACTGCACCGCTTTGCGAATGAGGGCGTGGAAATCCTGCTTCTGCACCAACATGGCTGACAAGATCACCAGATCGCACCACTGCCAATCGGCTTCTGTTTCAGCAGCGACATTGCGATCCACAAAGCGAATCTCCCAGTGTTGGGGCAGCAAAGCAGCAACGGTGATCAAGCCAAGAGGTGGCATTAGCGCTTTTAGCCCCACCATCTCAATGGTGCGATTGTAAGACCAGAATGATTGAGGAAAACGCGGATAGAGCAGCAACGCCTTCATACCAACCAGCTCCTGAGTTGCAGATCGACCAACTTGATCCCCTACTGGTTTCCTATCGATTTGCTAGGCTTAGATAAAGCAGCCACAGATCAAACGCCTGCTCGCAATATCCTGCTGATGTTAGCCATTGGCAGATCTTGTGCAGGCTATCTGTGGAGAATCCTATGGTTCTGCGGCAAAAAATTAGCGGGCAGGGCCAATGGAGTAAAGCTTATCGGGATCCCTTAAAGTTGGTTTTGGTTATCGTCGGGCTGAGTGTTGACGTTCCCCTAGCGTACCCCCTGCAATCTTGAACCAAACCCTGCCCTCTCACGGCTGGGGACGAAGTCAGTTCTGCACACCTTGCTCAAAAACCTGCTGAACCAAGCCGCTGACGATGGAAAGTACAATTGCGCCGATAAACGCCCAGCCGAAATTATCGATGTTGAAAGCATTCCCGGCCAGCTTATCGGCAATGACCAAGCAGATGCCGTTCAAAATCAGCCAAAACAAACCCAGGGTAAGAACCGTAATCGGCAGGGTGATCAGCCGGAGAATCGGCCTAACCAAACCATTGACCAGACCAATGGCCAGAGCCGCCACCAAAGCCCCGCCAAACCCGGAGACGTGGATCCCGGGCAAAAGCCAAGCCAGGATCATTACACTCAAGGCTGACATCAGCCAGGTGGCCAAAAGAGTTGCCATGCTCCCTCCTCTGCCCTGATGGGGCCGCGATTTTGCCCTCTATGCTAGCTGATCTCCTCAGGGATCCCTTGCGCAGAGACCTCTTCAGGGCTGTAAGTTTGCAGGGCCAAAGCATGAATGCTCCGCCCCATGTGTTCCGCCAGAGCGGCATACACCAGGCGATGTCGCTGTAGGGTCGTTTTGCCGACAAACGAAGGCGACACTACTTGAACTCGGTAGTGCCCTCCTGTCCCGCCGCCGTGGCCGATGTGAAGGTGGGACTCATCCTCCACCTGCACATGAAGAGCCTGCAGCTTCTCCATCAGGTGCTGCCGAAGGTAGTCGGGGGTAAGCATGGCAACCCCTCTGGATGAGATGGGATCCCTTAAGATTGAGCCGTGGCCTTAGCAAAGGCTGCCTCGACCAGCGGACGCAGCTCGTTGCGGGCGTGCATCTCTTGGATGATGTCGCAACCGCCCACAAACTCCCCATCAATATAAATCTGCGGGATAGTAGGCCAGTTGGAAAACTCTTTAATCCCCTGGCGGATCTCAGGATCCTCGAGTACGTTAATCGCCGTGTAGGGGAAGCCCAAACTATCCAGCACACGAACGGCGGCATAGGAAAACCCACATTGGGGCATTTCCGGGGTGCCCTTCATGTAGATGAGCACCTTGTGGGTGCGGATTTGCTCACGGATTTTCTCTTCCAAAAGGGGATCCAGCATGGTGTTCAGCCACTATAGCGACAACAGTCGATAGGCAAACTGGCATCCTATCGAGATCTCATTTTCGTCTACTTTTAACATGCTCGACACTTTTCCCACGGTTGGGCCGAGAGATTCTCTCATAGACTCTGTTCTACGGACGCCACCAGCAAGCCCCATTGCCCAGGGCTGGCCCAAGCCCCCAACCTATCCAGGCAGCGACCCCAGGATCCATGTTAATTTCTACACCAACATGGTTAGCGACAGGGTCGCCGACAAACCTCAAACCCTGATTCTTCCGTTGACCCGGTCGATCCCGCTCTGGGCAAGGGTTTCAGGCCCCTCGGCGGAGAAAAACAAGGGGAAATTGCAGCCGAAAACAAGACCTCTGGGCAAGGGTTATAATGGGGGGGAGTCGCTTCCCTTCGGGGAAGTGGAATTAATGGAAACGCTGTAATTAAATTTCAACCCATGAAGTTTTTTGAAAAATACCTTACCGTTTGGGTCTCGCTATGCATTGCTGCAGGCATTGGTCTTGGGAAAATACTGGGGAATTCTGTTTCGGTGCTTGAAAGCTGGCAGATATATACCATCAACATTCCGGTAGCGGTGTTGGTTTGGATGATGATCTACCCGATGATGGTACAGATTGATTTTTCATCGATAGGCGGTGTTTCAAAAAATTGGAAAGGGCTGGCGCTGACAGTTACTGTAAACTGGCTGATCAAACCTTTCACCATGGCATTGTTTGGATGGATTTTCTTTAAAAATCTGTATGCTACCTGGATCACTCCGGAAGATGCAGACCAGTACCTGGCAGGCGCCATTCTGCTGGGTGCCGCACCCTGCACAGCCATGGTGTTTGTGTGGAGTTATTTGGTAAGAGGCGATGCCAATTATACGTTAATACAAGTTTCAGTCAACGATCTTATTCTGCCGGTTGCATTTGTACCCATTGTAAAATGGCTGCTGGGAGTAACCAACATACAGATACCGTATGAAGTACTGATTACTTCGGTGGTTGTTTTTGTTGTTATACCGCTAACTACGGGCTATCTGACCAATCGGATATTGCTTCAACGAAAAGGAAAGGATTGGTTTGAACAAAAATTTCTTCCGGCACTTCGTCCTGTTTCCATACTAGCATTGCTTTCAACCCTGGTTTTACTCTTTGCCTTTCAGGGCGAACACATACTGGATCATCCATACACCATTTTGTTGATAGCCATACCACTGACCATTCAAACCTACTTCATATTTTTTATAACCTGGCTGGGTGGAAAATTGCTCCGTTTATCACATCCGGTTTGTGCACCGGCTGCGATGATTGGTGCCAGTAATTTTTTTGAACTCGCAGTTGCCGTGGCCATATCACTTTTTGGTCTTAATTCAGGTGCGTCGTTAGCCACGGTGGTTGGTGTACTCATAGAAGTACCCATCATGTTATCGTTGGTAGCCATTGCTAACAGTTGGAGGTATTAAATTAAAAAATTCATAGCATGAAAAAAATCTTGGTTTTATGCACAGGTAACAGCTGCCGTAGTCAAATGGTACATGGTTATTTAGAAAATCTGTTACAAGGTAAAGCTCATATTTACAGTGCCGGTATTGAGATGCATGGCGTAAATCCGAGAGCCATACAAATCATGAAGGAAGATGGAATTGATATCAGTCATCATACCAGCAACCATGTAAATGAGTACTTAAACATACCCTTTGATTACATCATCACGGTATGTGATCATGCCAGAGAAAACTGTCCGTACATACCAGGTAATTCCATTCGCATACATCATAGTTTTTCTGATCCTGCCAAAGCAACCGGAAGTGAAGAAGAAATTATGCATGCATTTCGTATGGTTCGAAATGAGATACGCACATTCTGCGAAGAATTTTCAAAGACTATCATTGCTTAATCCTAGTAAGAAAACACAAACAAAAAAGCCCCGTAACCGGGGCTTTCTGATTTATTTTACAACCATGATTTTCTGATTTATTTTACAACCATGATGCGTTGTGTTATCGCTTGTTTTCCGTCAGATATTCTAAGAAGATAAATTCCAGAAGACAATCCGTCTGTGATCAAAGTTATTTGCTGCTGAGATGGAGCAATGGTAAATTGCTGCAACACCTGACTCAGTGTTGTCATCAGTTCTCCTTTCAACGGTTCGGCAGAAGCCAATTGCAGAGCAATGGTAATCATATCAGTAGCCGGATTGGGATACACCAAAAAGTTGGAGGTATTCATCACTTCATCCAGCGAAGAACAGTTAAGTACTGTAACCGATGCAGTGGCAGTTGCTGTACATCCGTTAGTAGCTGTGGCTGTAACGGTATAGGTAGTAGTGGATGCAGGGCTTACATTGATGGAAGCAGTATTAGCACCTGTATTCCAAGTAAAACTATTACCACCAGAAGCAGTAAGATTTACAGAGCTTCCCTGACAAATAGTACCGCCACCACTTATAGTAGGTGTGGGCAAAGGATTCACCACAATACTGGCTGTTGCCGTGTTTGTTCCGTTTAAATTGCTAGCTGTTAATGTTACAGTATATGTCCCCGCTGAATTAAATGTTACAGTAGGACTGGCAGCCGTACTTGTTGAAGGAGTTCCGCCGGGGAAGGACCAGCTATAGGAAGTAGCATTGGTAGATGTATTGGTAAATGTAATACTTTGCCCTGCACAGATGTTAGTTGATGAAACATTAAAAGAAGCGCTTGGTGGTGTATTGGTTGCAGCACTAATGTTTATATCATCCAGATAAGTAACATTTCCCCATCCACTTCGCAATTGGAATCTGATTCTGGCGGCGGTTTGAGAAGCATACGGGCTTAAATCTATTGTCTTGATTGTCTTGGTTGCCCATTGTGATGGGGTAGGTACAAATGCAGTGGTCATATCAGGTGCTGTAGCCAATGGACTCGGGCCTGTATTATTACCATAAGATGCTAATCGTATCCAAGTATTGCCACAATCAGTGGTGATACTTACTATTAATGAATCAGTCGCTTCCCTTCGGGGAAGTGGAATTAATGGAAAAATTAATGGAAACAAACCAAGTGATCCCCTTTCACTTCCAGCCAGTGCCCACCTGGATAATCGGGGCTACGGCTGCCTCGGTCTGCTTTTAAGAGCTGGATCCCGGCTTCTACCTGGTCAAAGGTGGGGTGGTGGGGCAGCACCAAAGACAAAAATTGAAACATCACCTGCCGCTGCAGAGCCAAGGGGGCAGCCCGCAAGGGATCCCGTCGCAGCCCTGGCAAAGCGGGCTCATATACCTGTGGCCATAGCTGAGCTGCTTGAGCTACCACCAGCTCATGTTCTGCTTGCAGCAGTGTGGCAGCCCGATTCAGGGCCGCTTCCAGTTGCGGATTAAAGTGCTGTTTCAAGTAAGGCATCACCTCTAGGCGGAGGCGGTTGCGGCCATGGGCCAGATCTTGGTTGCTGCGATCCGGCCAAACTGGCAATTGGTGCTGTTGGCAAAATTGCTCGGTTTCCCAACGGTATAGCTCCAGCAGGGGTCGCACCACTTGGGCAGAGGTGGGATCCCGGTCGTCCAGGCGACGCTGCCAATCTAGGCTGCTCAGCCCGGCGGCTCCTGTCCCTCGCAGCAAGTTCCATAAAAATGTCTCGGCCCGGTCGCTGGCCGTATGCCCCATCACCACGGCGCTGCAGTCCCAGGTGCGGGCCCATTTGTCCAGTTGTTGGTAGCGCCAAGCCCTGGCCCCTGCCTCATCTCGGCGGATGGGATCCGCAGTCTCAACGGCATGAGGCAGTCCCTGCTGCTGCAGCCACCCCTGCAAAAAGCGAGCACACTCCGTTTCATCTGCCGACCAGCGGTGATCACAATGCAGAACAAATATCTGCCAGCCCCAGCGAGGCTGCAAATCCCGCAAGATCTGGAGCAGGCAAAAAGAATCTTGCCCGCCCGAAAAAGCCACCAGCAGCCGCTGGCCAGGGTGAAGAAGTTGCCGCTGCCGAATGGCGCACTGTACCCGCAGGTGGAGAGGAGAGAGCCTGGCCACAGCTTGTTATTGCTCAGGTGCAACCCAGACCCTACCTGCCGCTATGGGATCCCTTAGGCAAGAGCTCGGGTCAGATGAGAGGCCACCGCCTGCACAGCAGCAATGCTGCGCTCGTAGGCCATTCGGGTCGGCCCCAGCAAGGTGACCGTACCCAGAGGAGCTGAGCGACGGTGGTAAGTGGAGGCGATAACCGTACAGTGGTGCAGAGACTCCAGTGGATTCTCGCTGCCAATGTAGATGATCACCGGGGTCTTGCGGGCAGACTGTCCCGACTCCTGATCCATCTCCGTTGAGCTCGGCAGAGAGGGCAAACCCCCATCGGCAAAATGGAGCCCAATCATCCCCTGAAGTTGCTTGGCTCCCTCCTCGATCAACTGCATCACTGCCTGCACCTGCCGGGCCTGGGAAAACTCCGGCTGACGCATCAACTCGGCCATACCGGCACTGAACACCTGCCCCAGAGAGGGCTGTAGACAGCGTTGCACCACCGAGCGCAGCAGTTGCTGCAGCCAATGGCCGTAGGTACGAAATTCTTCATCCAGTTTCAGCCAGCTCAGATCCTGCAACTCGGCAAAGGTTTTGCCCCGCAGCTTCAGGGTGAGAAAGTTGCTGAGCAATTGCAATTCATCTTCCAAATCCTCTCGGGAGTCGCTGGGCCAGTCGGGGGGGCTGACCAGAGCTGAATGGGTTTGATAGGAGTCGGTTACCACCAACACCATCACCCGCCCTGGCGCTACCGACACCAACTGCACATGATGAATGGCTACCACCGGCCCCTGAGGAGGGGTGATAAGAGCAATGCAACCGCTCAGATGGGCCAAAAGCTGGGCCACCCTTTGTAGGAGACTGTCCAAGTCATCTCCCAGCTCACGGCCAAGCTGATCCATCAACTGTTGCAGGGCAGGATGGGGATCCGGCTGAGGAGCATCGTGAGGGATCCCACCGCTGTTGGCGGAGGTCAACAAATCGTTGACATAAACCCGATAGCCAAAGTCGGAAGGAACCCGTCCGGCGGAGGTGTGAGGCTGAAACAGCAATCCCACTTGCTCAAGGGTGGCCAAGTCGTTGCGAATGGTGGCCGTGCTCACCCCAAAGTTATAGGACTGGGCCAAGGTTTTGGAACCGACAGGTTCAGCCGTCGCAATGTAGCTGCGCACCGTCGCCCAGAGAATCTTCCGCTGGCGGGGAGTCAGTTCGAGTTTCATAGCCGATCAAAAGAACCCAGTCAACGCCTATCAAAGGAAACTGTTAATACAGAGCCGGTAAATTGCTCCAGGATAGACCAACTCAGGGTTGAGATACGAATCTAGACAAACTTTCGCGTCTAAATACATCTGTATGCATCTATTGTTACTCTTTCATGACGGGTTGCCCAGGAAGGGAGTCGCAACACCCAATGCCGAAAGAGGTTGAGGCTGTGGGTTGTGCAGGAGAAAGGGAAATCCCCTCTAGCCTAGACCCCTTTTTTTGCCCAGAGGTGATATAAAGTTGAGTCAACTCTAGGCCAACTGGGCCTGCTGCTGTCCCCCCTGTATCCTTTTGTATCTTTGAGGTTGTCCCGTGTACTTATCCCCCCAGGAGAAAGACAAGTTGTTGATCTACCTGGCTGCCCAGTTGGCTCGGGATCGGCGGCAGCGGGGCCTCAAACTCAATTACCCTGAGGCGGTGGCCTACTTGAGCGCAGCAGTCTTGGAAGGGGCGCGGGAGGGGAAAACAGTCGCCCAATTGATGAGCGAGGGGCTGACGTGGCTGACCCGCGAGGACGTAATGCCCGGGATCCCAGAGATGATCCCGGAAATTCAAGTGGAGGCTACTTTCCCCGACGGAACCAAGCTGGTTACCCTACACCACCCCATTCGCTAGGGATCCCCCAGATGCTCCAAAGACCCAGAGACTTCAGGAGGTTGTCCCCATGCCCTCTGGCCGCAAATCCAAAACCACGCCTGGCGCCAACGCGGAGCCAGCCCTAATCCCAGGGGAACTGTTGCTGGCAGAGGATCCCATCCAGGCCAACGTCGGGCGGGCCACCGTGACCCTGGAGGTTACCAACCGAGGGGATCGGCCCATTCAGGTGGGATCCCATTTTCACTTTTTTGAGGTGAACCGAGCCCTGGTTTTCGATCGCGCCGCCAGCTTTGGCATGCGCCTCAACATTCCTTCCGGCAATGCGGTGCGTTTTGAGCCAGGCCAAACCCATCGGGTGACGCTGGTGGCTTTGGGGGGCAAGGGGTTGGTGCATGGCTTCAATCGGCTCACGGAGGGCACGATACGCTCCGCTGCCCAGAAGCGGCTGGCTCTGGCCCGATTGCAGGAGTGGCTGGGTGAAGCAGCCCATCCGTAGGGGGAATATGCCCCCCTCAAGTGTGCAGCTTTGGGCAGCGGTGTCAAGGCTCAACCCCATCCCCGTCTCTGCTCAGATTCAGGACAGTAGGGCTATCCTATTTCTCCTCTAGGAGCTGACAGATGTCAGAGCGCGAGACTGTCTTGTGGATGTGGGTGCAAGGCTTGGGGCTAAATCTTTCTGGGTTGGCGCTGTTGGCAGCAGCAGGCACCGCCTTTGGGCCTCTCAGTTGGACAGGTACAACGGTGGCGGTGATGTTGAAGCTCATTGGGGATAGCCAACTGGTGCGGGGCTACTGGCTCTGGCAAAGCCAGCGGCAACAGAAGGGATCCCAGCCCGTCAGCTCAGCAGCGGCAGTGCTCCAGAGTCAGGCTTGAGACAATCGCCAGCCCTTGTTCGGTCTCCGACCCAATAAAGCCAACTTAACCCTCCCTAGTCTCTCTTCCGAAGGGGGGAGGGAAGCTTGAGCTCACGGCTGTCTGGAGATGATAGCCCTCGGAAACCCTGTGGATCCTTGGGGCCCGGAGCTTTATCTCGGCTTTGGATCTGATCTGGATCTGAGTCCCCTCCGGCACCGGTAAGCCTCATTGCAGGTGAGCCACGGTCACTCCAGTACCGCCGTCTTCGGGATCAGCGGCTGAAAAACGCTGAACGCGCGGGTGATTTTGGAGATAAGCCTGGACGCCGGCTTTCAGGCGCCCTGTGCCGTGGCCGTGGATGATCCAAACCGGGCCGGGAGGAGCTTGGGCAAAGTGCTGTTCCAGAATGGCCTCAGCATCAGCAACGGTTTTCCCCCTCAGATCGAGGGTGTTCTGGCTGGTGCGCAGGTTCAGGGGAGCGGTGGCTGCAGGGGAGGGAGGTGGGGCTTTGGGGCGTTGGCGTTGCTTAGCCTGGTGTTCGTCAATGGGATCCAACTGCCCCCGCGGCACTGTGAATTTGAGGATGCCGCTGCGCACCACATACACATCCCCTTCGATGGCGATCACTTCCCCCGTCTGACCCAAGCCTCTCAGCCGCACCCGATCTCCCACCTCTGGCACAAACTCCATATCCACGGGCGGCGGTGGGGGAGAGTAGCGCTGCTGGATTTGCGCCAGCTCGGCAGTAATGCGTTGGGGATCCTCTCCCTGCTGCAATTTGCGGATGGCGGCAGCCACTTCCTGACGGGCAGCAGCCAACAGGGCTTGCAGTTCTTGGTTTTGCTTGTGCTCCAGTTGAGCTTCTCGCTCGGCAATTTGGCGGCTGCGCTGCTGCATTTGTTGATGTAGGCTCTCCAGCTCTCGATGCAGGGATCCCACCTGGGCCGCCCGCTCTTCCAATTGAGCCCGCTGCGCTTCCAGGCCGGCAATGACCCTATCCACCTGGCTTTCCCCTTGCAGGTGCCGCTGGGCCCGCCGCAGAATCTCTGGATCCAACTGCAGCCGTTGGGCAATGGCCAAGGCGTTGGAGCGGCCTGGGATCCCCCACAAGAGGCGATAGGTGGGGGCCAGGGTGACCTCGTCGAACTCCACCGAGGCATTTTCAAAGCCGGGATGTTGGTATTTCAGGGCCTTTAGCTCGCCGTAGTGGGTGGTAGCCAGGGTGAGCAGTGCCCTTTCCGAGAGGTACTCCAATAGCCCAGCCGCCAGGGCAGCGCCTTCGGTGGGATCCGTGCCCGCCCCCACCTCATCCAACAGGACAAGGGCCGGCTCCGGAGCAGACTGCAGGGCCTGCACGATGCGGCTGATGCGGCGGATGTGCCCCGAAAAGGTGGAGAGATTTTGTTGCAGCGACTGCTCGTCCCCAATGTCGGCGTAAACCCCGTCGAACCAAGGCAGCTGGGGCGGATCCTGAGCCGGCAGGAAGATCCCCGCCTTGGCCATGAGCACCAGCAGGCCCAGGGTTTTCAAGGCAACGGTTTTGCCGCCGGTGTTGGGGCCGGTGATGACTACGACCCGAATCGAGTCCGAGAGGGTGAAGTCGATAGGGACAACAGCAGAGCCTTGACCCTCCGAAGGGGCAGCGGCGCGAGATTGCCAGAGCAGCAGGGGGTGCTTGGCCTGACGCAGGCGCAATCCTGCCGAGACAAACTGGGGACGATTGCCGTCCAGCCAGAGGCTGTAGCGACCCCGAGCCAGAGCCACATCCAACCCCACCATCACCCCCTGCAAATGCTCCAGATCGGTGGCCACGGCTGCCACCTGAGCCGAGAGCGCGGCTAAGATCCGCTCTTCCTCCGCCTGAATCTGAACTTGGGTTTCTCGCCAGCGGTTGCCCAGTTCCACCACAGCGTAGGGCTCCACATAGAGGGTGGCTCCACTGGCAGAGCTGTCGTGCACAAGGCCGCGGATGAGATCCCGATGGGTGGCCTTCACCATCAGGACAAACCGCCCCTGCCGCTGGCCGATCAGGGTATCCTGCAGCGCCTGGGGGTACTGGCTCATCAACTGTTGCAGGCGCTCCTGGATCTGGCTGCGCTGTTGCCGTTGCTGCTGGCGCAGATTGGCAAGGGCAGGGCTGGCGCTGTCCCGCACCTCACCATGCTCCTCCAGGCAGCGGAAGATCTCCTGCTCCAGCTCCGGGTAGGTGCGCAGGTTGCTCACCCAGGCCTGCAGGTGGGGCAGATGGTCATGATCATCGATCAGGCGGCGGATGCGGCGGGCTGCCCCCAGAGTTGTAGCGATCTGCACCAGCTCTTCCCCGCTCAGGATCCCCCCCCGTTCAGCCCGTTCCAAAGCCGGCAGCAGGTTGTGGATCCCTGCCATGGAAAGGCCCCCCGCCTGTGTGCGATCGAGGCGAATCGCCTCTTCCGTCTGCTCAAGGTAGGCTTCGCTGTCGGCGCGGCTCTGCCAGGGATCCAGCTCCAAGCAGGCGCGGCGGCCCAAGGGTGTGGCCGCAAAGGTGGCCAAGTGCTGACAAAGGCGGGGCCACTCCAGCAATTCCAAGGTTTCTTGCCGTTCGCCTTGGCAGGCCGTAGGCCTTGGGGAGGGATCGGGCTTGGAGAAGACTGGCAGCGGGTGCAAGGTGGGGACGGTGGGCATTAACCATTCAGCGATGCAAAGAACCCTGGAGACGCAGTTGCTTCATCTCCTGCAAAAACTGCCGTTGATACTTGAGGAAGGCAGTGTGCCACTCGCGGAAGCGACGTTCGCCATCCCGCACCAGCATCTGGCGGTACTGCTCTGAGTTGAGACGGGGCTGAGCAAAAGATGGGTTCATAGGGATCAGGGACGCTCTCCATCCTATTGTGGCAGGCTCTGGGTCGGCTTCCACAGATAGCTTTTGGTGAGAGGGGCACGCTGATAATGGCGCCGTTGTCTCACGCGCTGCCTCTGGTGATCTTCCCAAGAAGCTGAGCTCACCGAAAAACTGGGTTCAAAGCCCCGCCCTACCGCTGTGGGGTTCGCCTTAGCAAGTGGGCCAGTTGAGGAGTACACCAACCGACTTGTCCTACGGAGGGTGGGAAAGCGCCTTCAGCGGCAGTTGAATTGCATTCGCGGCCATACTGTTCCGTTCCGTCAAGCTTGCCATACTGAAGGAAATCGCTGCACTCAAAACACTCAAGATCCGTGCGCAAACGAGTCACCCTCATTTTCCCCCGCCATTTGGTGAATGTGCCTCTCACCTATCGGTTGGCCAAAGACTTCGATGTGGCTGCCAATATCGTGCGCGCCAGGGTAGCCCCCAACGAAGTGGGTACTTTGGTGGTGGAGCTGTCGGGGGATATCGACCAGGTGGAAGCAGGATTGGAATGGGTACAGTCTTTGGGCATTGAGGTGACTGAACGGGCCAAGGAAATTCAAATCGACCCAGACTTGTGCGTGGACTGTGGATTGTGTACGGGAGTTTGCCCAACCGAGGCCCTGAAGATTTCTGCTCCCAGCTGGAAGCTGGAGTTCTCTCGCAACCGCTGTGTCATGTGCGAACAGTGTGTTGCCACCTGCCCCGTTGGGGCGATCAGCACCAGCTTGTAGTCAGTTTGTGGTCAGTTGGCTGAGTTACGAACTCCCCCAAGCTGACAAATCCCTTTACAATCCTGTTAGATTTGTTGGACATAGGTCTAGCTGCGGAGCGCACTCGACATGGCTTCTACTACATCGTTGATTGGGTTAACTTATGCCGGTTTGGCTGTTCTCTATTTGCTGGTGCTGCCTCTGTTGTCTCTGCTGTACGTGGACAAACGCTGGACTTCAGGCAGTGCTTGGGAAAAGGTGCTGATGTTTTTCTTGGTCTTGTTTTTCTTTCCCGGCATGGTGCTCTTGGCTCCCTTCATGACGTTTCGGCCCAAGCCTCGGTCGCTGTAAGGTCAGCCGTTTGTCGATCCACTGAGCCATGCGCAGATTGGACGTTCTTGGCATAGGCTTGGCCCTGCTGCTGGGGGGAGGGATCCTCTACGGCCTGCTGCTTTGGGCGGGCTTGGATACGGGGGCCGCGCAGCAGATATCGAGCGTGGTGCTTCTATTGGCCTGCTTGGGGTGGACTTTTGGCTACCTGAAGCGGGTGCTGCGTGGGGAAATGACCCTGAAGGCTCAGTGGGCCAGCTTTGAGACCCAGCAGATTCAAGAGAGGCTCCGCTCCCTCTCCCCAGAAGAGTTGCAGGCCCTGCAAGCTGAATTGGAAAGTGAGAAAGAAGGGATCCCGGATTGGGTTGAGCAGGAGAAACATTGAGGCCATTGGACAGGCCGCACCCAGAAATGGGCTGTCGGCTGCTGGGGATCCAGGTTTAAGGGTATGAAGCGTCGGGCTTAAACCGCAATACTTGTATATCTGTATATCCGGTTACCATTTGCTTCCCCTAAGAATGCTACATTACGCCCCGCACAAGATTCTGGCGTACGACGGATTATTAAGTGGTGCAAGCCTTTGCCTTTCCTTCTACTCGCATATCTCCATCCACTGTGAGAAAAACCATACTGCTAGCTCAGGGCCAGCCCTCGCAAATTCATCTCTGGAAGTTGGCGCTGGAGTCTCAGGGGCACTCTGTGGTGCTGGTTTCCCCGCGTGAAGATCTGCTGGAGGTGGCAGCAAGTCAGCCTCTGGATCTGATGGTGGTGGACATGACGACGGGGCTGTTTAACCCCTATGCCTTTTGTCGAGAGTGCCAAAGCAAGCTGCCCAACATCCCTGTTATCCTGACTCATCACCCCCGCCGCCACATCGAGCCCGCAGAGCGGCGCTGGGCAATCTACCAGGGGGCAGCAGATGTGATCCCTGGCTTGGCGGAGGCCGGCGACCTTCTCCACTCCCTCGAACGGATTTACGAGGCTGCCAGGTGGTTTTTGCCTATTGACACGGAGGCGCTCCACAGGGCTCTGAAGCAAGCGGGCTTATGGCCGGCGGAGGTCAGCCGTACATCTTCTTCCACCCCTCCCCCGCAGCCGAGCGCCCACTCTCCCACCGCCCCTCCACAACCCATCACCGCGGAAGGGGATCCAGGGCAAAAAGACTTGACCCCGCAGGTGAAGTACCGACTGATGTACCGGGGTCGCCCTGTCGATTGAGGTACTCGTTCCAACCTGCCGTCACTCGTTTTTCCTCGTAGCTTCTCGTGGCTTCTTGCCCTGCCAGGGTTGAGCTGCCGATTGGCAACGAGCAGGATGCAATCGCTGCAGCCCCGGGCAGCAGTGTATGGCTTCGCCATGCAAGCTACCCGTCTTGTTCAGCGTCAATGTATCAGCGAAGTCTGCTGGCAGAAATTGTGGAATGGATCACCTGGCCAGCAGAGGGGCCTGCAGAACTGATAGAGTTTTGGCACCTCTGCCTTCCCATTGCCCATGACCAAGCCCAAAGCCGGGATCCTCTACAACGACGCCAAACCCGCCGCCAAACGCAGCAGCGAAACCCTAGCCCGCTGGTTTCAGGAGCAGGGCTGGGAAGTCTGTGTGGCCCCCAACTGGGGCGGTATCCTCGGTTATGCCAAGCCCGACAGCCCCATCTGCCTGACCAAAGTAGATAGCCTGGCCCCGGCTGGATTTGATCAAACCATGAAGTTTGCGGTGGTGTTGGGGGGAGATGGCACCGTCTTGGCAGCAGCACGGCAACTGGCCCCCAAAGGGATCCCCTTGTTGGCGGTGAATACGGGCCATCTGGGCTTTCTGACGGAGACCTACCTTCCTCACCTAGAAGAGGCAGCCAGTGCCGCCATTGCCGGGGAATACACCCTGGATCGCCGCAGCATGTTGCTGGTGCAAGCCTACCGAGGGCAAGAATTGCGCTGGGAGGTCTTGAGCTTAAACGAGATGGTGTTGCACCGCGAGCCTTTGACCAGCATGTGCCACTTCGAGATCACCATCGGGGATCACTCACCTCTGGATGTGGCTGCCGACGGAGTCATCTTGGCTACTCCCACCGGCTCGACGGCCTATGCCCTCTCGGCGGGTGGGCCGGTGATCACACCGGGGGTGCCGGTTTTGCAGCTGATTCCCATCTGCCCCCATTCCATGGCGTCGCGGGCCTTGGTCTTCCCCGATTCGGAGGAGGTATGGATTAGCCCCGTTACCCCTCAGCCACTGGTTTTGGTGGTAGATGGAAATGCCGGCTGCTACATCATGCCGGAAGACCAGATTCGGGTGGTACGTGCCCCCTATTGGACAGATTTGATGCGCCTGCGCCGACCGGAATTTTTCCGGGTTATGCGAGAGAAGTTGGGGTGGGGACTGCCCCACGCTTCCAAGCCCACGTCGGTGGAGTTGCCTTAACTTTGCCGAGGCAGGACAAGCCATAGCTGCAAAATGGCCAATGCCCTTAACAACTCCACCCCTCTGTCGCTATGATGGTTAGGCTCGGAAGCGGATGTGGCGGAATTGGTATACGCGCACGTTTGAGGGGCGTGTGGCTTTGCCTTGCGAGTTCGAGTCTCGCCATCCGCATTACGCAATTAGTACGCGTTATTCATTAGTCCCTCTCCCAGAGAGGGAGAGGGGAAGCTGGCTTCGGCCTTTGGCACTATTCCCGAACGGCACCCTGCAGGCGTGCGCCCCAGGTGCGAGCAAAGCGCAGGTCAGCCCCAACCAGGTTGGCGTCGCGTAGATCGGCCCCCCGCAAGTCGGCGCCGTACAGGGATGCAGAAGAGAGATCGGCCCCCCGCAGGTTGGCCCCCCGCAAGTCTGCCCCCTCCAGGTAAGCGCCACTCAGGTTGGCTCCCCCCAATTGAGCCCGCCGCAAATTGGCCCCCACCAGGTAAGACTGGCTGAGATCGGCGCCCGTCAAGATGGTGCGCTCCAGATTGGCCTCGATGAGATCGGAACCGCTGAAATTGGCCTCCGCCAAATCCAGATTGCTCAGCTCAATGGATCCCAGGCGGCAGTTGGGACAGGTGCGGGAAGCCATGAGGTAGCGCATAAAACAAGAGTTGTAGGTTGTGGCTGCGGCAGAGGAAGCCAAGGCTGCCGTGGCCAGTAGTGCCCAAATGGCGGGAACTTTGAGATTGAGGTTCATGGTTACCAAGCCTCACAATTTTGAAGGTTTACGTGAAGGGACACAGCAGAGGGGGATGGTTCTGCGCTGGTCACATGATAGTGGCATCTTCTGGCTTCGGCCACTCCGCAGGTCTGTCTGGCCCACCTGATAGCAGGCTCTCTCAGGGCGGGATGACGTTTGGAGTCCTATCGTCCCGAAGCTGCCGGGCCGTTGCCAACACTGGGAAGGGGTGGATCTTTGAGCAGCGGCTGCACCCAATGCCAAGACAGTTGCCCCAACCCCACCAAAACCCCGAGTATTGCCGAGGAAGTCAGGACGCGATCCCAGCGGATTTCCCGCCAGCCGGCAGGGCTGGTTGTTGGCCTTCTTGGGTTGAGTTTCTCGGCAACAGGAAGCGGGCGATGGCGCAAAAAGTGCCCACAGCGACGACAGCGATAATCGGAGTTGGAGTTGAGCCAGTAGCAAGCTGGGCAGCGAAGCATGGGAAGGCCAGGGATCCCCTAGTGAAATGATCCCATTTTGAGGGGGGCGAGCAGTTGCCGTGAGCTATGAGAACCCCATTAGGGATCCCTCCAGTTGGCTTGAGAGGGATCCACTTTGCCTACACTCCCCTGGATTGTGGGCGGGGTTTGGGGCATCTTTGAGGAAGTAGCCTGTGCGCTGCGGCAGCCGGGATCCCTGTCGGTTGGAGAGAATCAGCCCTACAGAATCAGTAAGCATTGATCAGCAGCCCTGTGCCGGCCCTATGCAGATCTACTTAGAAAACATCTGTAAGCGCTATGGCCGCCGTGAGGTGGTGAGCGACGTTAGCCTGAACATTCAGCAGGGGGAAATCGTGGGGCTCCTGGGCCCCAATGGGGCGGGGAAAACCACCACGTTCTACATCATGACTGGCCTGATCCAGCCCAACCGCGGCCATGTCTGGTTGGATGACCAAGACATCACCCACCTGCCCATGCATCGCCGGGCCCAATTGGGGATCGGCTACCTGGCCCAGGAGCCGAGTATTTTTCGTCGCCTCAGCATCCAAGACAACCTGCTGCTGATCATGGAGCAAACGGGGGTGCCTCGCCGCCTCTGGCAGCAGCGGCTCAACCAACTGCTGGAGGAGTTTCGCATCGCCCACGTGGCCCACAGCCTGGGCCTGCAGGTATCGGGGGGGGAGCGTCGCCGAGCGGAGATCGCCCGTGCCTTGGCCGCTGGGATCCACGGGCCGAAATTTCTGCTGCTGGATGAGCCCTTTGCGGGGGTGGATCCCATCGCGGTGGCGGATATTCAGGAGGTGGTGGCCAAGCTCAAGCAACGGGGCATCGGTGTTTTGATTACTGACCACAACGTGCGGGAGACGCTGGAGATCACCGACCGGGCCTATATCCTCAACGACGGGGCCATTTTGGCCAAGGGCACGGCGGCGGAGCTGGCGGCGGATCCCTTGGTGCGCAAGTATTACCTGGGGGAGAAGTTCCGTCTCTAGGGCAGCTCCAGGTCACCTCCAGGAGTACAGAGCTCGCAGGCGTTGGCTTTTCTTGTGCTGGTGGGTCTGCATCCGAGCCAGCAGCTCGTCCAGGAGGGCAACCGCCTCCAGCAGGTAGGGGCCCTTGTTGAGCATCACACATTCGGCGCGGGCAGACATCACCGCATCGGAAAGCTCAGGCCGCGAGGGCAAGCCCTCCTTGGTGAGCTGATCCAGCACCTGGGTAGCCCAGACCACCGGCACCTGGGCTGCCTCGCAGATCCACAGCAGTTCCTCCTGGATCTCGCCCAAGCGCAGCCAACCGATCTCCACGGCCAGATCGCCGCGGGCAATCATCACCCCCAGGGGCCGGCAGCCGGCAACGGTCGCGATCAAGGCCGGCAGGTTTTTCACCGCCCGCTGCGTTTCCATCTTGCTGCGTTTCCATCTTGAGGATCAAGCCCAAATCGGGGCGAGCCTGCCGCCGCTCCAGCTCAGAAACCAGCAACTGCAAGTCCGCTGGCTGCTGGACAAAGGAATAGCCCACTAAGTCGGCATGCCGCACCACAAAGTCCAGGTCTTGGCAGTCTTTGTCGCTAAGGGAACGGATCTGGAGCTGACTGTCAGCTAGAAATCGCAGGAGCCCCGCACTGTACCCGTAGGGTCAGTGCCGGGAGGAATGCGCTTTGATGAAGTACAATGAACTTATGAGCCAAGTCCTGAACATATCCTGCAAGCTCAAGGTAGCCCAGTCGCAAGCCGCAAAGTTGGATGCGACAATGGATGCCTTTGTGCAGGCGTTGAACTGGGTCAACCAAAACACGCCCGAGAAAGTCACCAACGCCGTTAAACTTCAATCTCTGTGCTACCGCGAAATCCGTGCCCGGTTCGGCTTGTCCAGTAACTTGGCTCAGCAGGTCTGCAGACGGCTGGCCGGTGCCCGCAAGGTTGCCCGACAGAAAAACCGCCCCGTCAAAGCGTTCAAGGGGGGCTTCGCGACCTATGACGCTCGTATCTTTTCGTTCCGCGAGAAAGACTGGACGGTGTCGCTGACCACAGTGGAGGGTCGAGAGCGCTTTGAGCTGGCGATTGGCCGTTACCAGAGAGAACAGTTGGCGGGCTCCAATCCCAAATCGGCCACTCTGGTCAAGCGCAGAGACGGCTCCTACTACATCCAGATTTGCGTAGAGAAAAAACCACCCAAGCAACAAGATACCGACAAGGTGATCGGGGTGGACTTGGGGAGGACAGATATTGCCCATACATCAGACGGGGACAACTGGAATGGACAGCAGTTGAACAGAGTCCGAGACCACTACTCCAAGCTGAGGGCGGTACTCCAACGCAAAGCCAGTAAGGGCACACGCAGTTCGCGGCGCAGATGCAGAGAACTGTTGCAACGGCTGTCTGGCAAGGAGAGACGCTTTCAAGCGTGGGTCAATCATCGCATCTCCAAAGCTATTGTCTCTAGGGCAAAAGCTACCAACAGCGCTATTGCTCTGGAAGACCTGACAGGGATCCGGAAAAGAGTCAATCAACAGCCACGCAGCAAAGCCGAGCGGCGTAGGACCAACAGTTGGGCGTTCTACCAACTACGTCAGTTTCTGGAGTACAAGGCGAGGGTTGCAGGGGTTTCTCTGATTCTTGTGCCGCCTGCCTACACGTCGCAGACCTGTCACAAGTGTTTACACATCCATCCCGATCCTGCGCAATCCTACCGCAGTGGAAAGAAGTTTAAGTGTGGGCACTGTGGATGGGAAGGGGATGCGGATTTGAATGGTGCGAATGTGATTGCGCTTTTGGGGGCTGTCGTAAACCAGCCTAGAGGTTCGGGCCTGTTTTGTTCTCTGGTAGAGCAGAGCAGGCTCAGGGCTACTGAAAGCCCGCTCCGTACCGCTTAGCGGTCGGAGCCGGGTAGTTTACGAAAATTGAGGCCTTTTTCTGCTCGCAACTTCTTGCCCTGAGGGGCAACTTTGTCCACCTCCAGCACCACGCCTGCCGGCTCGATCCTTACCACGCGGGCGCCGATTTTGCCGTCGTCGATCCAAACACTTGCCCCTACCTGCAGGTGCGCCAAAACCTCCGGCAGGCTGCAGGTCACCTGGCAGGAGATATCGGCGCTGGCCTCAGGAACCTTCGCGGTGAGCAGGATGCGATCCCCGCGGTACACCTTGGTTTTGCCGGGGGGCATGGCCACTGGGCCGGTGCGGATCTTGGGGCCAGCCAGGTCCAGCAAAATCTTGCAACGCCGTTGGGTCTGGGCTTCGGCCTGGCGCAAGTGGGCCACCATTTTCTCCCACACCGAGGGCTCGTCGTGGGCGCAGTTGATGCGGGCCACGTTCATGCCCCGCTCCAACAACTGCAGCAACAGCTCCGGCTGCTCGGCGGCTTCGCTGGGCAGGGTCACCATGATGCGCGCGCGGCGATGGGGAGAAGGGGGGCCAAACAGCGCCTCGGCGTGCTGCTCTAGTGCCGTATCCCCGGCGTAAAACTCTTCATAGCTGGGTGCCGTATGGGTCAAACCCTGGGTGGCTGCCAAAATAGCAATCACCGCATCCAGGCTCTCCAGAACCCGCGACTCACAGCGCCCCAGCGAGGACAGCCCCGCAGCCGCCAGCTCCAGTTGCAAGCTGCGCAGATCCTGTTGGCGCAGCGCCAGGTAGCGCGCCAGGTTGTGGATGGCCGCAGGAGGGCTCGTAAGGCAGCCCCAAGCGGCCAAGTATTTCTGGGATCCCTCTACAACCTGCTGCCGCAGCTCCAGGAGCCGCTCCAGCAAACTTCTAAGATTGCAGGAGGGGGAAGAGGAGGAAACCATGTCGAAAGTCTTCCCAAGACAAACCCGGCCCAATTCTATGCCTGAGCTTACTTGGGGTCGATCATAGGCGGGTTAGGTTGAGAAAGGAAGGCGATAGCCTTTCATTGCCCAGTGTTCCGGTCTAGAGTCGTTAACAGCCTTCGGCTGTCCTGCCTACTACTTCCTTGGGTTGCGTGAAACTTCATTCTCTCCCTCCTGCCCGTTCCCGCGAGCGGCCTGACCACAGGCTCTCCCTCGTTTGCGCGGTGGGCCTGATGGATCGCTATGTCCTCTCGGAGATGCTGCTGCCGTTTCTCTTTGGGGTGGGAGCTTTCACAACCTTGGTGATGGCGGTGGGATCCCTGTTCGAGCTGGTGCGCCTGGTGGTGGAAGCGGGTCTGTCGCTTTCGGCGGCGTTACAGGTGTTTGTGTTGCGGGCGCCGGGGATCATCGTTTTGACGTTCCCGATGTCCATGTTGCTGGCCACGTTGCTGGCCTATGGGCGCTTGTCTGCCGATAGCGAAATCACAGCCCTGCGCGGCTGCGGGGTGAGCCTTTACCGCCTCATGGTGCCTGCCCTCGTCCTCAGCTTGCTGGTGACGACGTTAACGTTTCTGTTCAATGAGCTGGTAGTGCCGGTGAGCAATCGCCAAGCGGCCACGACTTTGAACCGAGCTTTAAATCGGGATCCCGACTTCCGGCGGGAGAATATCCTCTACCAAGAATTTGGCGAGATCCTCATGCCTGAGCCAGACGGCACCTTTTCCCGGCGACAAGGGCTAACCCGTCAGTTCTACGCCCGCAGCTTCGATGGAAAGCAAATGCGCGGCATTATCGTCCTGGATTTTTCCAACGAAGCGCTCAACCAAATTCTGCTGGCCCAACGGGGACGCTGGGATCCCCAAGAGAATCTTTGGGTGTTTGAGGATGGCACCAACTACATCGTTTCTCCGGATGGCACCTACAGCAACATTGCCACCTTCAGCCGGCAGGAGTTGCGTCTGCCTCGCGCGCCGCTGGAGCTGGCTCAGGAGATTCGCAGCCCTGAGGAAATGAACATTCGGGAGCTGAAGCATTACATCGAGGTGATCGCCAGTTCTGGAGATCTGCAACGGGTGCGCCGTCTGCAGGTCAGCCTCAACCAAAAGTATGCCATTCCTTTCGCGTGTCTGGCGTTTACCCTGATTGGGGTGCCTTTGGGGCTGCGCCCGCAGCGCACCGGTTCCTCTTTGGGGTTGGGCATCAGTGTGCTGATTATCTTTGCCTTCTATGTGCTGCTGTTCATCACCCAGGCGCTGGGACAAATTGGGACGCTGGGGCCAGCAATGGCGGCTTGGTTGCCCAACTTGATCTGTGCCGCCGTAGGGCTGGGGTTGCTTTACCGAGCCAATCAGTAGCTGCTGGGCACCGTTTCTCCAGATGTAGGATAAAACTGCCCAATGGATTCTCGTATTCTGGAGAGCTCCCCCATGGAAGTTCAAGCTTGGATGAATTGGATGTTTGGCGGATTAGCCCTGCTGATCTTGGGGGGAGGCATGCTGATGATGTTCACCACGGTGTTCACCACCAAAGGGCCCCAGCCCGAGGATTCTCAGTCGGATCCCCAAAAGGAGCGAGCCTAGCCCAAGGCCCGGTGACGGGATCCCTGGCAGCCGGCCCCATGCCTTAAGAAATAGTTAAAACTAGAGGGGGCTCTAGTCCCGCTCCCGTTGACGTAGCCGCTGCAGAGTCGAGAGAGGTTTTGTCTCCTCTGGCGGTTTTTGCTCAGCTGCGGTGGGCAGGGCGGCTGTTTCTGTTTTCTGAGGTTCGAGCAAAAGCTTGGCGGCTTCTGACTCAACGGCTGGAGGGCGAGCCGGGTTCTCCCCTTGTTGGCCGGGCAAGGGAACAGACTCCAGAGTGGCCAGCAGAGCTTGAATATGGCTGTGGGTTTCGGGATGGTTGCTGGCGGCATGGGCCAAGAGGGTGAGCTGCTCTTTGGCAGCGACCAGGTTCCCCAGCTTGAGATCCACCAAGGCCAGTTGATAGCGAGCCTTAAAGCCACTGGGATCCACCTCCACCGAGCGCTGAAAGGCGGCGCGGGCCTCCGCCAGCTTGCCTTGACGGGCATAGATCAAGCCGAGGTTGAAAGGCACGTCGGGATCCCGTTCGCTGGGCAGCACCAAGGTTTTTTCTTCCAGTTCAATTGCGCTCCGGTAGGCGTTGATGGCCAAGGTATGGAAGCCCATCTGCAGATAGCGAGCTCCGTCTTCCTTCAGTTGGGCGACCGTCGGCTCCCCTGTCAGTAGGGTCATGGGCGGTTGCGCGTGGGCAGGCATGGCCACCGCCAAGCTCAGCAGGCACCCCACCGTTTTCAGGCCTAAGGGTACAGCCTGACGACCAATCTGCTGCCTATTCATCACCATGATCTGTTTCCTCCAACCACATCAACACCACTTCATTCCACCCCTCTGGGCCGGGGAGCTGAGCCAATTGCCATTGAGGCAGAGCCTCACTCCAGAGACTATCCGCAATGGGGCTGGGAAGCACCACTTTTTGTTCCGACCATCGCAAAAAGGCCACATCTGGCGGGGAACACCCAATGCCCAAAGCTTTGATAGGGCCCAGATGCCGTTGGTAGCAATCCAGCAGCCGCCGCACCGCCTGCTCCCCCGGCGAGAAATTGGGTTCTGCGGCCATCGTTGGCCGTATCCATCCGGTCAGATACCATTGCGGCAGGCTGGAGAAGTGGAGCTGACGCACCCGCAGCAGATGTTGGGTGAGGTTGGCCTCTTGTTGGGCAAAAGCTTCCCGTAGGGTTTCGGGATCCCCGGAATAGCTGAAAATCTCACTGTACTCTCGCTGCTGCGCCCGCTCTGCCTCTTCCAAAGGGATCCCAGTGGCAGCGGCCAGTTCAGAGGCAGTCCAATCCCCAAACCCGATCAAATCCAAGTGGGACTCTTGACGCACCTGTTGCAGGATGCTGCGCAGGCGAGAATAGGGCAGACCCAAAGCATACACGTAGTAGGGCGGTCGGTGTTGCCACTGCTCGTCTAGGATGCCCGCCGGGAAGTAATGCTCGGGAACGTAAACGGCAGAGCCATCCTCACAGATGAACGGATGCTCCAGGCGCAACTGCCGCCGCACATGTTCCAGTTGAGCGCGGGTGCGCAGGCTGTAGAGCACCAAGGGAATGGAGCGGCGCTCTAGGGCAGCCAAGGCTTGTCGGGCAGCACCATAGCTGTTGAACTCTAGATCCAGCAAGCTGCCATCTAAACTGGTAAGGACAAGTCGCATAGGTGCAGGAAAGGGAAAGGCGCTGGCCCCGTCAGAATTGCAAGTAGCGCGACCGGCTGAAGCGTCCTACAGTACCTATGATCCAATAGCTTGACCAACCTGAGGGGGATTAGCCCCAAATGCTCTCCCTCAAAGCATCTGGGTGAATGGGCAATCCGTGCGCCAGAAGTGGTAAAAGCTCGATTGAGCACTACAGAATGCGTGTGTCGCCGAAGATCTTGGCTCAAAAACCAGCAGCAGAGAAGACAGACAGATTGAGTGGGTCAGTGGCTAGTTCTCTGTGCCGAAGGCGCGATCCCCTGCATCCCCCAGCCCGGGCAAGATAAATCCTCGATCGTTCAGCCGCTCGTCAATCATGGCGCAGAAGATTTGCACCATCGGGTAGTGGGATCCCAACCGCTGTAACCCTGGGGGCGCTGCCAATGCGCTGACAATTCTAACCAAGCTGGGATCCGCCCCCCGTTTTTTTAGCTCATCCAAAACCCAGAGCAGCGTGCCCCCGGTGGCCAACATCGGCTCGGGAATGAGAATGCGCATCTGTTCAGGGATCCGCTCTGGAAGGCGATTGAGGTAGCAACTGGCCTGCAGCGTTTCCTCATCCCGCACCATGCCAATGTGAAAGATCCGCGCCTGGGGCAAAAGGGCCTGACAGCCTTCCAGCATCGCCAAGCCAGCCCGCAATACAGGCACAATGCCCAGCAGGGTATCCGGCGCGATGACCTCTGCGGCAACGGGTTCCAAAGGGGTTTGCACCTGAACGGTTTGGGTGGGGATCCACTCCCGCATCGCCTCATAGGTTAGCCAGCGGCCCAGCTCCGACATGGCCGTGCGAAACAGGGGCATGGGCGTCTCCGCATCCCGAGCCACGGTTAGCCAGTGCTTAATGAGCGGGTGAGGGGGGACATAGACACGAAGCTGCTGACTTGCCACGGGAGAATGCCTCAATCTGGGCGGTAGCATAGCGGGTTGCCTTAGCAGAAAGCAAGCTCTAGAAAGCAAGCTCTCCAATTGGCCGCAACTCCATCCCGACCGGGGATAAATTGCCAACAGCTCCGGCAAATGCTCAAGGGGTGGGGCTCTTTGACCCAGCAAGATTGCGGCAGAATGAGATCTGCAGGTTACTTCGAGCGCCGGTCATGTTCGGTGGCTACAGGTTTGGGATAGACCAGGGCAAGGCTGGTTTCGGGTTTTGTTCCTCTTGCCATTTGCGAACTGAGGTGCTGGCCCCAGGGCAGCTTGGCCTCCCGCCGATGGAACCGAACGCCAGCGGCTCTCGTCTGCAAGTGCCGGTAGCCGGAGATACCGCTCTGCCCAAGGGTTTCTGGCTTAATGGGGTGTCGCAAGTTACAGCCTGTTCACAAATTAAGGGATACAAAACTTAAGGGATACAAAACATCGTGTTTCTGAGGCTTGACTCCGATGAGGTTTAGAACAAGTAGGTTTACAACCGTATCCGTAGCCCCTCAATAGGCTGTACCTGCATCTTTGGCCCCCTCACACCTTGCAAGGATTAGCTTAGGGAGAATGGATTATGGCTTCGTCTCAACCCTCTGACTCGAACACCAAGGCTCTGAGCCGCCGTCAACTTCTCAAGGTGGGGGCCGCAGCCCTTGGGGGCGGTCTGCTGGCGGCAGGGGGTGCCCAAGCTCAGCGCAAACCCTCTCCCACCCTGATCGTGGCTCAGGGATCCGGCCTGGATCGCGTTTCCTACGCTACCAACTGGTATGCCCAGGCGGAACACGGCGGCTTCTATCAGGCGGTGGCGACCGGCATCTACCGCGAGCATGGCCTGGATGTGACCATCAAGATGGGTGGCCCCGGCATCAACATCACCCAAGTTTTGGCCGGTGGAGCTGCCGAGTTTGCCATGGGGGGAAGCACAGGGGTGATCAATGCCGTGCGAGAAGGGATCCCCTTGGTGTGTGTGGCAGCCATTTTCCAGAAAGACCCGCAGATCATCATGACCCACCCCGGCACCCAGCGCTTTGAAGAGCTCAAGGGCCGGCCCATTTTCGTCTCGAAAGGGGGGCTTGCCACCTACTGGCCCTACCTAAAGGCCCGCTTTGGCTTCACCGACGATCAGGTTCGTCCCTACAACTTCAACCCCGGCCCCTTTTTGGCGGATCCCAGCTCAGCTCAGCAAGGCTATCTGACATCCGAGCCTTTTGCCATCCAACGGGAAGGGGGATTTGAGCCGGTGGTCTTCCTCCTGGCGGATTTGGGCTACAAACCCTATGCCACCACCATCGAAACCCGTCGCCAACTGGTGGAAACCAAGCCCGACTTGGTGGAGCGATTCGTGGATGCCTCTATCAAAGGCTGGTACAGCTTCTTGGAGGATCCCCGTCCGGCCTATCGCTTGATCAAGCAGGACAACCCGGAGATGACCGATGCCCAGTTGGCCTACAGCTTCGAGAAATTGCAGGAGTACGGCATCATCTTGTCCGGCGATGCGTTGGAAAAAGGCATTGGCGCCATGACCGACAAACGCTGGCAAGACTTCTTCGACAGCATGACGGTGGCCGGCGTATTTGAGCCAACCATCAACTACCGGGCTGCCTACACACTGGGCTTCGTCAATAAAGGCACTGCCTACTACACTGCCTGACGGACTTCCACCCTTGGCGCTTCTCAGCCCAAGGGATCCCCCCTCGCCCCCAGCCCCTCTTCCACCAAGGGAGAGGGGAACTATAGTCATTTCAAACTAGATTGAGACACCCCCTAAACGCTCCGCGCCACTGTCCTTACCCCCATTCCTTCTCTCAGAGGGAGAAGGGGGCTAGAGGGAAATGTTTCATTCCGGTTTAATTGAGAATGCCAGAACACTGCGTGATCACCTCCCCCAACACCGCCAGCAACACCGGCACCCCCAGACGGATCCCGGAGACCAACAGCGAGATCAAACAAAAAGCTCCAAGTGAAAAGGCGTTCCAGCGAAGCTTGGCCCAGCACTCCATCAACAAATGCAGGCACAGGTGGGAGCAGATTCATCGCCGAGCTGGAAAGCCTATCATGGGATCCAGTATGAAATCCATTGTGTCAGTGGTGCGGGGCACTTTAACCCTTCCACCCTCCTCTTCTCTGACAAATCCGGCAGCCAGCCTGACGGGCCCATCCGCTGCTGCGTCAGCAGTAGGGATCACTTGGCCTTGGGCAGCGCAGCGGGATCCCATCCTTGTCCTCGGGGCTGGGCTGATGGGGCGTTTGTTGGCCGCCAGCCTTGTCGAGGTTGGGCATCCCGTCCGCATTGTGGAGGCGGCTCCTGCTGCTGCTGTTGAGAGCAGTGCTGCCCATTTTGCCGCTGCCATGCTGGCTCCCCTAGCCGAGTCTGCCATCGCCGAAGCCAGTGTGGTGGCCCAGGGGTACTATGCCCTCTCCCGCTGGCCCGCCCTTCTGGCCAGCCTGCCAGAGCCGGTTTTCTTTCAGCAGGAGGGCACTTTGATCCTCTGGCACCGCCAAGATGCCGGGGAAGCCAAGCGCTTCTCGGCGCTACTGGCCGCTGTGGGGGAACACCTCCCGCATCTCCCCCGCCCTCAGCCGCTGGATGCCCAGGCTATTGCCGAGCTGGAGCCATCGGTAGCCGGGCGATTTGCGCAGGGCCTGTATCTTCCCCAAGAGGGCCAACTGGACAACCGCCAACTGTTGTCGGCTCTGCTGGCCAAGCTGCGGCAGCACGAGGTGGAGGTGGAGTGGGGTTGCCCCTGGGATCTGGAGCAGGCCCAAGCCTGGCAGCAACAAACCGGAGGCTGGGTTTTGGATTGCCGCGGCCTGGGGGCCCAAAAAGAATGGGGCGGGCCAAGACTGCTGCGCGGAGTTCGGGGTGAGGTGGTGCGCCTGTATGCCCCGGAAGTCTCTTTGCGGCGTCCAACCCGGCTGTTGCATCCTCGCTATCCGATCTACATCGCTCCCAAGCCGGGACACCTGTTCGTAGTGGGAGCCACCGAGATCGAATCTGAGGATCGCTCGCCGGTGAGCGTTCGCTCCGCCCTGGAGTTGCTCAGCGCCGCCTACGCCGTACATCCTGCCTTTGCCGAAGCGCGTATCCTGGAATTAGGCAGCCAATGTCGTCCCACCTTGGCAGACCATTTGCCAGCCGTGGTGGAGCGCTCACCTCGCCTGTTGCAGATCAACGGCCTCTATCGCCATGGCTTTCTGATCTCCCCGGCCATCCACGATGCTGTCTTGGAGTATCTCCACCAGGGTAGTTGTCGCTTGGCCCAGCAGCTTGGGATCCCCTTTCAGGTGCAGGCTGCCCCTCTTTCCGGTGAGTCCCTGTCGCCATGCGTGTCCTGATCAACCAAAAGCCTTACGATTTGCCGGAAGGCACCACTTTGGCCGAGGCAGTGGCTCAGGTGGGGGCCAGCGGCCCTTTTGCGGTAGCGGTTAATCTGAAGTTTGTGCCGCGTGCCCAATACGAGCAAACTCGTCTGCAAGAAGGCGACCAGGTGGAGATCGTCGCTCCGGTTGCCGGCGGCTAGCGCTCAAGTCCGCTTTTCTATCTGCCTCAGCCATGTCCACCCTTCTCCATTGCTCTCCCTCAACTCTGGCCGATGAGGATCCTTTGGTGCTCTATGGCCAACCGTTGCCCAGCCGTCTGATGTTGGGTACGGCTCGCTACCCTTCGCCAGCCATTTTGGAGCAGGCGGTGGCGCGCGCGCAGCCCTGTTTGTTGACGGTTTCTCTGCGGCGGCAAGGGGCACTGGGGCCAGAAACTTCCCAGAGGTTCTGGGCTCTGTTGCAGAAGATGGGGATCCCAGTTCTGCCCAACACCGCCGGCTGCCACAGCGTGCAGGAGGTGATCACAACGGCGGAGATGGCGCGGGAGGTGTTCGGCACCGACTGGATCAAGCTGGAGTTGATTGGGGATGACTACACGCTGCAGCCGGATCCCGTGCAACTGCCCACTGCTGCTGCTGAGCTGGTCCGGCGCGGCTTTAAGGTGCTGCCCTATAGCACCGACGACCTGGTGCTCTGCCAGCGGCTTTTGGATGCTGGCTGTGAGGTGGTGATGCCCTGGGCGGCCCCCATCGGCACCGGCAAAGGCCCCCTCAACCCCTACAACTTGCGCCTGCTGCGGGAGCGGATCGAGGCGCCGCTGATCGTGGATGCCGGCTTGGGCCTGCCCTCCCATGCCTGCCAGGTGATGGAGTGGGGCTTCGACGGGGTGCTGCTAAACACGGCGGTGGCCTTGGCCCGGGATCCGGTGGTCATGGCTGAGGCCTTTGCAGAAGCGGTGCGTTCAGGCCGCCGAGCCTACCTGGCCGGGGCCATGATCCCTCAGGAAACAGCTCAGCCCAGTACGCCTGTCATCGGCACTCCCTTTTGGCACCAGGGCTGACTGCCGCTCTCAGGGGTGCAGCTCAGGCGGCAGGCTTTCGCGCCTGGATAACCTGCAGAGCTCCCCCAGCGTGGAGGGTCTGCCGGATGGATTGCCAACCCTGCTGCTGCAAATGCTCGGGCAAGTCCAGCTTGAGTAGCTCCCAGGCGGTCTCGGTTTCAAAAAGGGCCAGAAAGAGGGCCAGACCAGGCCAGATCAGGGGTTGCCGAGGCGCGTGCAGATCCAGGATCAAGAGTCCTCCCCCCGGCTTGAGCACCCGCCACACTTCCCGCAGCACCTGCTCCAAATCTGCGAAGGACAATTCGTGCAGAGCCAAGCTGGTATGCACCCAATCAAAGCTGGCATTGGGAAAGGGCATATCTTGGGCAAAGGCCTCCACAAACTCCACCTGGGGAAGGCGTTTGCGGGCTGCCGCTAGAGCTTTGGGGGAAGCATCCAGGCCCACCACCTGCTGGCTCAGCTCCGCCAACAGTGGGGTTACTTCAGCTGGGCCACAGCAGAGATCCAACACCCGCTCCTGGGGATGAATCTGGATCCCTTGCATGGGCAATCTCCGCAACCGCTCATATCCGCCCACTGCCAGGGCAGCCCCGCGACTGATGCTGCGGTAAAGCCAGGGAAAGCGGTAGCTCCAATCCCGCAGGAAGGTGGCCACAGACAGGGATCCCTCAGAGTCTTTTTCAGCCTACCTGACCTACATCCATTGCAAACTGGTTTGAGACATATGTTTTTCTGGATTTTCTCGGGGTTGGCTTGGAACTCTCCTCTGCCGGCAGTCGTCTGGGGCGATGGGCCATCTTAGGCCTTTTCTCCATCCACCTGCTGATGATGACTCAGTTTGAGCTGCCTTCTCCCCCTTCTGGAAGACCTAACCGGCACAGCTTGGTTTGGCTGGTGGTTGCTGCAGGTCTGACGGTCTTGCTCTGGCGGTTTCCCTGGGGTAACTACATCCTCTACCCCTTTACCTTGTTGGCCACCTGGTTTCACGAGATGGGCCATGGTCTGATGGCAGTGCTGTTGGGGGGGGAGTTTCATCGTCTGGAGATCTATCCCGACGGCTCGGGGCTGGCCATTCACAGTGGCGAGCTGTTTTTGGGACGGGTGGGGCAAGCTTTGGTGGCCGCTGCTGGGCCGATGGGGCCGCCGCTGGCTGGGGCCCTGTTCATCCTTGCCTCCCGCCGCCACAGCACAACTCGGTTGGGGCTGGTACTTCTGGGATCCCTGCTGTTGCTATCGACGCTGCTCTGGGTTCGCTCTCCCTTTGGCCTCCTGTTCCTCTTGGGTATGGGTTTGGGGATCCTGGCGGTAGCTCGCTGGGCCTCCCCCTGGCTGCGGGGCTTCGCTGCACAATTTTTGGGGGTGCAGGCCTGTGTGAGCACCTACCACCAGCTTGACTACTTATTTACGGCCTCTGCTGTGATCAACGGGCAGGTGATCCACTCCGATTCCAGCCAAATTGCCCAAAACTTGTTCTTGCCCTACTGGTTTTGGGGAGGGGTGATGGCGGTATCTTCTTTGGTGCTGCTGATAACCAGCTTGCAACTGACGTTCCGAGACTAACCGGCGGGGGGCAAAGCCGCAATTTTGGCAGTGATTTGTGTCACGCAAAAATCCGTCCTCTATCCCTGCCAAGTCGAGAAAACCGCCGCTACAGTAATGGGCAAGAGGAGTGAGGAGCTGAGGAGTGGAGCATGTGGCGGGATATTATCGGGCTGGCCCTGGCGGCGACCCTACTGTTGATCAGCAAAACCGCCGCAGATACGCTTGGCCAAGGCCAGGTGCAGACTTTCACCGAACCTGAGCCAACGCCCCATTCTTTTCCGGTGGAGTGAGGTACTCAAGTCTGCTGACGGAAGTCGTAGCGGCGTTGTCGTTTTGTGCAACACTCATTCTAGAGTCTTTGAGGACTCCGTCCGAGTGGCGCGGTCGCAGCAGCGTTGCGGAGCAATAACAGTAGGCTTGGGATCCCTGATGCGCATAGCCCTGTTTACGGAGACGTTTCTGCCCAAGGTGGACGGCATTGTTACCCGCCTCTGCCACACGGTGCGTCACCTAACCGCTCGTGGTAACTCGGTGCTCATCGTCGCGCCCCGGGGAGCCCCCCGGCGGTTTGCACGGGCACGGGTCTACGGGATCCCGGGGATGCCACTGCCTTTGTATCCAGAGTTGAAGCTGGCCGCCCCTGGCCCGGCCATCGGTAAGTTGCTCAGCCGTTTCCGACCGGATGTGATCCACGTGGTGAACCCGGCGGTTTTGGGATTGGGGGGCCTCTACTACAGCCAGACGATGGGGATCCCGCTGGTGGCCTCCTACCATACCCATCTGCCGAAGTATCTGCAGCATTATGGGCTGGGCTTTCTGGAGGGGGTTTTGTGGAATCTCCTGAAGCTGGGGCACAATTTGGCGCGGGTCAATCTTTGCACCTCGACGGCCATGATGCAGGAGCTGAGCGCCCACGGCATTGAGCGGGTGCAGCTGTGGCAGCGAGGAGTGGACACGGAGTTGTTTCATCCCCAGGCGGCCAGTTCAGAAATGCGGGCTCGGCTCACGGCGGGGCAACCGGAACGGCCTCTCTTGCTCTACGTGGGACGGCTTTCGGCTGAGAAGGAAGTAGGGCGGATCCGGGTCTTGTTGGAGCAGATCCCCCAAGCCCGCTTGGCTATTGTGGGAGATGGGCCAGAGCGGGGATCCCTGGAGCAACATTTTGCCGGCTACGATGTGGTGTTTACGGGCTATCTGCAGGGGGAGTCTCTGGCAGCGGCCTTTGCATCGGCGGATCTGTTCGTGTTCCCCTCCCGCACCGAGACCTTGGGGCTGGTTCTGTTGGAAGCCATGGCTGCCGGTTGTCCGGTGATCGCCCCCCGCTGCGGCGGCATTACCGATGTGGTGGACAGTGGGCGCAATGGCTTTCTGTTCGATCCCAATTCGGATAGCGACTTTGTCCAGGTTACCCAGCAACTCCTGAGCAGCGTCGGGCAGCGACAGCTCTTCCGACAGCAAGCCCGCCAAGAGGCAGAACGTTGGAGCTGGTCGGCAGCCACCCAACAGTTGGAAGGCTACTACCGGGCTGTTATTGCCGCCGATTAGCGGTGCGGAGCACAGAGTCCCCTACTGGGAAATACTCAGGGCAGAACTCCGTCCTGCTCTCGGGGTTCTCCATAGCACCAGTGCGAACGGCCAGCCTAGGCAGAGACCGGATGATCCCCTTCAATGGCCCGCACTTGATCCACAAAGAACTCTTCTAGGGATTGCCGCTGCCAATGCAAGTCGGTGACCAGTGCCCCCGCTTGGTTCAAAAGGCTCAGCAACTCCGGTAGGGATCCACTCCATTCCCCCGACCAATGGGATCCCTGAATCGAGAAGTGCTCTAGGCGGTCGCGGAACTGTTCGACGGCGCCACCGTGCCCCTGTACCCGATAGCTTTTGCTCTCTCCCAGCAAGTCATCCAAAGTTCCCTGATGCACCAATTTGCCGCCGATGATCAGGCCGACTCGGTTGCAGATAACTTCCACATCCGCCAGGATATGGCTGTTGAAAAACACCGTTTTGCCCTGCTGCTTGAGGGACAGAATGATCTCGCGCATTTGATAGCGGCCCATGGGATCCAGTCCCGACATCGGCTCATCCAGAAACACCAGCTCTGGGTCGTTGATCAGCGCTTGGGCCATGCCAGTGCGCTGCAGCATGCCCTTGGAGTAGGTGCGCAGTTGTTTTTTGCGGGCCGTATCTATAGAAAGCCCCACCAGCTCCAGCAGTTGCGGGATCCGCTCCTTCAACAGGCTATTGGGCAGACCAAACACCTTGCCGGCAAACTGGAGAAACTCCCATGCCGTCAAGTAATCGTAAAAATAGGGGTTCTCCGGCAAATATCCCACCTGTTGCTTGATGGAGCGATCCCCCAGGGGTTTGCCCAGCAAAGTGCCGCTGCCGCGGGTGGGCTCCACAATGCCCAGTAGGCATTTGATGGTGGTGGTTTTCCCGGCCCCGTTGGGCCCCAGCAGCCCAAAGGTTTCTCCGCGGGCCACAGTCAGAGAAAAATCTTTGAGGGGGCTGACCACCTTGTTCAGCCAAAATCCTGTGCGATAGGTTTTGGTCAGGCCGGTGATGGCAATGACCGGCTCTGGTGCCGCGAACGCTTCTGCTGGGGAAGTGGGGGTCTCGCTCATGGACTCGCTCGTAGGTATGTTGGAGTTGAGGGAGAAAAAGGTGCCGCGAACACCGAGTTAAGGAGCACACAGTCCGCCAGGCGATAGGCTACCCAGCCTAACCTTTAGTTTACCCACAGGCTGTGTCCCAGCCTAGGCTTGCCGCAGCACTTCCGGTAGAGGAAAGGGGCCAGAGCAAACATACTCCGCGTAGGTATCCGCTTCATTCGCAACAGCGGTGCGGTTCCTTTGCCGTAGGCACAGCACTTTGCTCTGACCTCCCTTCAGTAGCATTCTCATCATCTGGGATGATTCTGGGATGATGATTTCCATCGCGTTGGCGGTGCGGAGCAAGAAAATTGAATCCAGAGGTTTTGTGGGATCCCAGCCGGTGGTGATCATCGGCAACAGCGTTGCAGAGCAATAAGAAAGGAGTGTTTCTTGCTGGATAAGGTGCTTAGGCAGTGGAAGGAGCGGCTGTTGGCTCCAGTGCTGCAAACCCCTCTCCAACAGGTGCATCCCCTAGCCATTACCCTGTCGGGGTTTGCTGTGGGCCTGGCCTCTGGCGTGGCGGCAGCTTACGGGGCCTACGGGTGGGGGCTGGGCCTGTGGTTGCTGAACCGGTTTATGGATGGGCTGGACGGCACGTTGGCTCGTCTGCAGGGGCGGCAGAGCGATCTGGGGGGCTACCTGGATATGCTGCTGGATGTGGTGGTCTACGCGGTCGTTCCCCTGGGGCTGGCCTTTCACCAGGGATCCCTGCTGGGCTATGCTTCTCTGGCTCTGATGCTGGCCAGCTTTTACATCAACCTTTGCTCCTGGATGTATTTGGCAGGGCTGTTGGAAAAACGGCGTTCGCGACAGCGTTGCGGAGCAACAAGGACGGATGGCACTGTCGGGGCAGGATCCTTGGATGAACTGACCAGCTTAAGTATGCCGTCGGGGCTTATCGAGGGCAGCGAAACCATCTTTTTCTACGGCTTGTTTTTCCTTTTCCCGGAGTACATGGTGGGCTTGTTTGGGCTGATGGCGATTCTGGTGCTCTTGAGTGCTGTGCAGCGGTTGGTTTGGGCGCTGGGATCGCTTTCTGCTCCAAGGTGAGTTCGGAAAGGGTCTGTTACTATGGCTCCGTCCGGCTGGCGCGAGTTGGGTTACAAGGGTTCCCCATCAGATTTCACCGGGCGAGAGGATCCAAAATAAAAAAGCCATGGAGATCTGTTGCCATGACCTCCACCCTCAACCAACGCATTCGCCACTTCTACGATGCCTCCTCCGGCCTCTGGGAGCGGGTGTGGGGGGAGCACATGCACCATGGCTATTACGAGCCGGGCCAAACCGGCAAGGATCGCCGCCAAGCTCAGATTGACTTGATTGATAGGGTTATCCAGTGGGGCCAGATCGGGGATCCCTGCCCTCCCCAGCACATTCTTGATCTTGGCTGTGGCATTGGGGGAAGCAGCTTGGAGTTAGCCCGGCGCTTTGGGGCACAGGTTACGGGCATTACCCTCAGCCCCGTCCAAGCCAAGCGGGCTACGGAGCGCGCCCGAGAGGCCGGCCTGAGCAACAAGGTGCGATTTCAGGTGGCCGATGCCCTGGAGATGCCCTTTGCAGACAACACCTTTGATCTGGTGTGGTCTCTGGAAAGCGGCGAGCACATGCCGGATAAGCGGCAGTTTCTGGCCGAATGCTGGCGGGTCTTGCAACCGGGCGGGCAGTTGATGGTGGTAACCTGGTGCCACCGCGAGGGATCCCTGAGCCAGCAGGATCAACAGCTTTTGCAGAAAATCTACGAGGTGTACTGCCTGCCCTATGTGATCAGCCTCTCCAGCTACGAGGCTCTGGCCCAACAGGTGGGCTTTGAGCAGGTGCGCAGCGCCGACTGGTCGGAGCGAGTGGCCCCTTTCTGGGATGAGGTGATCGCTTCTGCCCGCGACTGGCGCTGGATCTGGGCTTTGCTGCGCAGCGGCTGGGTTACCCTTCGGGCGGCGCTGGGGCTGGGCCTGATGCGTCAGGCTTATGCCACCGGCTTGCTCCGCTTTGGCCTCTTGACTGGGTTCAAACCTGGGGATCAGCCAAGGTAGGGATCCCTTGCTCCCCTTTGGGAGAAGGGGCGCTTGGGAAAATGGGCTCAAAAGTCCGGCTGAGGTGGCGTTGTGCCGGTGAGTTCCAGATACTTTTGCTTCACCGCCTGAATATCCTGCCACATCAACCACTTGGGGCTGCCAGGGGTGCGGTCTGGGTTGCGCAGCAGATAAGCCGGGTGAAAGATGGGCATACACCAGCGCCCCTGCCACTGGATCCATTCCCCGCGGATCTTGGTGATCCCTCGCTTCTCGCCCAAAAGGGAGCGCACCGAGGTGGCCCCCGTGAGCAGAATAATCCAGGGATCCACCAGGCGAATTTGCTCCAACAGATAGGGACGGCAGGCGTCCATCTCCTCCTGGGTGGGCACGCGGTTGTTAGGGGGGCGGCACTTGACCACATTACAGATGTAGGTGTCCTGCTCGGGATCCAGCCCCACCGAAGCCAGGATTTTATCCAGCAATTGTCCCGACTTGCCCACAAAAGGCAGCCCCTGCAGGTCTTCGCTTTCCCCTGGCCCCTCTCCGATGATTAAAATCCTTGCCTTGGGGTTGCCCCGATGCACCACCACATGGGTACGGCTGGCTGCCAAGTCGCAGCGCTGGCATACCAAACAATGCTGCTTCAGTTGCTCCAAATCCCTGTAAGTGCCGGGGGGGATGGACACCTGGGCCGACAGGGGGATCTGATCCCACTGGGGGAGTGTCTCCTCCGCCGGGGCTGGCGGCTCGATGGGATCGTCAAACAGGCTGGGCTGAAGCTCCGGCGGTTTTTTCTTGGCAGCCATTGCAAGTCGAGGTTTCCTTGTGCAGCGATCTTCGATTGCTCCCCCGCCCTTGTCAAGCTCCAGGTCAATTTGCCGGCAGGGGAGAACCTTTACTCCTTGTTAAACTGAGAAAACGAAAACTTGCGCCGGCCTTAGCTCGTCTCTACTCCCTGAGCCTGCCATGCTGCTTTTGTCCAAAGAACTGCCCAACCTGAACTACCGTCATACTCTACAGCGCTTCGACGAGGATTGGCGGGATCCCCTCTCTGCCCTGTTGGGCTGGGGGCGCGCTGCCGGTGCCGATTTGGTGGAGATTTTTCTAGAACGGGGCAATTCCATCAGTTGCCTGGCCGAAGATGACGCCATCACCAGCATCACCCCACGGCTCTCCACCGGGGCCGGCGTGCGGGTGTTTCGCGGCTTGGCCGACTGCTACGTCAGCACCAACGATCTGTCCTTTGCCGGTCTCAAGGCTGCTCTGGAGAAGGGCCTTTCGCTGATGGGCTTCACCCCTCCTGGCCCCACAGCGCTGGTCTCTGCCGTCAACCTGGAGATGCTGCAGGACTACGGCGAGCGTCGCCGCAAAGATGGCTGGTTGAAGGAATGTAGCCCCATTGCGGAGATGGGGGAGATCCTGCTCAAAGCCAACGAGCAGCTGGGTCGCCAAGCCCGCCATGTGCAGTCCCGCCGCACCACCTATTTCCGCGATTGGCAAGAGATTCTGGTGGCCTGCAGCGATGGCACCTTTGTGCGGGATGTGCGCCTCACCCAATCCGTGAGCTCTACGCTGCTCTGTGCCGATGGATCCCATCGCGCCTCTGTCAGTCAACGCTCCGGCGGTACGGGGGATCCCAACTTTTTGCGCCGTTGGGATCTGGAGGCCCACAGCCGGGAACTGGCAGAAGCCGCCGGCCAGATGCTCTATGCCGACTACGTGGAATCCGGCACCTACCCGATTGTGATGTCCAACGCTTTTGGCGGCGTTATCTTCCACGAAGCCTGCGGGCATCTGTTGGAAACCACCCAGATTGAGCGCAAAACCACTCCCTTTGCCGACAAAAAAGGCCAGAAAATTGCCCACAAAAACCTCACCGCCTGGGATGAAGGTCTCTCTGAAGGGGCCTTTGGCAGCCTGGATGTGGACGACGAGGGCATGCCGGTCCAGCGCACTTTGCTAATTGAAAAGGGCATTTTGAAGAACTTCCTGGCCGACCGGGCTGGCTCAATGCGCACCGGCCACCCCCGCACCGGCAGCGGTCGCCGCCAAAACTACACCTTTGCCCCCGCCAGCCGTATGCGCAACACTTACATCGCCCCTGGAGATGCAGAGTTGGACGATCTTTTTGCTTCTATCGACAAAGGCATTTACTGCAAGCGTATGGGGGGAGGGAGCGTCGGCCCCACTGGGCAATTTAACTTCGCCGTCGAAGAAGCTTATCTTATCCAAAACGGCAAAATTACCAAGCCCCTCAAGGGAGCCACCCTGATCGGAGAAGCCAAAGACATCTTGACCAAAATCTCCATGTGTTCCAAAGACCTCAGCTTGGCAGCCGGGTTCTGTGGCTCTGTAAGTGGCAGCATTTACGTCACCGTCGGGCAGCCTCACATCAAGGTGGATTCCATTACCGTGGGCGGTCGCTAATTCCAGGGATCCACCTCGACATGGCCTATGACAACGTCTGCAAATATCTGGCCGAGCGTTTCCCAGAGCAGTTTGCCCGCTGGCTCATGGGAGAAGTGGCTCGGCTCCGACTCTAAAGGACTCCGTCCCGCTACCGCGAAAGGACTCCGTCCCGCTTACGCGATCGGAGGTATCCTCACCTATCGGTGCAGCAGGTGGTCATTGACTTGCGCAAAACGGGGTCGGAGCGAGTTTTCCAGACCTCTTTTCGTCTAGAGAGGCTGAGCCATGAGTTTGATGTCATCCGCCTGTGGGAATGCGATTTGAGGGCCGGAGCGGATCGGCAAGCCCTGCTACCGTTTCGGGTTCTAAGCCAGGTGGAAGATCCAGCAGAAACCTTGCGAGAGGTGGTCAGTGAGCTAGAGAGCTTGGCAGACCCCAGTGAGAGAAGGGAATTGGCAGCCGCAACAGCCGTCTTGGCGGGACTAGCATTGGATCGGGGTTTGATTCGACAAATCATGAGGTCTTTGGATATGAGGGAATCGGTGATCTACCAAGAGTGGCGGGCAGAAGCTCTGCGAGAGGGGCTGGAAGAAGGGCGCAAAGAAGGACTACAACTGGGCCTGCAACAAGGGCTACAACAAGGATTGCAACAAGGATTACAACAGGGATTGCAACACGGAGAAGCAACGCTGGTCTTGCAGCTGCTCAGGCGGAAGTTGGGATCCCTTGACCCGGCCCTTGAGAATAAGATTTGGGCTTTGTCAACGTCACAACTGGAGGCGCTGGGGGAAGCTCTGTTGGACTTCAGCGGCAAGGACTACGTCCCGCTGGCGCGATCGGAAGAGTTGACCGCCTGGCTGGCCCGTCAGCTAGAAACCGCAGGAGCCCCGCTCTCTGCCCACAGGGCAAGGGTCGGGAGGAATGTGAGTAAAATGCAATAAGGCTATGACCCAAGTCCTGACCGTTTCTTGCAAGCTCAAGGTGTCCCAGTCGCAAGCCGCCAAATTGGACGAGACAAAGGACTCCGTCCCGCTGACGCGATTGGATGCTTTCGGCCAAGCCTTGAACTGGGTCAACCAAAACACACCCGAGAAAGTCGTCAACCCACTGAAACTCCAATCCCTGTGCTACTACGAAATCCGTGCCCGTTTCGGCTTGTCCAGTAATTTGGCAAGGACTACGTCCCGCTTACGCGACCAACAGATATGCAGACGGGTAGCGTCTGCTCGCAAGGTGGCACAACAGAAAAACCGCCCGGTCAAAGCGTTGTCGCTACGCGACGCTAACGCGAACAAGGGTGGCTTCGCTACCTACGACGCTCGTATCTTTTCGTTTCGCGAGAAAGACTGGACGGTGTCGCTGTCGCTACGCGACGCTAACGCGAACACCACGGTGGAGGGTCGAGAGCGCTTTGAGCTGGCGATTGGTCATTACCAGAGAGAACAGTTGGCAGGCTCCAATCCCAAAAAGACCTCCGGTCCGCTGACGCGAACGGCCACTCTGGTCAAGCGCAAAGACGGTTCCTACTCCATCCAGATTTGCGTGGAAGCAAAGTTACCGGAACAGCAGAACACCGCTCAGGTGGTAGGCGTGGACTTGGGAAGGACAGATATTGCCCATACGTCAGAGGGGGACAACTGGAATGGACAGCAGTTGAACAGAGTCCGAGACCACTACTCCCGGTTGAGGGCGGTACTCCAACGCAAAGCCAGTAAGGGCACATGCAGTTCGCGGCGCAGATGCAGAGAACTGTTGCAACGGCTGTCTGGTAAGGAGAGACGCTTTCAGTCGCGTCAGCGTTGCGTAGCAAAAACGTGGGTCAATCATCGCATCTCTAAAGCTATTGTTTCTAGGGCAAAGGCCACAAATAGCGCTATTGCTTTAGAGGACTTGACAGGGATACGGGAGCGTATCAACCAACAACCCCGCAGCAAAGCCGAGCGGCGCAGGGCCAACAGTTGGGCGTTCTACCAACTGAGGCAGTTTCTGGAATACAAGGCGAGAGTTGCAGGGGTTTCTCTGATCCTTGTTCCGCCTGCTTATACCTCGCAGACCTGTCACAAGTGTTTGCACATCCATCCCGACCCTGCGCAATCCTATCGCAGTGGGAAGCAGTTTAAGTGTGGGCACTGTGGATGGGAAGGGGATGCGGACTGGAATGGGGCCAACATGATTGCCAAACTTGGGGCTGCTGTAAACCAGCCTAGAGGTCCGTGGTTGGCTTGCCAACTACAGGGCTACCGAAAGCCTGCACTCTTTCGCTTTAGCGGTGCGGAGCGCTCTGCGTCAGCATGAGTGCGGGTAGTTTACTAGAGGCGCTGGATGGCAACAGGAACTTGGGGAGTGGCAATGGTGCAAGTCGCGGTGTTGGCAGAACAGGCACAAAGCTGTGCCCAGCGGCTGGGGATCCCTCAGTTTGATCTCTACGGGGCTCAAGTGGATGAAACCAGCGTGCAGGTAGATCATGGGGAACCTCGCCAGGTCAAGGCTTCCCACCGCTGCAGCGTGACGGTGCGGGCCTGGAACGACCAAGGGCAGGTGGGAGTAACTTCCACCACCGATGTGGATGAGGCGGGGCTGGAACTGGCCCTGCAAACGGCCTTTGAAGCCAGCCATTTTGGCGTGCGGGAACATGCCCCTCAATTCAGCCCGGAAGCCACTCTGCCCATTGCCCAGCCTTGTAACGACAAAGGGCCGTTGGCTTTGGCCGGCGACTTGTTGGAACAGTTGGTGGCTGCCGAAAAGGCACTGCTGGGATCCCATCCCGCCATTCAGGGGGTGCCCTATAACGGCTTAGCGCAGCGGCAAATCAACCGCTTCTACCTCAACAGCCACCAAGCCCTGCGACAAGAGGAGCATACCCTCGCTTCGGTTTTTCTCTACAGCAAGGCAGAGCAAGAAGGACGCAAACCCCGCAGCGCCGGAGCCATGCGAGTGGCTCGCAGCCTGGATGAGTTGGATATCCAGGGTTGTGTGCAGGAAGCTGCTGAGAAACTGATGAGCCATCTGGAGTACGAGCGGATCCCTTCTGGAAAATACACAGTGGTCTTTTCCGGAGAAGCCTTTTTGAGTTTGTTGGGCGCCTTCTCCAATGTGTTCAATGCCCAAAACATTTTGGACAACCAAAGCCTGTCCACCCCAGAATCCCTGGGCAAGACCATTGCCTCGCCTCTTCTATCGGTGTGTGACGATGCCCTACACCCGACCAATGTGGGAGCGATCAGCTTTGATGGCGAAGGCACCCCCACCCGCCGTGTCCCTCTCATCACCAATGGGGTCTTGACCCACTTTTTGCACAGCGCCGGTACGGCTAAGCGCCTAGGAGCCAAGCCCACCGGCCATGCCAACATCGGCGCCAAGGTCACAGTTGCCGCCCACTACTACCATGTATTTGCCGGGGCACCGCCGGAGAGCACCTATGACTTGGCTACGGCTGAAAATGTAGTTTGGATCGATGAGCTGCAAGCTCTCCATGCCGGCGTTAAGCCTCTCCAGGGATCCTTCTCGCTGCCGTTTCAGGGGTGGTGGGTACGCCAAGGAGAACGCATCAGCATCGAAGCGGCCACGGTGGCCGGAGACTTCCTGGAGCTGTTGAAGTCGATTTTCTACGTCGAGCCCGAGCCGCAAGTCACACCCGGTGGGCTGTGTCCCCGCATTTGGGTTGCCGATCTCTCCATTACCGGCCAATAACCTTACTTTCAACTCATGCAACTGACCCGCATCGACCTCAACAGTTGGCTCATCCACACCCGGGAGCAAACCTTCCTATTGGATCCGTGGCTGGTGGATCCCCTGGTGTTTCTGGGGATCCCCTGGTTCATCCGCCTGGAGCACCGCCAGCCGCTCCCTTTTACGCCGGAGACCTTGCCCAAAATCGACGGGATCCTCCTCAGCCAAGCCCAGCCGGATCACTGCCACCCACCAACGTTGCAGCGCCTGGATAAGCGGATCCCCGTTTTGGCCTCGCCGGCTGCAGCCAGAGTAGTGAAGAGTCTAGGATTTGCAACGGTTCAGGCTCTGGATCCCTGGCAGTCCGCTCAGTGGGGGGATCTGCGGGTCACAGCCATTCCCGGTGCGCCCCTAGGGCCTGTCCGTGAGCTGGGCTATCTGCTGGAAGAGGTGTCCTCCCAGACACGGCTTTACTACGAGCCTCATCTTTCCCAACCGGATGTCCGCCCGCGGCTGCAGCAGGAGTTTGGCTCCATCCATACCCTACTGATTCCGGTGGTGGGGCAGATCTTTCCCCTCTTGGGAGAGGTGATCATGGGGCCGGAGCGGGCCCTGGAGGTGGTGGCAGCCCTACGCCCCCAGCAGGTGATCCCAACCGCGATGGGAGAGGTGGACTACCACGGCTGGTTTGCCGCCCAGATCCGCCCCTTGGGCAGCCTGCAGGAGTTTCGAGAAAAGCTGGCAGCCTTGAATGCCGCCACGTCCCAATCCATCCAGTTGTGTTGCCCCGCCCCTGGGGAAACGGTGTCTCTTTCTGTTGCGGCCAAGCTATGAGCCTTTCTTCCCCAGCCCCGCCTGATCTGGTGGCCATCTTGCGGGCAGATTACGCTCGCTTTCCCCGGGATCAGACCTATGCGATCTACGACCCGCAGGTTTACTTCCGGGATCCCCTCAACGAGTTTCGCGGCTTGGATCGCTATCGCCGCATGATCGAGGGGATAGGGCGTTGGATAGAGGATATCCGTCTCGATCTGCAGGATATTCGGCAAACCGGCAGCCAGATCCGCACCGAGTGGATCCTAAGCGGTTCTTTGGCTTTGCCTTGGCGTCCCCGCCTGTGCATCCCCGGCTGGACAGAGATGCAGATCAATGAGTCGGGGTTAATCGGATCCCATATTGACTACTGGCGGTGCTCTCGCCGGCAAGTGTTGCTGCAAATGTTTCGGCCTGGGGATCCCAAAGGATCTCATTGATGGCTTCCATCCTCTGCTAGGATCACAAAGCTGACTTTTTAGCTCTCTGGAAAGTCGCCCCTGTTCTCAATCTGGAGAGATGGCCGAGTGGTCGAAGGCGCAGCACTGGAAATGCTGTGTGGGGCAACTCACCGTGGGTTCGAATCCCACTCTCTCCGCTGGAACTTGTTTGTGAGAGCAACTCACCGTGGGTAAGGCCATCCGGCCCGCTGGCGCGACCGAATCCCACTCTCTCCGTAATCCGATAACGTCCACTGAAGTCCAGAAAGCTCTTACCCAGCAAGGCTTCTGGGCTTTTTAGTGTCCACGATAGACCGGGGAAACCCACTGTAATCCAGGCTAAAGTGGGACACAATAGGGGATATAACAGACGGGGTGGGACATGGCCCTGTCAGAGATGGCCATTCGGAATGCCAAACTCAAGGACAAGCCGTACCAGTTGCCGAATAGAGAAGCAAGGCCATCCTGCCTGCCGAAGTTTTTGCCGAACCAGCTGACTATAGACTAACGGCCAACCGTAGGACGATGCCGACAAGAGCTACGGTGGCAGCTCCAATCAAGGCAAAAGCCAGGTTAACCACTTGGGCGCTAGCCTTTTGATAGGTGTCAATTCGTTCTAGGATCACCCGGTTTTCTATCCCCTGCTCGGCCCAACGTCTCTCCTGCTCAGCCCAACGTCTTTCCTGCTCGGCCCAGCGCTTTGCTTGATCGGCTGCCAGGGCTTCTAGCCGCTCGTTGGTTCTGGAGACATCCTGCCGGAGTCCTTCCACATCCTGTCGGATCTCTTCCACATCTTGCCGGATCTCTTCAATAACACTCAACACATCCCTGAGGGTGGGTTCACCGGCGGGCATCATAGAGCTGCAACCTCACTGAACAGCAAACGGTCTGAGCTCGCTAGATCAACTCGCTCACCGGGAAGCGATCCAGCATTTTTTGGGCTTGACGGGCATTTTCCCGTAACTCCGCCGGCAGATGGGGAACATAAGGGATCTGAGAAAGCAAATCCAGCGTGCGGCGGATCAGGCGCACCAAGTCTCCGGCATCTAGGTTGGTGCTGGCTTCCAGGGTCTCCCAAGGGATCCCTTGCGCCCAATGTTCGACGATCCCGGCCAAGCTGGGCTCAAACCCGATCGGCACATGAAACACCTGGTGTTGCCGTTGGCTGCGGAACAGCTGCCGCCGTAAACCCCGCAATCCGTGCAGCACATCCTCCACCAGCCCCGAGGTGCGCAGCCGGCTGTAGGTACCTGAACGGGGAGCCTCTGAGACCAAGGCAGCCACAACTCCGGCCAAATGATGGGGAGCACAGCCCTGACACTCACCCGAGAGCAGAGCCAGCGCCAGCCAGAGCTCGTTATCCCCCCGCAGCGCGGCCACCACCTCTCCGCTATCGGTAGGTTGATACTCTTGCAGACAGTTGAAATCCTGCAACACCCCCACCAAGGCCATAAATTGCTGCCAGCGCAACTCCTGCACGGAATCGCTTTGCCGCTCCAGGTGCTCGAGGCGCTTGAGCAAGCGCTGGCGTTTTTCTCGCAAACCCAGCAATTTTTTCCCCACTTGGTGAGCGGGATTCTCTCGGATTTGAGCTTCTAGGGCACGGATTTTTTCCTCTTGGGCATGAATGTGGGGAAAGGCCAACAGCCGCAAGGTGGGATCCGGCTCAGCTTCCCGTTGTTTGAGCAAGTAGCGCAAAATGCGTCGTTCTTCCCGCCGTTGCGCCTGCATCTTCTCATAGCGGGCGATATCTTCGTCGGCAATGCCTCCCAAGAGACGGTCGATCTCCTCCAGCTCGGCGCGCGTGTGCAGGATCTCCTGTTGTTCGGGCAACTTTTGCAACGAGAGCAAATACTGGCCGAAGCTGCGGTTGATCAGATCCCGTGCTGCTTCCAAAGAGTGCTTTTGCAGCAGGTTCAGCACCATGCCATAGGTGGGGGTAAACTGGCTCACCAAGGGATCCGCTCCAGAGGTGGCCAGCCGCGCAGCTTCTTGGGCCCCCTCAAACGGGGATTGCACCGTCACCACATGGCCGATGATGTCCTTGCCCCGCCGTCCGGCTCGGCCCGACATTTGCATGAACTCGGAAGCGGTCAAGAGGCGGTGGCCGTTGTCGGTGCGCTTAGAAAGGGAGGAGATGACAGTTGTGCGGGCGGGCATGTTGATCCCGGCGGCCAAAGTCTCAGTGGCGAAGACCAGCTTCACTAGCCCCTGCTGAAACAGATGCTCCACCAGTCCCTTCCAGGCAGGCAACATGCCGGCATGGTGAGCGGCAATACCCCGGTAAAGGGCATCCAACTGATCTCGGCGGACAGCTTCGGGCGTTTCTCGACAAAAGCGGTCGATCTGCTCGGCCAACTGCTGCCGTTCTTCCTCGCTGGCTACCAAGTCCAGATCCCTTACGCTGGCCACGGCCATATCACAGCCTTTGCGACTGAAGATGAAATAGATGGCCGGCAGCATGTCCCGCTGGCGCAAGTTCTCCACCACCTGCACCATATCCGGCACTCCCCCATAGGGAGACTGACCTGACTTGGGGAGTTTGCTTTTCAGGCGGCGATTGCAAACCCACTGGCCGGACTCGGTTTGCTCCAGCAGGGGGAACAGCCCTTTGCGATTGGCAAAGTGAAATTGCAGCGGCACCGGGCGGTGGTTGGAGTCGATCAGATGGGTGGGGCCATGCACCTGGTTCATCCAATCGGTGAGCTGGTCGCTGTTGGCCAGGGTGGCAGAAAGGGCAATGAGCTGGATCGTGGGGGGGCAGTAGATGATTGCTTCTTCCCAGACGGTGCCCCGCTGCTGGTCGTTCATGTAATGGCATTCGTCCAGGATCACCGCCTGCACCTCTCGCAAGGGATCCCGACTCAGGGCCTCCGCCTCCTCCCAAGGTTCCATCCCATCGCCGGAGGCTCCTCTCTGAACGGCCAGAGAGAGCGGCGTGCCATAGAGCATGTTGCGGAAGATCTCGGTGGTCATCACCAAGATCGGCGCCTCCCGGTTGATGGAGATGTCGCCGGTGAGCAGGCCAACCTGTTCTGGGCCGAATTGCTGGCCAAAATCCCGGAACTTTTGGTTGGAGAGGGCCTTCAGGGGCGTTGTATAGAAAACCCGCTTGCCCTGGGATAGGGCCCGATAGATGGCATACTCTCCGATCAGGGTCTTGCCGGATCCCGTGGGAGCACAGACCACCACCGATTCCCCAGCAGCCAGAACCTGAATGGCTCGGATCTGAAAGTCGTCCAGCTCGAAGGGGAAAAGCTGCCGCAACTCGTCCAGCAAATCGGTTGCCGGGGAGAGAAGCGCACTCATGGGATCCAAATCAACATTGGGAAACCTGGAAACCCGCCCAATTCACTGCTTCCTGTGGGTTGTACCTTCTAGGATACAAGCTTTCTTGGGGCGTCGACTGCTCCCCTGCAAAAAGCGCCAGTTACTCTGCTTCTTTGGATCAAGAACAGCAGCTCAAGCAAGTGCTAAAATGGGGTGCCGTTGCCGGATGCTATCGTGCTGGTCGTCATCGACAACTACGACAGCTTTACCTACAACTTGGTGCAGTACCTGGGGGAGTTGGGAGCTCAGCTTCAGGTTTTTCGCAATGACCAGCTCTCCGTTGACGACCTGCGCCGAATGCAGCCGCAAGCTGTAGTTATCTCTCCTGGGCCAGGGCGGCCGGAAGATGCCGGGATCTCCCTGGAGTTGATTCGGGAGCTGGGGCCAGAGCTGCCGATTTTGGGGGTTTGTCTGGGGCACCAGTGCATTGGGCAGGTCTACGGTGGTCAGATCGTGCGCGCACCTGAGCTGATGCATGGCAAAACCTCGCTCATTTACCATCGAGGGGTGGGGGTGTTTGAGGGGTTGAGCCAGCCTTTCACGGCCACCCGCTACCACAGCTTGGTGATCGAGCCTTCTACGTGTCCTGACGAGCTGGAGGTGACGGCTCAAACAGGCGATGGGATCATCATGGGGGTACGCCACCGCCGCTATCCCCACGTTCAGGGCGTGCAGTTCCACCCGGAGAGCATCTTGACTGCAGAGGGCAAGCGCTTGTTGAGCAACTTCCTGCGCAGCGCCAAAGCCTCAACTGCTGCTCAGCCCAATGTTTCGCAGAAACCTCAGGAAACCGTTGCCGTTGTTACATCGGGGATCCCCACTCCATGAAGCGTCGCCAGCTTCTGCAAGCCAGCGCTGGGCTGCTGGGATCGATGGCCGTGAACCTGGCCAGAGGGCGCAAAGCGGGCGCTCAGACAGCGCCGGCACAAGGTTCGGAAACGCCAACAACCCCAGGGTCTATAGAGTTCACTCCCGGCTCCAGCTCGCAGGGGCTGCAACTGACTTGGCTGCACCACAGTTGTGTTTTGTTCGAGGGGGAGGGCCGACGGTTTCTGGTCAACCCGTTTCGGCCGGCGGGCTGTACGGCTGGCTATCCTGCCCCACGAGTTGCTGCCGATCTGGTGTTGCTCAGCAGCCGCTTGTTGGATGAGGGTGCTTTGGATGTGGTGCCCGGCAACCCCAAGGTGCTGTTTCAGCCGGGAGACTATCTGATTGACGGGATCCGGGTGCAAGGAGTACGCATGCCCCGTGGCCCTCGCTTTGGCGTAAACGTGGGTTGGCGCTGGCGCATGGCTGGGATCGACATTGTCCATTTGGGAGGGGCGCTGCAGCCAATTACGCGGGAGCAGTCCATTCTGCTTGCTCGTCCCGACCTGTTGCTGGTGCCAGTGGGGGGTGGGCCGAAAAATTACGATCCTGCCGGGGCCAAGGCGGCCATTGAGGCGCTGCAGCCCAAGCTGGTCATCCCCACCATGTATCGCACGGCCGCCGCCGAGGAATCCCAATGCGAGCTGCTGCCGCTGCAGGAGTTTTTGCGTCTCTTCCCCGCTGCTGCCGCGCAACCTGCCCTCAGCAACCCGTTGCTGCTCTCGGCCCAGGCTCTGCCCAGGCAGGGGCTCGCCATCCTTTTCCTTGAGGAATAGGGCTATGCGAGGTCAGGTCCTAAAAATCGCTGTCGGACTGGGATCCCTGCTAGTGGGGGGTCTGGGATTCTATGGATACTCCCTACCAGAAGATCCACAAGCCTTGGCCCAAGCCAACCCGCTGCGGCTGCAACTGGCTCTCTGGCTGGGGAAAGACGCCAACGCTGTCGATGAGCGGGGCAAGACAGCCCTGTTTTTCGTGGAGAGCGGCCTCAACGCCCGTCTTTTGCTGGCAGCGGGGGCGGATCCCAATCAACTAGACCATGGGGGAGCTAGCCCACTGCACCAAGCGGCTCGCCTGGGCAACCCTGAGGTTACGAAAGCCCTGCTCCAGGGAGGGGCCGAGGTGAACGCTCGTTTTGGCGCCGGTGGCCTTCCCCTGCATTTTGCCGCTTGGTCCGGCAACCCCGAGGTCGTTCGGCTGCTGCTGGAACATGGCTCCGAGATCGACGAGCCGGATGGCTACGGCCTCACCCCCCTGCAAATTGCCCAGGACATGCGGCGCTGGGAAGCTGCGATCCTTTTGTCCCGCTGGCCCCGCTCGGCATCCGCTGACGGGCATATGGATTGATTCCCCTTCTCTCACCACCCCAGCACCCAGGCGAAGATCAAAGGCGCCACGATGGTGGCATCCGACTCGATGACAAATTTGGGGGTGTCGATCCCCAATTTGCCCCAGGTGATCTTCTCATTGGGCACTGCCCCCGAGTAGGAACCGTAGCTGGTGGTGGAGTCGCTGATCTGGCAGAAATAGCCCCACAGGGGTACGCCCTGGCGACCCAGATCTTGATGGAGCATGGGCACCACACAAATGGGGAAATCCCCGGCAATGCCGCCGCCAATTTGAAAGAAGCCGATGGAGGATTCCGCCGAGGTGCGCAGGTACCAGTCCGCCAGGTGGATCATGTACTCGATCCCTGTGCGGACGGTATGCACATTGCGGATCTCACCCGTGATGCAGTGGGCGGCATACATGTTGCCGGTGGTGGAGTCCTCCCATCCCGGCACATAGATGGGCAAGTTGGCCTCCATAGCGGCGTAAACCCAAGAATCCCGGGGATTAATTTGGTAGTAGGGCTCCAGCCGGCCGCTGCGCAGGATGCGGTAGATAAACTCGTGCGGGAAGTAGTGTTCCCCGGCCTGGTCGGCAGCCATCCACTCTTCCAAGAGGGCTTTTTCTAGGCGCCGCATCGCCTCCTCTTCGGGAATGCAGGTATCGGTTACCCGGTTCAGGTGCCGCTCCAGCAGTTCCTGCTCCTGCTGCGGGCTGAGATCGCGATAGTGGGGCACGCGCTCGTAGAAGTCGTGGGCGATGAGGTTGAAGATGTCCTCTTCTAGGTTGGCGCCGGTGCAGGAGATGGCGTGAACCTTACCCTGCCGGATCATCTCAGCTAGGGAAAGGCCCAGCTCTGCTGTGCTCATGGCACCGGCCAAGGTCACCATCATCTTGCCGCCCTTTTCCAGGTGAGCACAATAACCTTTGGCTGCATCCAGCAGCGCGGCTGCGTTGAAGTGGCGAAAATGATGTTGGATAAATTGGCTGACGGGGCTGTTGGTCACGATTTTTCCGGTCACTCTGACCTGGTGAAGCACGATTTTCTAGTCTATCAACTTTAGGGGCGCTGACAAGCTTTGCTTGGGGATACCTTTATCGGTATTGGCAACCATTCCCCTGCAGGTCGGCTGGAGCAGGTTGCGTTGCGAAGCCGGGATCCCATACCGGTTCTCACCCGGCCTTGGCTGAGACAAAGGGATCGCCTGCCCATGTCAGAATGGTGGCGAATCACCGCCCTATATCCGTTCACGCTATCTGTTCACGTTGGGTTCATGCCTCCTGTCAGCACCGTCGAGCCAGCCGAGCCCATTGCCGAAGTCCAATCTCCTGAGCTGGCTTCTTCTCCTGCCGAGCCATTGCCTGGCGCTGTGGACATGTCAGTGCCAACAACGACCGGGATCTCTATGGGATCCCTGCAGCGCTGGTGGGCGCGCTGGAAACAAAAGCTGCGCCTGGAGACCCAGCTGCTCTTTGTGGCCACGCTGGTGGTCTCCTTGGTGGTGAGCAGTTTTACCTTCTGGGCCGTCAGCACTGTGCAGCAGGATGCCCGCTTCAACGAGGCCCGCTTTGGCCGGGATCTGGGGTTGCTTTTGGCGGCCAATGTTGCCCCTCTAATTGCGGAAGATCGCATTGGCGAAGTCGCCCAACTGTCCCGCCAGTACTTTGAGAGCACCAGCAGCATCCGCTATCTGCTCTATGCCGATCCCGAAGGAAACATCTACTACGGGATCCCGTTTTCCAACCAAGAGGTGAAAACCTCCCTCAGCCTCACCCGTCGCATGCAACTGCCGGACAACCGTCCTCCTGCTGAGGGCCAACCGCTGGTGCGCACCCACCTTACCCCTGCTGGGCGGGTGACGGATATTTTCGTCGGCATCTACCATCAGGGCCGCTTTTTGGGCACCCTCGGCTTGGGCATCAATCCCAATCCTGCCCTGGTGCGCTCCACCCAGCTGGCGCGGGAGGTCTCGATCGGGGTGTTTTTGGCGGTGTGGGTCTTGGCCATCCTGGGATCGGTGGTCAATGCCCTCACCATCACCTACCCCATCAAAGAACTGGTCAAGGGCGTCCAGGAGATCACCAAAGGTAACTTCAAGCAGCGCATCGACCTGCCCTTCGGGGGAGAGCTGGCCCAGCTCATCGACAGCTTTAACGAGATGGCGGAGCGGCTGCAAAGCTACGAAGAGCAAAACATCGAGGAACTGGCTGCCGCCAAAGCCAAGTTGGAGACCTTGGTCTTCTCCATCGTCGATGCTGCCATTTTGCTGGATGCCGAGTTGCGGGTGCTGCTGCTCAACCCTGCCGCCTCCCGCATGTTTGGCTGGGAAGGGGATCCCGTTTTGGGCAAACCCTTGCCGGAGCTGTTGCCGGAGGATCTGCGGCAGCAACTGGCCCGCCCTCTGATGCACATTGCCCGCGGGGATCAAGAGGCAGAGGAAGTTCGCGTCAACCTCACCGGCCCTACCAAGCGCGTCATTCGCATTCTGCTTTCACCGGTGTCGGATCCGCGTCGGCAAAATCTCAAGGGGATCGTGATGACGGTGCAGGACATCACCCGCGAGGTGGAGCTCAACGAAGCCAAGGCTCAATTCATCAGCAACATCAGCCACGAGCTGCGCACCCCCCTCTTCAGCATCAAGTCTTTTATCGAGACCCTCTACGAGTACGGCGAGCAGATGTCCTCGGCGGAGCGGCTGGACTACCTGGAAATTGCCAACCGCGAAACCGATCGCCTCACCCGCCTGGTCAACGATGTTTTGGATTTGTCTCGTCTGGAATCGGGCAAGCAGTACCACTTTGAAGGTGTCGACATCGCGGCAGTGATCGAGCAGACTTTGCGCACCCACCAACTGCAGGCCCGCGACAAAGGGATCCAGCTGCGCAAATTCGTTGATCCCGATCTGCCTTTGGTGTGGGGCAACTACGATCTGCTCTTGCAGGTGATGACCAATCTCCTGGGCAATGCCCTCAAGTTCACTCCCTCAGGGGGCCTGGTGACGGTGCATGCCCACCTGGTGGTTCAGGCGGATGGATCCCCGCAGGCAGTGCGGGTGGCAGTGGCCGATACGGGCATTGGCATTGCCCCAGAAGATCAGGAGCGGATTTTCGACCGCTTTTTCCGTGTCGAGAACCGGGTCCACACCCTAGAGGGCACCGGCCTGGGGTTGGCCATCGTGCGCAACATCCTGGAGAAACATCGAACCCGCATCTGCCTGGAGAGCAAGCTAGAACAGGGATCCACCTTCTGGTTCGACCTGCACCTGTACACTGAAGAGGGACCGCTGGAGTTCGAGGTTCAGCCAGCCGAGACGGATCCCCCCAGTTGCGCTTGGCGGGAGCACTCCCATCAACGCTGAGGATATGAAGGGCATACCGGCCATTTTTTGGGGGTTGGGCCTCAGTTTCCCATTTTTGTGCCACACTGGTGACCTCTACCACCACCACAGGGGGGCTGGGCAACCCGCTGTTGGCCACCGGCGAAAACGTCACTTCTCTGCTGCTGGCGGTGGTGGCGGTGCTGGCCCCTTGGCTGGCAGTGCTGCTGATGGGTTTGCTGGTGTACTGGCTGGGCAAACGGGCGTTGAAACTGGGGTTGCGCAGCAGAAATGCCGCTCCCAAGTCTCAGGGATCCCCGCCGACGGCTGTTCTACACTGGAGAAGGTTTTAACTGGATGGTTTTGCCATGCCGCCTCGCTGGCCCCGGAAGCCCTCCCGTCGGGATCCCGAATTTCGCAAGCTGGATGATCGCTATACCTATGCCGCCCACCTGTCTGTTTTCCTCTGTAGCGGGTCTGGGCTGGTGTTTTTTCAGCAACTGTACCGCGCGGATTGGCCGTGGCTGGTGCCCCTGTTGGGCTGGTGGGCTTTGGGGTTGGGGATCCACAGCTTCTGGATCTTTTTTGTGGCCCGCTACCCTGTCGATGCTGGCTTGATAGAGTTCACTCCCAACGGCGATGCGCACGAGAATCCAACAGCCGCCGAGACGGATCCCTCAGGGGCCAGCTAAGACTCAGAGGGTGGACAACCCGATTGCTCATGGTGCTCAACCGGAGGGGGCAGAAGAGCCACCTTGTCGTCGTTGTCGCTGCAGCAGCAGGGGGGAGAGGTCGCTCTCGTCGTAAATATCCCCCACCAGCTCCTCCAAAATGTCTTCCAGCGTGATGAGGCCGGTGGTGCCGCCAAACTCATCCACCACGATCCCCAGGTGTTGGCGAGAGCGCAGCATTTCCTTGAGCAACAGGCTGACCCGCTTGGTGTCCGGCACAAAAAAAGGCGGTGCCATCGCCTGGGTCACTTCGGCATTGCCTTTTTGATCGAGATAGCGCAAGGCTTGCTTGAGGTGGATAATGCCGACGATCTCGTCCTTGGATTCTCCCTGCACGGGGATGCGCGAGTAGCCCGTTTCCAAACAGAGCTTCACCACATCCTGCAGTGTTTTGTCGTGGGAGATGGTCTCCATTTTAACTCTGGGCTTGGCCACGTCCCGCGCCTGCAGCAAGTCCAAAGCCAAGGCCCCACGGAACAGCCGCCGTTTTTGCCAATCCAGCAGCCCCCGCTGCCCCAACACATCGATCAGCAGCTCCAAATCCTTGAGAGAAGCGGTGGCCGTCAGGGGGGAGAATTCCAATAGATTGAAGAGCCTGCTGACAACCCACTCAAAAGCGTCGCTAAAAGGGCGCAGCAGCACCGATAGGACATGAACAGGCCGCACCACCCAGCGGAACACCCCTAGCGGATGGCTCACCGCTAAAGACTTTGGGGCTACTTCTCCAAAGAGGAGCACCACAATTGTGGTGGGCACGGTGGCGGCCAAAGCTCCAATCTGGGTTCCCAACAGTTCAATGGAGAGGGTTGTGGCCAAAGCGGCAATGCCGATGTTGACAAAGTTGTTCACCAGCAACAGGGTGGTGATCAGCCGCGAGCGCTGTTGTTGGGCCAGTCGATACAAGCCCTGTGGATCCCCTTGTTCTTCGATCAGAGATTCCAGGCGCAGGTTGTCCATGGCCGTGATGGCGGTTTCGGCCCCAGAGCAAGCTCCTGAGAGGAGCAGCAAAAAGGCCAAGAGGAAGACATTAACCATAGCGCTCCGTTCGCGACGGCGGAACGGGATACAGGTAGCATTGGCTCATCGAGAGAAAAGCGGGTCGGCCTATTTCCATCATCAACGGGATCCCCTCCGGCACCTCAACACCTCGGTGGTTTTGCCAAAGTTCATCACTCAACCCATAGCTCGGCATCCGTGCCCCCTCATCAACTGCATCTTCAACGAAAATCTTCAATGAGAAATGAGAGAGGGATCAAGCTGTTCAAACCGGCCAGCTCCCTGAAAATCATGCGGAAATCTGACTTGTCCCGTTGATTTAGTCTTGATTGAGTCAAAGCTACTGATCTAAACGGGCCGGGCCAGATCGCTCCAAAAGCTGCCGGTACAACGTTACAATTTTGTCTTCCACCTCGGATTGGCTCAGGTGATCTGTGTCGATCAAGATGGCATCGGGGGCAGGCCGCAAGGGAGAGATGAGCCGTTCGCTGTCGCAGCGATCCCGCTGCTCGATTTGCGCTTTCAATTCTTCGAGAGGCACCATTTGCCCTTGGGCTTGGAGTTGGTGTTGCCGACGCTGCGCCCGCTCCCCAACAGAAGCGGTCAAGAAAACCTTCAGCTCTGCATCAGGAAAGACGTGGGTGCCGATATCCCGCCCCTCCAAGACAGCACCGCCATCCCGGCCAATGCTGCGTTGCCGCTTCACCAGCTCCTGGCGTACTCCCGGCACTGCCGCCACGTGAGAGACCCAGCGGGTCACTTCCGGAGAGCGAATGGCCTGGGTAATTTCTTCGCCATCGGCCCAGATGCGGGTCGGCTCTGTCGAAGAGGTGCCACTTTGCAGGGTGAGCTGGGTTTGGGCGGCCAGTTGGGTGAGTTGCTCGGCATCGTCCAAAGGGATCCCCCGTTGCAGTGCCAGCCAGGTGATGGCTCGATACATGGCCCCCGTGTCCAAGTACAAAAGCTGCAGCTGGGCGGCTACTGCCCGCGCCACGGTGGATTTTCCGGCTCCAGCCGGGCCGTCGATGGCAATCAGCGGGCGACGCGGGGGAGAGGTCGTGCCGGAAGAGGGCGGTGCCGCATGCTGGACTCTCTCCGGCGAGGGATCCCCTTGCTCTGGGGAAAGGAGCAGGTTGTCGATCAGGCGAGTTTGCCCCACATAGGCAGCAATGGCCAGCAGGCCCTTGTCTTCCACCCGCGGCAGCGGTTGCAGCGTTTGGGGATCCACCAATTCCAGGTATTGCAGTTGCAGCTCTGGGGTATGCTCCAGCTCAGCACGGGCGGCGGCAAGGATCCCTTCTGCTGAGGGATCCCCGGCCTGCCAATGGTCATATCCCCGACGCAAGGCCCGGTACAGCCCGGCAGCCACCTGTCGTTCAGCAGCAGAAAGGTAGCGGTTGCGGGAGCTACAGGCGAGGCCATCGGCTTCTCGCACCGTGGGGCAAGGGACGATCGTGGTGGGTATCTGCAGATCCCGAACCAAACGCTGAATGATCGCCAGTTGCTGGGCGTCTTTTTGGCCAAAGTAGGCCCGCTGCGGCTGCACCAGGTTCAGCAGTTGCAGCACAATGGTGGCTACACCGCGAAAGTGGCCAGGTCGGTGGGGGGCGCAGAGGGTCTGCAGAAGGGATTCGGGGGGCATGACCCAGGTGCGGTCGCTTCCGGTTGCGGGGTCGGCTCCCATCTCTTGCGGGTCAGGGGCAAAGACCACATCCACACCTGCTGCCTCGCACAAAGCTCGGTCCCCCTCTTCGTCGCGGGGATAGCGATCCCAGTCTTCGTTGGGGCCAAATTGCAGCGGATTGACGAAAATGCTGACCACCGTGTGGTCACACTCTTGCCGGCAGCGGCGGATTAGGCTGAGATGGCCCTCATGCAGGGATCCCATCGTGGGCACCAAGCCAACTGTGGATCCCCGCCAATCGGCTACCTGCTCCCGCAAAGCAGCAACTGTGCGCAGCCAGTGCATCGCCATGCCACCTCAATCTCTCTCTCCCCTATGGGTTTTCTCCAACCCCCCCAAAGGCTGCTCCTACAGGCCGATCTTGTTGCTGCGTTGATACTGCCTGTAGGCTGCCACGAATAAGCCCGCCAAGGTGACCACCACCATGCCCAAGACGATCCCCAACAAAATCGGCTCGATCACAGCACAGACCTCCCAGTTCAAACCTAGATCATGATAAGCCAAGCCCAAACCTATCCTCACCGTTCCTTGCCAAGGAAATCGAGGGGGGATCCCCTAATAAAATGCAGGGGATCCGCGAAGCCGTTGAGATGGCATACCCATAGCCCATGAGGTCAATTGTCTTGTCCGGGGATGGCGGAGACTTGAAGGAGTGCCTGTCCAAACTGGAAGAGCAACTGCGCCCTTTGGCAGACAAGGCCGTTCCCCTGCTGGTGGCGGACTCGCATCCAGTGCAGGTGTGGGCGGCAGTTTTGACCTGCCAACGCTTGGGGATCCCGCTGTTCCTGGGTAATCCCCACTGGGGAGAACGGGAATGGGGACAGGCTTTGGCGGATATGGGATCCGGCTGGTGCTGGCGCCAGGGCCGACTGGAAGGGGATCCCGCCCCCTTGAATCTGCGCCTGCGGGATTTGCGGGAAGCTGTGCCCAGCTCCCATTGGCCGCTGATCGGCATCCCCACGGGTGGCTCTGGCGGCCAAGTGAAATGGGCCCTGCACTCTTGGCTGACCCTCAGTGCCTCGGCCAAAGCCCACCAACAGCACTTTGCCGTCGGGCCTGTACACAGCTATTGCGTTCTGCCCCTGTACCACGTCAGCGGCTTGATGCAGGCAGTCCGATCCTGGCTGAGCGGTGGGCAGTGGGTTGTCTGGGATTGGAAACGGCAACAGCAGGCCAAGGCTTGGGATCCCCCTCTGCCGGGGAGCTTTCTGTCGCTGGTGCCCACTCAGTTGCAACGGCTGTTGCTCAGCGCCCATCCGGGAGTTTTGGAGAGCCTGCGCCAATTTCGGGCCATTTTGGTCGGCGGTGGCCCCACCTGGCCCAGCTTGCGGCAACAGGCCCGGCAACTTCACCTTCCCCTTGCCCTCACCTACGGTATGACCGAGACCGCCTCCCAGGTGTGTACGTTACTGCCAGAAGCCTTTTGGCAAGGGAGCGACAGTCTGGGTCGGCCTCTGCCCCACGCCACGCTCCAGATCCGCAGCGAAAAAGGGGATCCCTTGCCCAGCCATGCTGTGGGCTACATTCACATTCAGGCAGAGTCGCTGGCACTGGGCTACTACCCGCACCTAAGTGCTACGCACCGCTTACGCGAAGGGCAACAGCAAGGCTTTACCCCCGGCGATTTGGGCTATCTAGACCGACAGGGATCCCTCTATTGGTTAGGTCGAGCCGATGACCTAATCCTAACCGGCGGGGAAAAGGTGATGGCTGCAGAAGTGGAAGGGGAGATCCGAGCCAGCGGCTGGGTGGAAGATGTGTGCGTGTTGGGCCTACCGGATGCCGAATGGGGGCAGCAGGTGGTGGCGGTGGTCGTCCCCAAAACGGGGATCCCCAAAGAGCTGGAAATGCACCTGAAGCAACACCTAAGCCGCCAACTGAGTCCCTTCAAGCACCCCAAGCACTGGCTGTGGTGTACGGGGATCCCGCGCAACCCTCAGGGCAAAGTCAACCGCCAACAACTCCGGCAGTGGGCAGCTCAGACGTTGGGGATCCCAACGCAGGCAAGTTAGCGGGATCCCTCCCGAATGCCCAGACGGGCTAAATCTCGCTTGATTTCAAAGGCCAATTCTCGGTTGTGCGGCTCCGTGGCCAAAGCTTTTCTCAAGTAGGCTTCCGCCTGCTGATAGCGCCCCTCGTAGATCAAATGGTTGCCGAAGCGCTGGTAGGCCAACGCCAAGATGTGGATGGCCTCGCTGGAGTTGGGAAACCGTTTCAGCAGCGCCTCCGCCTGGGCCACCGCCGTGGGCAACTTCCGCTCCCGCCAGGCTGCCTTGACGCGGGCAATCCCCTCCTTGAGCCCTTCCGGATTGGGCTGCTCTGCCGATGAGGGGCCTATGCTGCGAATGACCACCCGCCTTTCGCCGGCAGCAGGAGAGCTGGGTGGAGATTGACGTTGTGCAGATTGACGTTGTGCATCGTAGCGCCGCCGCTGCTCAGGGTCGCTCAGCACTTGGTAGGCTTGGTGGATTTGTTGGAAACGCTCTCGGGATCCCTCCCCTGCCACATCAGGGTGAAACTGCCGCGCCAACCGTCGAAACGCCTGTTTAATCTCTTCAATGTCCGCTGCAGGAGATAGGTTCAGGATCGCGTAGTGACATACTCCCATCGCTGACCCTACGGGTACAGGGTGGGCTTCTCGCTTCATCGGGGAGCTTTCGCAAGAACCCTCAGCGAGCAGACACGGGATGTCCCACCGCGTAGTTGCACCAGATTCCGGCAAAAGCCGTTTTGTGCAACTGCTCCCATCATACACCATGTGGGGGTATCTGTATCCCAGCACTGACCCTACGGGTACAGCGCGGGGCTTAGCTACCCCCACACCCCCATAAGCTAAGGGATCGGGAAAAGACCTGGCCAAAAACCAGCTCTAGTCTATCGCTGCGGCCCCGGCTTGACCAAGGGATCCCACCAAGTGCTTGGTTCTCCCAATTCCCTCAGCAGCAGGGATCCAGTGTTAGACTTTGCCCAAGTTGTTTGGAGTCCGCATTTCGACCTATCGAGAATCCCTTTCTTTTGCCCAACTTCACTTCAAATCGGCTTCTTCTACTCCTGTCTACTATGAGTGAAGCGCTTCATCAAGCTCTTGCCAATCGAGATCTAAAACAACTATTGGCCTATTTGCAGCAAGGGGAAGATGTAAATGCTGTCGATGCTCAGGGAATGACTTTGCTTCATAAAGCGACACTCCTTGGCGATTTGGAACTGTTGGATTTGCTCTTGGCCCATGGCGCTTCTCCCAATGCCTTGGATCCCACAGGTGCCACCCCTCTCCATTTGGCTGCTGCCGGCGGCCAGGTCAAGCTGGTGGATCGTCTTTTGAGGGCAGGCAGCGATATCGATCTCTCAGATAACCATGGCTATACCCCTCTCCAGCGGGCTGCTTTAACCGATCAGGTAGAAGTAATCGGTCTGCTCATCCAAAAGGGAGCCAACACCGGTCGTGTTCTCCACTGGGCCACAGCTACCGGTCGAAAAAGCATTCTGGCCCGCCTACTATCCAAGGGAGCGCCGGTGGATGCCACTGACGAAACAGGCCGAACCCCTCTGCATGAAGCCGCCACCCGAGGGGATTTGGGCATCGCTCGCTTTCTGCTCTTGTACGGGGCCAATGTGAATGCACGCAACCGATTTGGCGCAACACCGATGCACTGGGCTGCTTGGGAAGGGCATATCCAAATCCTGGAGCTTTTGCTGGAAAATGGAGCCGAACTAAACCCTCGCAATGAAGATGGGCATACCCCCTTGGCCTATGCACAAAAACGCCAACACAGGCTGGCTGCTCAATGGTTACAAGATCGAGGAGCAACTCTTTAGCTTAGTATCAAGTTTGGCATAGAGAGTAAAACAAAAGTTAATGAAAATGCTGCTATTTCAAGTCATAGGGTATTTGGTCTTCCTCCCTTCTCATGAGATGGGGTTTGAGAGTGAGGGTAACCCCTACAGAAAAAAGGAGAGAGGCTGTTAGGCTTTCCTCCCTCCAGTCTCTTCGTCGCGGTTAGCGTTAACGCCAGCTAGATTCTAACTGATTCTTCCACCTGATTCAACTTTTTTCTAGAGTTTCTCTTGAGCCCAACATAAATTTTTGAACGACAAAACAAGACATAGGACAGACAGTTTGTCCCAAAAGGTTGGTCTTTTTCCTTAGCTTCTGACAAGTTTGCAAAGGAAACTAGAGCAGCAATCTTTGTATTCGGTCTTGTCTTCCGGTTCCCGAAGCCAGATTGCCCCCTTCCAAAGCCATAACCCTCAGCCGCTGTTGCTCCTTTACACTGCCACCTCCACAGATTGACATGAGCAAGCAAAAAATCTCTCTATCAACTGATTCTGACTCTCATTAGCACAGAACCTTGCTTAGCCTTGGAGAGGAGAAAAAGGGATCCCCGCTGAACGCAGGATGGCTAGTTCCGCCAGCACAGGATCCCTGCCGCATCCAAGACAAGAGAGGAAGACTGATGGATATGACTCCACCACTCAACTGAGTAACAGCATAGCTTTATTGAGATTGAATCGCAATACCTAGCCAACGTAAGAGGAAATGTTCTTGACAAAACTGCTTCAAGTAGTCGTTTCAAGTTAGGGTGAGACGCTTGGGCTACTGAGGAGAGCCTTCTGATTCCCTGTATTCAAGGCTTTAGGTATGGGTGCAGTGTCCCAGTTTGAATCGAAATGGCCACAAGCAGAGTACCTGGGCTAAAGGGTAATTGGCCAAGATTTGCAGTTTCAGCCCTCTTGAGAGGATAGGTCGCGGAGTTGTGGGCACAGCACAGGTTCGAGGGGGGGTGAGGGGCTGATAGCAGTCGTGGTTCTTATTACCCTCTATTTCAACTGCTCGCGTAGCGGGCCGGAGGCCTTAGCAGGAAGCAACCGGTCGTTTGTTTCACCTTGACGGTGAGATAAATGACTACGCGTTGCGGAACAGTAGGTAACCTTACTGCCATTCAAATGCCGTGGCGGGCGAAAAATCAAACCTTGGCCCAATGGATCCCTAGCGACGATAGCTGAGTCGCCTGGCAGGAGATCGAACCTGACGGCGTTTTCTGCGCCAGCGTTTCCAGCGGGAGACCATCCAGTCGCTTAGGCTGTGGTTCACCGATCCCAGTTCCAGCCCCATCCCAATCCAAAACAGCATCTCGGCGTGAACTTGCAGCAATTGCCAGAGATCGCTGCGCCACACCCAGGGTTGCCACATCCACCAGCCCAACCGGGATCCCAGCCAAGCCCCCAGCAGGCCAGCTCCTCCTGCCCATAGGCTCAAGTACAGTACCCGCACGGCAGTGCCCACGATGGGCCCATGAGACCAAAAGGAGCGATGCCGCATCCACTTGCGGTAGGGCAGCCAAATCCAGCGCAAGAACAGCCAGCGTTGATACTGTCGGGAACAGGTGTCCAGATCTCCAGAAAACATCAGGCCGCTGAACAGATAGGCGGATCCCACAGCCAGGGCAACTGTGGTGCTGTTCCCCAACACACCGGCGGCTAGGGTGATGCCGGGGGCCGTCCAGAGGGTAATGCGATCGTGGGTGGATCCCAGCGGCATAAAGCCAGAGCAACAGTACACGACTGCGGCTCAGTCTACCCGCAAGCAAAGGAGAAAGCCTGCTCCAGCCCTGGGATCGCTCCGCCGGATCTTGAAAAACTTAAGCCTGCTGCTCCCCAGGGATCCCTCGATTCAGGCGATCCAACACCTGCAACTGTCGGTAGAGCATTTCAACCCGTGGCAGATGGATCCCAGCTTGTCGAGCGTACTGCAGTGGGTTGCCGAAGATCACCTGCAGTTCCAGAGGACGTTTGCGCTCATAGTCGATTTTCATGCTGGTGCGGTAGGGGGCCATTTTCTCGGTATTGGTGAGCATTTCTTGGATCAGGGAGTTGGGAAGCAGGCGATCACAAGCTGCAGCTCCCTGTATCACCTCCTGCATCAGCGTTTCCGCCAAAGCACGGGCCTCAGGGTCTCGAATCATTTGCTGAGTATCGGCATTGAACACCACCGAGAGGCCGTTGAAGGGAATATTCCAGACCAGTTTCTGCCAGCGGGCCAACATCAAATCTGGTGAGAGCGAAGTCGGGATCCCTGCCCGTTGAAAATCGGCTTGAACTTGTTGAAGGCGGGGCGTGATCCCTTGGGGGGCATAGCCAGGGCCGTACTCTGCCAGCAGCACCGAACCGTAATCCAGATGGTGAATGTGGCCGGGGCCAACCTTATTGGAGCTGATGAAGCAGAGGCCCCCCATGACCCGCTCTGGGCCAACGCAATCGGCAATCTCGGGTTCCACCCCCAGCCCGTTTTGCAACAAGATCACCACGCCATTCTCGGCCAACACAGGCGGGATCAAGTGCGGCAGAAGCGCATTTTGGGTGGCTTTCAAAGCCACGATCACGCCTTCGCAAGCCGGCATGTCCTCCACGGCTGCGTAGGCATTCACCTGGGGCAAATGAAAATCCCCCCAGCAGGACTGCACCCACAGGCCGTTTTGGCAAACATGCTCATAGTCGCTGTGCAGCAGAAAATGCACCGCAAAGCCCGCCTGTTGCAATTTCGCCCCATAAAATCCTCCCAAAGCACCCGTACCCAAAACAGCGTAACGGCGAGTTTCCGGCAACCGAGGCATGGCGGCAAGTTTTAGCAGGTCATCCCCAAAATACCGCACCCCAGCGCCGGCTCAGGACTTGATCTTTGCCGTTTTGTCTATCAACAGCACCCGCTCTTCCGCATCGGTTTCCCGCAGATGGACTCTCACCGTTTGCTCCGGTTCTGTAGAAAGCTGACAACCGCAGTAATCGGGCTGGATGGGAAACTGTCGGTGACCCCGGTCAATCAACACCGCCAATCGCACCCGTTCCGGTCGCCCAAAGTGGTTTAGGGCCTCCAAAGCCGCCCGGACGGTGCGACCGCGAAAGATCACATCATCCACCAGCACCACCTCTTGGCCGGTTAGGTCACGCGGCATTTCGCTGCGATCGGGGGTGCGCAACCCGCCGGCGCTCAAATCGTCGCGGAAAAAAGTGATGTCCAGCTCCCCCACTTGGGGCGGGATCCCCAGTAGAGTGGCAATCCGATCCCGCAGGCGGTAGGCCAGGGGAACTCCCCGGGTGCGAATGCCGATCAACGTCAACTTTTGGAGGTGGGGATGATCCCTGCCGATCGCCTCTGCCAGACCCTCGATCAGCCCGGCCAACTGCTCCGCATCGAAGACCTCGATCTCGGACATGGATCCCTGTCGCCCCCTCGCCAATCGCGGATCTGGTCTGTAGAAGACTTTAAGATAGCCCAATCTGCCGGCGGGATCCCTATCCGGTAAGATAAAACCAGAAGCAATTCCCAAGCCATGGAGGTTTCCTTGAGGGAGGGATCCACGATGTCTGTTGCTTGGCTGGCTTCGGTTCTGGCGAGGCGGTCTTGGCTGAGCCGTTTCCTGCGGGGGATGGTGCTTTGCGGGCTGATACTCTGCCTGGGGGTTACTCCGCTGGGATCCCCGGCCCAGGCAGAGGACTACACCAAACGAGATCTGCAGGGGGTGAGCTTTTCAGGGCAAGACCTGAGCGGCTGGAAGTTTCTCAAGGCCAACCTGCGCCAAAGCGATCTCAGCCACGTGAAGGCGGCAGGGGCAAACCTATTCGGGGCCAATCTCAGCAAAGCCAACTTGCGCGGGGCCGACCTGCGGGGGGCCACTTTGGACATGGCCAACTTACAGGGTGCGGATCTGCGAGAAGCGCAACTGCAGGACAGCATGATGTGGCTGGCCCGAGTCGAAGGGATCCAAATTGATGGGGCGGATTTCACCAATGCGTTGATACGGCAAGACGCCCTCTCCATCCTCTGTGAACGGGCCACCGGCGTTAACCCTGTAACTGGTCGGGCCACCCGCGACACCCTCGAATGTAACTAGCCCTCACCCCCTCTCCTCTGGGAGAGGGGAGATCTGGAATCTAGGGCTCAGGAGCTGGGAGCGGCTGCCTCAGAACGGGTGGGCTTGCGTTGAAACTGGCTGAGCAGCGAATTCCAGGCCAAGCGGGCCATCGACAACAGCCAATTCCCCTCCAACTCCCTAAACAAGTCCATGTTCAGCTTGAAGGCATAATTGGCCTCTGCCACAATGCGGTCGATGGTGGCTTGATCCAGCTCCAACGCATCCAGCTGGGCACGGTAGCGCTGCTTGAACTTGCCCTCGTGGGGGATCTGCTCGAAATCGTAGAAGGCCGTTCCTTCCCCCTGCGGCAAGCCCATGGCCCGGCGGGCGATGTTTTTGAGGATTTGGCCACCCGACAAGTCACCGATGTAGCGGGTATAGGCGTGGGCGATCAGGAGAAGTGGATCTTTTTCCACCACTTCTCGGATGCGGTTGACATAGACCTGGCAGGCAGGGGAGGGCTTGACCACAGCGCGCCAATTGGGGCCGATAAAATAATTCAAGTCCTTCTCCAAGCTGGTCTTGCGCCACAGCTCCGGGTAGTAGAACCGGCCCACCAGCGGGTGCTCTCGCAGTTGGGCAAAGCCCTCTTCCAGAGCACTGTAGACAAAGTAGAAATTGCCCAGGTAGCGGCTGTAGGCCCGCTTATCCACCACTCCCTTCAGGAAACACTTGATAAAGGCCATGTTCTCGGCCATAGTGTGGGACTGCTTGGTGCCCTCCCGCAACTGGGCCGACAAGCTGTGGTCCCGGTTATACAGATCACTCTTTTTATTCTGATTGTTCTGACTTTGACTCACAAAACCCTCCTCGCCAACAAACTGTGCTTCATTAGATCACCCGCAGATCACCCGCAAGCCATCCCGAGGTTCCCCCAGCCTGAGAAGCTTTGTAAACCCATTCCCGATCCTTTCTCATGATTGATGGCTCCGCGTCTTGCCCCATAGCCTGCATCAACAGCGTGCATTTCAAAAGCGACAAAGACCGGCGCCGCGTCCACCCTGGCGACCGGCTGAGCCTGTCAGAACCACCCCTCCGATCCCCAAGGTCGACCGGAAATCCGAGCTGGAGCAGCGGATGATCCGCAAAAACGGTTAAAGATTAGAATAATCTGCTTGAGTGTGAATGGATGTGAACAATCCTTAAGGCACGGTGGGAATCGTCCCTGCTCCGGCAGCCAAAAGGGGATCCCCAGCGGTTTTGCCGAGATTTTCCAAGTGAGCCCTCAAGGGATCCGGACAGTCCCTCGGCCTTTGTAACGTTCGTTGACGATCGTTGGCGGGGTTTCTATAATGGAAGGCCTGACTGCAGCGCGACCCCTCCCGAGCAACGCATGACACAATTAGCAGTGCCATCCCCTGTCGCTCCTACCTTTCCTGACCTGGTGGAGATTCAGCGGGAGAGTTTCTTGTGGTTTTTGCGAGAAGGGTTTGAAGAGGAGCTTCTCAGCTTTTCCCCCATCGTCGATTACACCGGCAAGCTGGAACTGCATTTCCTGCCCGAATATCGCCCTGGGGATCCCTCCAAAGGGTACAAGATCAACCGCCCCCGCTACGACCCTGAGGAGGCCAAGCGGCGGGATGCCACCTACCAAGCGCAGATCCGGGTGCCCACTCGCCTGATCAACAAAGAGACCGGCGAGATCAAAGACATGGACGTCTTCATCGGCGAACTGCCCTTGATGACGGATCGGGGCACCTTCATCATCAACGGCGCCGAGCGGGTGATCGTCAACCAAATTGTGCGCAGCCCCGGCGTCTATTACAAATCGGAGCTGGACAAAAACGGGCGTCGCACCTACAGCGCCAGCCTCATCCCCAACCGCGGTGCCTGGCTGAAGTTCGAGACCGACAAAAACGGCCTGGTGTGGGTGCGCATCGACAAAACCCGCAAGCTCTCGGCGGCAGTTCTGCTGAAAGCCTTGGGCCTGAGCGACTCCGAGATTTACGACAACCTGCGCCACCCCGAATTCTTCCAGAAAACCATGGAGAAAGAGGGGCCCTACACCGAAGAAGAAGCCCTAATGGAGCTGTACCGCAAGTTGCGGCCCGGGGAACCCCCCACCGTATCGGGTGGCCAGCAGTTGCTGGAATCCCGCTTCTTCGACCCCAAACGCTACGATTTGGGCCGGGTAGGGCGCTACAAGCTGAACAAAAAGTTAAATTTGAACGTAGCCGAAAGTGTGCGGGTGCTTACCGTCACCGACATTTTGGCCGTCATCGACTACCTGATCAATTTGGAGTACGACATCGGCCATGTGGACGACATCGACCACCTGGGCAACCGCCGCGTGCGCTCCGTGGGTGAGCTGCTGCAAAACCAGGTACGGGTGGGCCTGAATCGCCTGGAGCGGATCATCCGAGAACGGATGACAGTCTCCGAGTCGGAAAACCTCACCCCGGCCTCTTTGGTCAACCCCAAACCCTTGGTGGCGGCCATTAAGGAGTTCTTCGGCTCCAGCCAGCTCTCCCAGTTCATGGATCAGACCAATCCCCTGGCGGAGCTGACCCACAAGCGCCGGTTATCTGCCCTGGGCCCCGGCGGCCTAAGTCGGGAACGGGCCGGCTTTGCGGTGCGGGATATCCACCCCAGCCACTACGGCCGCATCTGCCCCATCGAAACTCCAGAAGGCCCCAACGCCGGGTTGATCGGATCCCTGGCCACCCACGCCCGCGTCAACCAGTACGGCTTTATCGAAAGCCCCTATTACCGGGTCGAGAACGGCGTGGTGCGCAAAGATCTGGGCATGGTCTACCTCACCGCTGACGAAGAGGACGAGTACCGCGTGGCCCCTGGGGATGTGCCGGTGGATGCCGAGGGCCGCATCACTGCCGACTTGGTGCCGGTGCGCTACCGCCAAGAGTTCACCACCGCCCACCCCACAGAAGTGCACTACGTCCAAGTGGCGCCGGTGCAGGTCATCTCGGTGGCCACCTCCTTGATCCCCTTCCTGGAGCACGATGACGCCAACCGTGCCTTGATGGGAGCAAACATGCAGCGGCAGGCGGTACCCCTGCTTAAGCCGGATCGGCCCTATGTGGGCACTGGCCTGGAAGCCCAGGCGGCACGCGACTCCGGCATGGTGGTGGTGTCGCGCACCAATGGCGTGGTGACCTATGTCTCTGCCGACGAAATCGTGGTGCGGCCAGACGACGGCGGGGATCCAATTGTCTATCGCCTGCAGAAATACCAGCGCTCCAACCAAGACACCTGCCTCAACCAGCGCCCCCTTGTCTATACGGGGGATCGGGTATTGGCTGGCCAGGTGCTGGCGGATGGCCCGGCTACCGAGGGTGGCGAGCTGGCTTTGGGCCAAAACGTGTTGGTGGCCTACATGCCCTGGGAGGGCTACAACTACGAAGATGCCATCTTGATCAGCGAGCGGCTGGTCTACGACGATGTCTTTACCTCGGTACACATCGAGAAGCACGAGATCGAGGCCCGGCAAACCAAACTGGGCCCTGAGGAGATTACCCGCGAAATCCCCAACGTGGGGGAAGATGCCCTGCGCGACCTGGATGAAAACGGCATTGTGCGCATTGGGGCTTGGGTGGAGGCCGGCGACATTTTGGTGGGCAAAGTCACCCCCAAAGGGGAGTCGGATCAGCCCCCAGAAGAGCGGCTATTGCGGGCCATTTTCGGGGAAAAGGCTCGGGATGTGCGGGACAACTCCCTGCGGGTGCCCAACGGCGAGCGCGGTCGGGTGGTGGATGTACGCATCTTTACCCGCGAACAGGGGGATGAGCTGCCTCCCGGCGCCAACATGGTGGTGCGGGTCTACATTGCCCTCAAGCGCAAAATCCAGGTGGGGGACAAGATCGCGGGCCGTCACGGCAACAAAGGCATCATCTCCCGCATCTTGCCGATTGAGGACATGCCCCACCTAGCGGACGGCACACCGGTGGATGTGGTGCTCAACCCCTTGGGGGTGCCTTCCCGGATGAACGTGGGCCAAGTGTACGAGTGCCTGCTGGGCTGGGCAGCAGAGCATCTGGGAGTGCGCTTCAAGCTGATGCCCTTTGATGAGATGCACGGTTTAGAAGCCTCCCGTCTGACGGTGGAGGCCAAGCTGAGGGAAGCCCGAGAGAAGACCGGCAAGGACTGGATTTTTAACCCGGAAGGCAGGTACTGCGGCAAAATCCAGGTGTTTGATGGTCGCACCGGGGAGCCCTTCGACCAGCCCGTTACGGTGGGCCGCGCCTACATGCTGAAGCTGGTGCACTTGGTGGATGACAAGATCCATGCCCGCTCCACCGGCCCCTATTCTTTGGTGACCCAGCAACCGCTGGGGGGCAAGGCGCAGCAGGGCGGCCAGCGCTTTGGGGAGATGGAGGTGTGGGCTTTGGAGGCGTTTGGGGCAGCCTACATCCTGCAGGAGCTGCTCACCGTCAAGTCCGACGACATGGTGGGGCGCAACGAGGCTCTCAACGCCATTGTCAAGGGCAAGCCGATCCCTCGACCCGGCACGCCGGAGTCCTTCAAGGTGCTGGTACGGGAGCTGCAGTCCCTCTGCCTAGATGTGTCGGTACACAAGGTGGAGGTGGACAGCGAAGGGCAAACCCACGATGTGGAAGTGGATCTGATGGCCGATACCTCCAACCGTCATACTCCCTCTCGACCCACTTATGAATCGGTTACGGCTGAGGATCTCTCGCCATCACCCGCCTTTACCAGAGTGCTCCGCACCGCTGACGCGAATGCCAGCCGCAGCCTTGAGGAAGATGAGGACGAGGAGGAGGAAGAGGACTTTTGAGGGTTGAGAGCGCTCCCCACCCCTGACGCGAACGTGACGGGGATCCCATTCAACCCACGAAGGAGGGTGGGGCTTCCCTCTCCTTTGGGTTCAGCAAGCCAGGAGGAAAACGGCGATGGCCAAAACAGAGCAACGCTTTGACTACGTCAAAATTGGCTTGGCTTCTCCAGAACGGATCATGGAGTGGGGCCAGCGCACCCTGCCGAATGGTCAAGTGGTGGGGGAAGTCACCAAGCCCGAGACCATCAATTACCGCACCCTCAAGCCGGAGATGGATGGTCTTTTCTGTGAGCGCATCTTTGGGCCGGCCAAAGACTGGGAATGCCACTGCGGCAAGTACAAGCGGGTACGGCATCGGGGGATCGTCTGCGAGCGCTGTGGGGTGGAGGTAACCGAGTCGCGGGTGCGCCGCCACCGCATGGGCTACATCAAGTTGGCCGCTCCGGTCACCCATGTTTGGTATTTGAAAGGGATCCCCAGCCACATCGCCACCCTGTTGGATATGCCGCTGCGGGATGTGGAGCAGGTGGTATACTTCAACGCCTACGTAGTGGTGGATCCTGGCAATGCCCAGAATCTCTCCTACAAACAACTGCTGACGGAGGATCAATTCCTCGAGATCGAAGATCAGATGTACGAGGAGGGATCCGAACTGCAACTGCCGGAGAACTGGGCGATGATCGGGGCGGAGGCCATCGAGCGCCTGCTCAAGGATATCGACCTGGAAAAAGAGGCGGAGCAACTGCGGGAGGAGATCACCACTGCTCGCGGCCAAAAGCGGGCACGCCTGATCAAGCGGCTGCGGGTGATCGACAACTTCATTGCCACCGGATCCCGTCCGGAGTGGATGGTGTTGCGGGTGCTGCCGGTGATCCCGCCGGATTTGCGTCCCATGGTGCAGTTGGATGGGGGCCGCTTTGCCACCAGCGACCTCAACGATCTCTACCGTCGTGTTATCAACCGCAACAACCGTCTGGCCCGGCTGCAGGAGATCATGGCGCCGGAGATCATTGTGCGCAACGAAAAGCGCATGCTCCAGGAGGCGGTGGACGCGCTGATCGACAACGGTCGGCGGGGGCGCGTAGTGGCGGGGGCCAACAACCGTCCCCTCAAGTCCCTCTCCGACATCATCGAGGGCAAACAGGGGCGCTTCCGGCAAAACCTGTTGGGCAAACGGGTGGACTACTCCGGACGTTCGGTGATCGTGGTGGGGCCCAACCTGCGCATGCACCAGTGTGGCCTGCCCAAAGAGATGGCCATCGAGCTGTTCCAGCCCTTTGTCATCCACAAATTGATCAAGCGGGGCATCGTCAACAACATCAAGGCCGCCAAAAAGCTGATCCAAAGCAACGACCCGCAGGTTTGGGATGTGCTGGAGGACGTGATCGACGGCCACCCCGTCTTGCTCAACCGCGCTCCCACGCTGCACCGCCTCGGGATCCAAGCCTTTGAACCGATCCTGGTGGAGGGAAGGGCGATTCAACTTCACCCCTTGGTCTGCCCTGCTTTCAACGCCGACTTCGACGGCGACCAGATGGCGGTGCATGTGCCCCTGTCGTTGGAAGCCCAGGCGGAAGCGCGCCTGCTGATGCTGGCCACCAACAACATCCTCTCCCCGGCCACCGGCGCTCCCATCATCACCCCCAGCCAAGATATGGTGTTGGGGTGCTACTACCTGACGGCGGACAACCCCCACGCGCCAGATATTGGCGATCGCTTCTTCGCCAGCTTGGAAGATGCTCTCATCGCCTACGACCGCGGCGCCATCGGCCTGCACAGCAAGGTCTGGGTGCGCTACCACGGCCCGATGGAGTTGGGCAAGGGCGAAAAAGAGTCCGAGCCGCAAATCATCGAAGAAGCGGGCGGCATCCGCCTCAAGATCACCAACTACCGCCGTATCCGCGAAGATCAAAACGGCAACGTGATCAGCCAGTACATTCGCACCACGCCGGGCCGGATCATTTTTAACAAGACCGTGCAGGATATTTTGTCTGCGTAGTTACCCTCTGCCGTAGGACGGCTCTTCTCTCCCCTTCTCTCTAGCGAGGCATCATGAGCGAAAAAGGACGATTTTCCGCTGGCCTGTCGCGGCAGGCTGCCGACGGCAACAAAGCCGACGCCCCTTTGCCCCCTGTGCCCTTTCGCAACTATCAAATTGGCAAAAAAGAGCTGCGTAACCTGATTGCCTGGTCTTTTGCCCGCTACGGCACAGCCCGCACCGCTCAGATGGCGGATGCTCTGAAGACCCTGGGCTTCAAATACGCCACCCAGGCAGCCGTCTCCATCAGCGTCGAAGATCTGCGCGTTCCCCCCAGCAAGCGGCAGTTGTTGGCGCAAGCGGAAGCCGAAATCGAGGCGGCCACCGAGCGCTACACCCGCGGGGAAATCACAGAGGTGGAGCGCTACCAAAAGGTGATCGACACCTGGAACCAAACCAACGACCAGATCAAGGAGGAGATGCTCAGCAACTTCCGCCAGAACGATCCCCTCAACTCCGTCTACATGATGGCCAACTCGGGGGCAAGGGGGAATGTCTCCCAGGTGCGGCAGTTGGTGGGCATGCGCGGCCTGATGGCCAACCCCCAGGGGGAGATCATCGATTTGCCCATCAAAACCAATTTCCGCGAGGGCCTGACCGTTACCGAGTACATCATCTCTTCCTATGGGGCCCGCAAGGGCTTGGTGGATACGGCCCTGCGCACCGCCGACTCTGGCTACCTCACCCGCCGCTTGGTGGATGTGTCTCAGGATGTGATCGTGCGGGAATCTGACTGCGGCACTGAGCAGGGCATCCTTCTGGAATACCTGATGGATGGGGACAAGGTGGTGGTGTCTCTGGAAGAGCGCTTGGTGGGCCGAGTGTTGGCGCGCGACGTGGTGCATCCACAAACCCAGGAGATCCTCGCCCGCCGCAACCAAGAGGTGGATCACGACCTGGCCAAGACGATTGTGGAGGCCGGCATCCGCCAGGTGATGGTGCGTTCTCCCCTCACCTGTGAAGCCAACCGCTCCGTGTGCCGGATGTGTTATGGCTGGAGCTTGGCCCACTCCCGCCTGGTGGATCTGGGGGAAGCGGTCGGGATCATCGCCGCCCAATCGATTGGGGAGCCGGGCACCCAGTTGACCATGCGCACCTTCCACACGGGAGGCGTGTTTACAGGGGAGGTGGCCCGCCAAATTCGCGCCCCCTTTGCGGGTGTGGTGCGGTTCCCGAAAAATCTGCGCACCCGCCCCTTCCGTACCCGCCACGGCGACGATGCTCTACAAGTGGAGGTAAACAACCAAATCATCTTGGAAGGCCCAGACGGTCAACGGGAGTCCTTCGACATGACTCAGGGATCCACCCTGCTGGTGCGGGACGGAGCCCAGGTGCAGCGGGATCAGTTGATTGCAGAGGTGTCCCTGGCCAAGGCCAGCCGTAAGAGCACCGAGAAAGCCCAGAAAGAGGTGGTGGCCGACCTGGCTGGAGAAATTCGCTTTGCCGATCTGCCCATCGAGGAGAAGACTGACCGCCAGGGTAACACCACCTACACTGCCCAGCGGCAGGGATTGATCTGGGTGATGTCTGGACAGGTGTACAACCTGCCTCCGGGGGCCGAGCCGGTGGTGAAAAACGGGGATCGGGTGCAGGCGGGGGATGTGATCGCCGAAACCTCGCTGGTGACGGAGCATGGCGGCATTGTGCGGCTACCGGAGCGCAGCGACACCAGAAGTGGGCGCGAGGTGGAGATCATCAACGCTTCGGTGGTGTTGCGGGAAGCACGGGTACGGGTGGAATCCCACCAGGGGCGGGAACAATTTTTGCTGGACACTTCCAGTGGGCAGACCTTTGTTCTCAAGGCTACTCCGGGCACCAAAGTGGGCAACGATGAGGTGGTGGCGGAGCTGATCGACAACCACTTCCGCAGTCAGACGGGAGGCTTGGTGAAGTTCGCCGGCATTGAGGTGGCACGGCGCGGCAAGGCCAAGCAAGGTTACGAAGTCATCCAGGGCGGCACCCTGCTGTGGATCCCAGAAGAGACCCACGAGGTGAACAAGGACATCTCCCTGCTGAACGTGGACGATGGCCAGTATGTGGAAGCAGGCACTGAGGTGGTGAAAGACATCTTTTGCCAGAATGCCGGTGTTGTCGAAGTCATCCAGAAGAACGACATTCTGCGGGAGATTGTCATCAAGCCGGGATCCCTGCATCTGGTGGACAACCCCGCCGACTTGGAAGTGAAAAGTGGCACCCTAATCCAGCCAGGGCAACCGGTGCTCAGTAGCATCGTTCCCGACCGACTGGTCTACCTGGAACACGTGGAAACTCCCGAAGGCCCAGGCTTGCTGCTGCGTCCGGTGCAGGAGTACGAGATCCCCGACCGGCCCTTGGTGCCCACTCAAGAGTCCACCAGCGAGTCCGGTCGCTCCATTCGTCTGCGGGCGGTGCAGCGGGTTCCCTTCAAAGATGGGGAGCGGGTGAAGTCGGTAGGCCCTGTAGAGCTCCTGCGCACCCAACTGGTGCTGGAAATCGATACCGACGCCCCACAACTGAAGGCCGATATCGAGCTGATCCAAGATGAGAAGGATCCAGATATTCGCCGCCTGCAACTGGTGATTCTGGAAACCCTGTTGCTGCGCCGCGACGTGGAAGCGGATCTGACGCAGGGGAGTACCCACACGCGGCTGTTGGTGAAGGAAGGAGACTCCATCGCCAGCGGAGATGTTATCGCCCGCACCGAAATCCAAGCCAAAAAGGCCGGGATCGTCCAAGGGATCCGCGAGGGAGCGGAGGTGGTACGGCGGGTGCTGGTGATTACCGACGACGATCTGGTGCAGGTGCCCCTGACGGGCCCAGCCAATGTGGAAGTGGGGGCGCTGGTGCGGGCTGGGGACGAGCTTGCTCCCGGGATCCCTTCTCCACAGTCGGGACAGGTGATGCAGATAACGGACGGCCAAGTCCTGTTGCGGATGGCGCGGCCCTACTTGGTTTCTGCGGGTGCCATCCTGCAGGTACGGAATGGCGATCTGGTGCAGCGGGGGGATTCTCTGGCCCTCTTGGTGTTCGAGCGGGCCAAGACAGGGGACATCATCCAGGGTCTGCCACGGATTGAGGAGCTGCTGGAGGCCCGCAAGCCCAAGGAAATGTGTGTTCTGGCCAAGCGGCCCGGCACCGTTCAACTGAGCTGGCGGGGAGAAGAGCCAGATCTCAAGGTCATCGAAGCCGATGGCACGGTTAGAGACTATCCTGTGCTGCCGGGGCAGAGCTTGATCGTGGTAGATGGACAGCCGGTGGGGGTGGGGGATCCCCTAACCGATGGTCCTGCCAACCCCCACGACCTCTTGGAGATCTACTACGAGTACCATCGCCAAACCTTGGGAGATGACCAAGCCGCACGGTTGGCTCTGCGGGAGGTGCAGCGCTTCTTTGTCAACGAAGTGCAGAACGTCTACCGCTCCCAGGGGGTGGAGATCTCCGACAAACACATTGAGATCGTGGTGCGCCAGATGACCTCCAAGGTGCGGGTGGATGATGGTGGCGACACCATCCTGCTGCCGGGGGAGCTGGTGGAGTTGCGGGAAATCCAGCAGATCAATGCCACCATGGCCATTACTGGAGGAGCGCCGGCCAAATACACGCCCGTCCTGCTGGGGATCACCAAGGCCAGCTTGAATACCGACAGCTTCATCTCAGCGGCCAGCTTCCAGGAAACCACCCGCGTGCTGACTGAGGCGGCCATCGAGGGCAAATCCGACTGGCTGCGCGGCTTGAAGGAAAACGTAATCATCGGGCGCTTGATCCCGGCAGGCACGGGCTTCACCACCTACGAGGAGATTGCCGCCGAGCCGGAGCCTGACGAAGAGGAGGAAGAGCCTGCGGTGTTGCCGGAGCTGCCGCCTCGTTTGATCTTGGAAGATGATCAATTGATCGACGATTCCACCCCTGCCTTCGACGAGCTGGAGGAGGATGACGACGACGAGGAGGAGTAGGGCGCTGGGGATCCAGGAGTGGGCCACTTTGCAAGCTGAAATCGTCAGTTGCTGCCGCTGTCCCCGCTTGGTGGCTTGGCGAGAGGCAGTCGCCCTTCAGAAGGTGGCCCGTTTTCGGGAGCAGTCCTACTGGGGCAAGCCCGTTCCAGGATTTGGGGATCCGCAGGCGCGGCTGTGGGTGATCGGGTTGGCACCGGCAGCTCATGGGGGCAACCGCACCGGGCGGGTGTTTACCGGGGATCCCAGTGGGGACTGGCTGTTTCGCGCCTTGTACCGAGCTGGCTTTGCCAATCAGCCCACCTCTACCCACCGAGAGGATGGCCTGCAATTGCAGGATTGCTACATCTCAGCCGTGGTGCGCTGCGCTCCCCCAGACAATCGCCCCACCGTCACAGAAGCCAAGGCCTGCCTGAGCTACCTGAAACAAGAGCTGGAGCTGCTAACCCAGGTGCGGGTGATCCTGACGTTGGGGCATTTTGCCTTCCAACACGCTCTGATGCTCTTGTCGCCTCTCAGGCCCCGCCCCCGCTTTGGCCACAATTGCGTTATTCCTTTGGCAGAGGGTCGCTATTTGCTGGCGTCTTACCATCCCAGCCGGCGCAACACGGCCACACGGCTGCTGACGGAGCCGATGTTGGATGCCGTTTTCGCGCAAGCCCAGCAGTTGCTGTCTGGTAAGCCAGCCCGACCGGCTGAGGATTAGGCGGGTTGCCAAGATTCGAGGCGATAGGCACTGTCCCAAAACAGCCATTCCAACCGGGAGGCAGTGACAAAAGCTGCCCTCATCTTTTCCCGCAGCGGTTCTGTAGCCTGCTGAGCGACGGAGTCGGTGATGTCCAAAGCCTGCTGCACCACTTGGGCAAATTCTTCCCCGGCGTAGGTGTCGATCCACTGTTGGTAGGGATTGTCAGGCTGCGCGGTGCGATAGATGGTGGATCCCACCTCTCGGTAGATCCAAAAGCAGGGCAGCACAGCGGCAATGGCCACCTCATAGGGATCCACAGCCGCCGCAGCCAATAAAAAACGGGTATAGGTAAAACAAGCAGGAGCATAGGCCGTTTCTGGTTGAATGTCGTAGAGGCGAAAATAGCTTTCATGGAGGCTGCGTTCGGCCACAATGGCTCCCAGGGCAAAGTTCAAGAAACTCACCACCTGCTCAGCCCCTTCGGAACGAGCTCCAATCAAGGCCAGGGCGCGGGCAAAGTCGGTGAGATAAAGAGCATCCTGCTGCAAGTAAAACTGGAACCGCTGCCGCGATAGGCTGCCCGCTGCCAACTCTCGGTTGAAGGGGTGATCGAGGATTTGCTTGTAGATGGGCTGAATGGCTTGCCAAAGGTGGGCAGTAAAGGACTGGGGCATGGCGACCGTCTCTTGGTGTTTGGTCTTCAGGTTTCGTCCAGGTTCAGTCGATTGGTGATTGACCTGACCAGGGCCAGCACCTCTGCTGGGGCTGAGGCTTTCTTCATTTTGAATCTCAATTAGGCTTCGGGCATGAGGGGGCGGAACCCATGCTTGCGGGAAAGCTGCCCGATCAGATCCAATTTCTCAAGGGTGATCAAATTACGGCCCCAACTGAAATTGGTGTACAGCCCCTCAAACTCCAGCAGCATGGATTCAGCAAAGCAGGCAAAAAGCTGACGGGCCGGGTTGGCCACATTCAAAAACTGCATGATGTTCCATTCAATATCCAAAGAGTGCTCCACCATCCCCCCGTCAATGACGTAGAGTCCCTTTCGCTGCAAGCTGGAGGCGATGTTCTTTGGGTAGCCACCGTCGATGATGACACAGGGATCCGGCAACACTTGTGGATCGAGGGCCATGCCTTGGCTCATGCTGGCCACCCAAACGATAAAGTCAGCGCGGGGCAGGGCCTCTTCCAGCGAAGAGATCTCCCCCTGCTTGAGCTTGGCCTGCAATTCCTCCAGACGCCGTCGCTCTCGGGCGATGAGCAACAATTTGCCCAAGTGAGTGTGGGCCACCAACCATTGACAAATGGCGCTGCCGATATCTCCGGTCGCCCCCACCACCGCAACCGTAGCGGCTGCCAAGTCCATGGCGTAGCGCTGGGCCGCCAACTGCAGTTGCTGACAGATGATGTAGGCCGTGTGGGTATTGCCGGTGGTAAAGCGTTGGATCTCCAAGTCGATGTTGCGGACTCGCCGGAGACTGTCGAGGCGAAAAGTCTCAAAAATGATGCTGCTAAATCCCCCCAAAGCAGTAATGTTCAAGCCGCGCCGCTGGGCTAGGGCCATGGCATTCAACACTTTCCGACAAGCTGCCTTCACCCGTCCCCCCGCCAACATCTCCGGCAAGAAACAGGATTCGACGTACTGCCCATAAATCTTTTGGCCGGTGATGCTGGTTACCGTGATCTCGTCCACCACCTGAGGGGGAGCCATGCACCAGAACTCCAGGTCGCTCTCCGCATATTCGGAATAACCCAGCTTGTCTGCCACCCGCTTCGCATGGGCCAGGCTGGTCAAGTGCCCAATCAGGCCGAACATAAAGGTTTACCCGCTTGGATAACTGATGGATCCCATCAAAACATGTCCATACCCGCCTGTAGCCAGCCTAGAACTGCAGTCCGCCGGCAGAGGATGAATGCTGAGGTGGGTCATGCTGCCCGCAAACCCTGGGCTGAGAGGCGCATCACCTCGCGGGTGCTGAAGCCGATGTTGGCCAGCGCCTCTCCATAGGCAATCATAAAATCCTCGACGATGGCCTCGCGATCCATATAGATGGCTTCTACATCCTGGTCCACCTGCTGCAGCATCTGCCAGACCAAGGGCAGGTTCTGGGCGTTGGCCGCTTCGATCTGCCCTTTGACCTCGCCAAAATGCTCCCCTAGCCAGCGCTCTCCAAAATTGAGGTGCAGATATTCATCCTTGACCACCCCCTCGGTGATCTTGCGGGCAAACTCATCGGCGACGGGGATGTAAATGTTGTAGGCGGCAATGGCAAAGCATTCGATGATCAGCGACTGAATGACCAAGCAGGTAACTAGGTCTCCGGCTGCTGCCGCTTTTTGGAAATTGTTGCGCAAAGGGGCGAAGAAAGTGCGGGCAAACTCCCTATCCGGCTCTACCTGCAGGTTTTTGCCGCAGGATTGAAAGCCTTTCATGTGCCGCAATTCCATCTTGGCCAGCTTGTGCAGCTCCTCTGCCCCTTCCGGCAACATCTCGGCCAGCTTGAGGTAGTTGTCGTGGGCTTCTTGTTCCCCTTCGATCACAATGCCGTTGATGCGAGAGTAGGCCTGCCGGTAAACCGCGCTGCCATAGTCCAAGGTGGTGCCACCCTCATCGGCTAAAGGCTGGGGGGTATTGGGCAGGACGTTCACTGGGGCCATACTCATGCATCTCCTCTCGGTGTTGTTTGGGTGTTGTTGATTGTCTATGCTGACTCGACAATCGCCTCGATTGCAGTTGAATCGCTCTCTTAATCAGAATAGCTGTAGCTGCCGCAGAATTGGCGGGATTCCTTTTGCGGAATGATAGGGGTCTGCTAGGGTGAGGGTTCGAGTGCCGTTGTGGAGCCTGCTGTATGTCTGCTCTTGGGGATGGCCTGAACCAACTGCGCCAGTTGCTGGTGGAGCTGGAGGAACGATCCCTCGATCAGCCGATTGGCAGTGCCGAGGAGGTGTTGCAGGCCATTGAGCTAGCCACGGCTTTTGAGCTGTTTGAGGCGGAGAGCAGCGGTTTGCTGCTGCAGATTGTGGCCAATCTCTGGGATCGGGTACGGCAGCAGGATTTGTCTCCAGGGGAGATTCAGACGGTATCGGAGAAGTTGCGGGCGGTGGGCTATACCGATGCCGAAATTCAGGAGATCCTGGACTTGGAGCCGGAGGACTAGCCCCATTTCCCCCTCTAGGCTTGAACCATGCCCAGCTCCACCGGTGTAACACCCGCTTCCATCTGAGTGGTGGCGTCGTAGCAAGCCCCTCGCAGGTTGGCCAGCTTGAGTTTGCACTGGGCAAGAAGGGCTCCTCTCAAGTTGGCCCCGGTGAGATTGGCCCCTGCCAGGTCCGCTTGGCTGAGATCGGCTTCGCTCAAGTCCGCTTCGGCCAGGTTGGCCCCACGCAAGTTGGCTCCTTGCAATCGGGATCCCTGCAGCTTGGCTTTCTCTAGGTTGGCCAGCCGCAGGTTGGATCCCTGCAGATCCGCTTGGCTGAGGTCGGCGCCGCTCAGGTAGGCCCGCTCCAGGTTGGCAGAGGCCAGCTTTGCCTGGCGGAGAATGGATCCCCCCAAGTCGATCCCGGCCAAGTCGGCCCCGGCCAGATCAGCTCCGGCCAGTTGGCTGTTGCTGAAGTCCCGCTCACCGCTGCCGTAGCGTTGCAACAGGTCTGCTCCAGTTTCCACCATCGCTGTTTTCCACACCGGACGAATGGATCCTACCTAGGAATAGAAGGGCCGCCAAGAGCACGCTAGGATAGGCGCAAGCCGTTTTCCGGGATCCCCCCTTATGAGCTTGCCCCGTGTGCCCCGAACTCGACCTCGCCCCAAGCTGCGCTCGATCCCTCGCCGCCAAACCGAATCCGCCCTCTATGCCGAAATGCAGCAGCTCACTGTCGAAAAGCAGCGGCTCAACCAAGAGCTAGAGTTTATTCGAGAGCGGCAAGGGCAAATCCACGCGCGACTTCAGGAAATCGAGCAGGCCATGCAACACCTTCAGCAGGAGGCAAAAGCCTTTCGGGATCCCGCTCCCCCCTCTGAACCCGCCCAGCTCAGATCCCGCCCTTCCCGCTTCCCGCCCATGACCTTCGAGTATTGAGGGATCCCCTTGGTTAAGTCCCATCACTCTGGAAGATCGGAAAATCCAAAGCCAACCCAAGCAACAAGTTGGGGGATTTTGTAGCCAAATTAACTATTTGCTGCTCGTCTCAAGCCGACCCTAGAATCCAGGCCAGCGAACAGCCATTCTCAAGCTGGCTGCACAGTTACTTGAACTTCCAGGCTTATGACTTCTTCTCTACAGATCTCGCGTCGCCGCCGGTTTTTGTCCTGGGTGCTGGGGTTGTTGCCCACCCTTTTGCTGGGAAGCTCCTCTCCCGCTCTGGCCCGACCCCCCATTCAGATGGGCTACAGCAATTGGGCAGGTTGGTGGCCGTGGGCCATTGGAGAAGAAGAGGGCATTTTCAAGAAAAATGGGGCCAACGTGCAGTTGCGCTGGTTCGATGGCTACATTGAGTCGATGGAAGCCTTTGCCGCCGGACAACTGGATGCCAATACCCAAACCCTGAACGATACGCTCTCCTTCGCGCCGAAATCTGTGAATGGTCAGGTGGTGGTGCTGGTCAACGACAACTCGGCAGGCAACGACAAGATCATCGTCCGGGAAGGGATCAACACCATTGCCGACCTAGTGGGTAAGCGGGTGGCTGTGGAAGAAGGCGTGGTGGATGACTTTCTGCTGACGCTGGGGCTGGAGCGGGAGGGATTTTCCCGCGACGATGTGATCATTGTGCCCTTGGAAACCGGAGCCGCCGCCGCTGCTTTTGCTGCCGGTCAGGTGGATGCGGTGGGAGCCTTTCCGCCCTTTTGGTTGACAGCCCTGGAGCGCCCTGGAAGCAAGGAGCTGTTCTCTTCGGCGGAGTTCCCAGGGGCCATTCCCGATTTGTTGGTGGTCAGCCAAAAATTGATTGACGAGCAGCCGGATCAGGTGCAGGCTTTGGTGAATAGCTGGTTCGATATTCTGAAGTTCATGGAGGAGAACCCGCAGCGAGCCGACGAAATCATGGCCAGACGTGCCGGTGTCACCCCAGAGGAGCTGCAACTGTTCAAAGATGGCATTCGTTTCTTCACCATAGAAGACAACCTAAAAGCCTTCAGCCCCGGCGAGGGAATGCAGCACATGCCCTATGCGGCCAGACAAATGGTGGACTTCATGGTGAGAGTGGGCTTCATCTCGGAGGGGCCCAAGGATCTGGAGGCATTGTTCGATGACCGCTTCGTTCGCGCCTATGCCGAGTCGGTGGGTGTTAGACGGTGAGAGATATCCGGGATCCCTTCATGGGCCACCAGTGAGGTAAGGTACGATGCTGACTGCTCCGGCTGAATCGCCTCCACCCACCCGCCCCAGTCTGCCCCCGACGGTGTTTTGGCGCATTGCCGAAGAGATCCCGCGCCCCTTGGCCTTGCTGCTGACGGCGCTATCGGTGCTGGTGCCTTTCGGCTTGTGGTGGGGCCTATCGGTCTCGGGGTGGGTACCGCCGCGTTTTTTGCCTTCTCCCCCTTCGGTATGGGCGGCCCTGCTGCGCCTGTGGCGAGACGGCCTGCTGTGGAAGGATACCTTGGCCAGCTTCAGTCGGGTTAGCAGCGGTTTTCTGTTGGCAGCAGTGGTGGCGACCCCCATCGGCATTGCCATGGGCACCTTCGCCAGCATCCGCGCCTTGATCGAGCCGATTAGCGGCATCTTTCGCTACATGCCCGCTCCTGCCTTCACCCCGCTGTTGATTATTTACTTGGGTTTGGATGAGGCCCCCAAGATCGGGTTAATTTTCATCGGCACCGTTTTCTTCAACATGCTGATGATCATGGATGCGGTGAAGTTCATTCCCAAAGAGCTGATCGAGGCCACCTACACCTTGGGGGGGCGGCGCTGGCAGGTGTTGCTGCAGGTGATCACTCCATACATCACCCCGAACATTCTCGACACCTTCCGCGTCAACATGGCTGCCTCTTGGAACTTGGTGGTGGTGGCAGAATTGGTGGCCGCCAATGAGGGTTTGGGTAGGCGGATCCAGCTAGCCCAGCGCTTCTTTAGAACCGACGAGATTTTTGCGTGCTTGATTGTGTTGGGGCTGATCGGCTTTCTGCTGGATTGGCTGCTGCGACGCTTGGTACGTTTGACCTGTCGTTGGGCCTTTTTATGAGGTGGTGTCGTGCATTTGGAAGTGGTCGGCCTGAGCAAATCCTTCCCCACCCGTCGTGGACCTATCTTGGCTCTGGATGGGGTGAATTTGCATGTGGAGTCGGGGGAGTTTGTCTGTGTGGTGGGGGCTTCCGGCTCTGGTAAAACCACCCTACTGCGCCTGATTGCCGGGTTGGAGCAGCCTAGCCGAGGATCCATCAGCGTCGATGGGGAGCCGGTGATTGGGCCGGGAGCGGATCGGGGAGTCGTGTTCCAGTCCTACACCCTCTACCCCTGGATGACCGTGGCGGAGAACGTCGGCTTTGGCCTGAAATTGCAGGGGGTAAAACGGCAGGAAAGGGAAGCCCGTGTGGATTATTTTCTGGAGATCGTCGGTCTAGAGCGTTTTGCTAAGGCCCTGCCCAGGCAGCTTTCGGGCGGTATGCAGCAGCGGGTGGCCATTGCCCGAGCTCTGGCGGCCCAACCGAAGATTTTGCTGATGGATGAGCCTTTTGGCGCTTTGGACGTGCAAACCAAGGAGACGATGCAGGAGTTTTTGCTGGATCTCTGGCAGCGCACGCGCACCTCAATTTTGATGATTACCCACGATGTGGAAGAGGCCGTCTTTCTGGCCCAGCGCATCTATGTACTCACGTCCCATCCTGGGCGGGTGAAACGGGAGCTCCGGGTTGATTTCCCCAGTCGGCGCGACTACAGTCTCAAGCGCACTTCTTCCTTCCAAGAGGTGAAGGACGAGATCTTGGCTCTCCTACGAAACCAGAAAGGGATCCCGTTGAGCGACGCTGCGCCCGCGGGCTGATCAGGCAAACACCACCGTTTTGTTGTGGTACACCAGCACCCGATTCTCCAGGTGATACCGCACTGCCCGTGCCAGGACTAGGCGTTCCATGTCGCGGCCTTTGCGGACGAGGTCGGCAACGGTATCGCGGTGACTGACCCGCACCACGTCTTGCTCGATGATCGGCCCTTCGTCCAGATCTTCGGTGGCATAGTGGGCAGTCGCGCCGATGATCTTCACCCCCCGTTGATGGGCGCGGTGGTAGGGGTTGGCTCCGGCAAAGGCGGGCAGGGTGGAATGGTGAATGTTGATGACCGGCGGGGCTTGGCGGAGCAGCGACCCACTCAAGACCTGCATGTACTTGGCCAACACCACCAGGTCAATTCGATATTCCTGCAGGAGAGCGAGCTGACGGGCTTCGGCTGCGGCTTTGCCCTCTGGAGAAACGGGGATGTGGTAGTAATCGATACCGAAGGAGCGGGCCACCGATTCCAGGTCGGGGTGATTGCTGATGATCAAGGGGATCTCGGCGGGCAGTTCTCCCGCCCTTTGCCGCCAGATCAGATCCAAAAGGCAGTGGCTTTGCTTGCTGGCCCACAACGCAATGCGACGGCGAGTGTCGGAAAAATGCAGTTCCCAGTTGGCTTGGATCCCACGGGCAATACCCGAAAAGGCGGGGACAATTTCCCCTCGCTCCAGTTGGAAGCCCTGCAAGTCCCACTCGATGCGGCTCAAGAACAGTCCTGCCTCGGGATCCGTATGGTGATCGGCGTGAATGATGTTGCCGCCGTAGCTGTAGATGAAGCTGGAGAGCTTGGCTACCAGCCCTTTTTGATCGGGGCAAGATACCAACAGGGTGGCACTGGGCATAGGTGGACAAAAAGCCTCAACCTTCTTACCGTAGGGCTGGGTTTTACTGAGGAGCAAGCCGTTTTCAATCTACCCGGTTGATCTCTTCCAATAGCCAGGGATCCACCGGCTGGCCATCCCAACGCTTCAAGTCGATGCGAATCCACATCGCCGCAGAAGAGCCGGCAGGGGGCAGTTCCTGGTGAAACGAGATCTCATAGTCAGACGGGTTTTGGCCATGCTGCCGCAGCCAGGTCTCCACCTTAGCAGGAGCAAAGTAGGACTGCCCTTGCTCGAACAAGCGCGTAATTTCCAGGCCGAAGCAAAGGGGGTTAAAGCGGGGCATAGACTAAGCAGCGTCTGCGGTTTGAGCGTCGTCGGCTGCGGATGGGACGGGATCCGTCTCTGGGGGGGGCGTATCGGCAACTGACTCGGTGACTGCTGTTCGGGAAGCCTTGGGAGTGGCAGCAGCCGTTGTCCCGCGGGTGGCTTTCTCCAGCTCTTGGGCCTCTTTGTTCAGTTGCGCCTCGAACTCTCTGGAAGCATCCTGCAGGCTGCGCAGGGTTTTGGCCAGCGTGCGACCGATCTCCGGCAGTTTGCGGGGCCCGAAAACCAGAAGAGCCACCGCAAAGATAACCAACATTTCCGGCAGTCCAACACCCAAAAAATTCATGAGCTTTGCAGAGTACGGTTTGCTCGGGATCCCTTCCCTAGACTGACATTTTCTCGCCGCGGACTGCAAGTAACTGCCGGCTCTCCTCATCTATCCGATGGCTCTGGTGTTTTGCTCTCAGCTCATCCAGGCCAACCTCTCCCTGGCCGGCCAAGTCAAAATGGTAGAATTGCATCGTTAATCAATCAATGTCCTTCATTGGCCTAGGCTTGCCCATGCTCCAAACCCTACAAAAGCTCCTCGGGGATCCTAACGATCGGAAGATCCGGCGGTACCGTCCTGTCGTCAAGTTGATCAACTCGCTGGAGATCGAGATCGCCTCTCTTTCGGATGCGGAGCTCAAGGCCAAGACCACAGAGTTTCGCCAGCGCTTGGACAGAGGAGAATCTCTGGACGATCTCTTGCCGGAGGCGTTTGCCGTGGTGCGGGAGGCCGCCAAGCGAGTTTTGAACTTGCGCCATTACGACGTACAGCTCATCGGCGGCATGGTGCTGCACGAAGGCCAGATTGCCGAAATGAAAACCGGCGAGGGGAAAACCCTGGTCGCCACCCTGCCTGCCTACTTGAACGGCCTGACTGGGAAGGGGGTTCACATCGTTACCGTCAACGGCTACTTGGCGCGGCGCGACTCGGAGTGGATGGGGCAGGTGCACCGTTTCTTGGGCCTGACGGTCGGCCTAGTGCAAGAGGGCATGTCACCCGAAGAAAAGCGCCGCAGCTACAACTGCGACATCACCTACTGCACCAATAGCGAGCTGGGCTTCGACTACCTGCGGGACAACATGGCCACCGATATCAAAGAGGTGATGCAACGGCCCTTTAACTACTGCATCATCGACGAGGTGGACTCAATCCTTATCGACGAGGCCCGCACTCCCCTGATCATCTCCGGTCAGGTGGCTCGCCCCTCCGAAAAATACCTGCGGGCAGCCCAGGTGGCGCGGGAGCTGATCCGAGATGAACACTATGAGGTGGATGAAAAAGCCCGCAACGTCATCCTTACCGACGAGGGGTTTGAAGCCGCCGAGCGGTTGCTGGGGGTCTCTGACCTGTTTGATCCCAAGGATCCCTGGGCGCACTTTGTCTTTAACGCGGTGAAGGCCAAAGAGCTCTTCATCAAGGATGTCCACTACATCGTCCGCAACCAAGAGGTGGTGATCGTGGACGAGTTCACCGGGCGGGTGCTCCCCGGCCGCCGCTGGTCTGATGGGCTGCACCAGGCGGTGGAGGCCAAAGAGGGGGTGCCGATTCAAAGCGAGAGCCAAACCCTGGCCACCATCACCTACCAAAACCTTTTTCTGCTCTATCCCAAGCTTTCCGGCATGACGGGCACAGCTCGCACTGAGGAGGCCGAGTTCGGCAAAACCTACAACCTGGAAGTTACGGTGATCCCCACCAACCGACCCATCCGCCGCAAAGATGCCCCCGACTTGGTGTACAAGACCGAAAGGGGCAAGTGGCAAGCGGTTGCCGAGGAAATTGCCCACATGCACGCCCAGGGGCGCCCCGTCCTTGTGGGCACCACCAGCGTGGAAAAATCCGAACGCCTCTCGGCCATGCTCAAGGAAATGGGGATCCCCCACAACCTCCTCAACGCCAAGCCAGAAAACGTGGAGCGGGAGGCGGAGATCATTGCCCAGGCGGGGCGAAAAGGCGCTGTAACCATTGCTACCAACATGGCCGGTCGAGGCACGGACATCATCTTGGGAGGCAATGCGGAGTACATGGCCCGCCTCAAGCTGCGGGAACGGCTGATGCCCAAGCTGGCTCAATTGGACGCCGACAACCCCTTGGGATCCGTTCAGATGGTGGGACGGGGGGGTGGCCAGGGATTTGGTGGGACAGCACCCAAGCCGAAAAAATCCTGGACGGTGGTCTCCCCCAATTTTTACCCCTGTGAGCTGTCGGCCCGCACCAGCCAAGCCTTGGACGAAGTGGTGGCGGCAGCGGTGACCAAGTACGGGTTGAACCGTCTGCCGGAGCTGGTGGTGGAAGATCTTATTGCGGTGGCGTCGGAGAAAGCGCCGGTGCAGGATCCGCTAATTTTGCAACTGCGGGAGGTTTACAACAGCATCAAAGCCGAGTACGAAAAAATTACCGAGGCCGAGCACGAAGAGGTGGTGAGGCTGGGGGGCCTGCATGTGATCGGTACGGAGCGCCATGAATCCCGCCGTATCGACAACCAGCTGCGGGGCCGCGCCGGGCGACAAGGGGATCCCGGCTCTTCGCGGTTTTTCCTCAGCTTGGAAGACAACCTGCTCAAGATTTTCGGTGGCGAGCGGGTAGCCAAGCTCATGGACATGTTCCGGGTGGAGGAGGATATGCCCATCGAGCACCCGCTGCTCAGCAGCAGCCTGGAGAATGCGCAGAGAAAAGTGGAAGTATACTACTTCGACATGCGCAAGCAGGTGTTCGAGTATGACGAGGTGATGAACAACCAGCGGCGGGCCATCTACTCAGAGCGGCGGCGCATCTTGGAGGGGGAAAACCTCAAGACCAAGATCCTTGACTATGTGCGCAAAACCGTTGGCGAGATCGTGCGAGCGCATGTCAACCCAGAGCTGCCCCCGGAAGAGTGGGAAATTGACAAGCTGACCGCCAAGATGCAGGAGTTTGTGCCGCTCCTGAAGCAAAACCTCAAGGTTGAAGACCTGCGGGATCTCTCCTACGAGCAGATCTTGGACTACCTGATCAAGCAGGCAGAACTGGCCTATGAGGCCAAAGAGGCTTTTCTGGATACCTTTGAGCCCGGTTTGATGCGCAAGGCAGAGCGCTTTTTCCTGTTGCAACAGGTGGACACCCTCTGGCGGGAACACCTGCAGCAGATGGAGGCGCTGCGGGAAGCTGTGGGCCTGCGAGGCTACGGTCAGAAGGATCCCCTGATCGAGTACAAGAACGAGGGCTACGAGCTGTTCCTGGAGATGATGGACAACATCCGCCGCAACACGGTGTACAACCTATTCATCTTTACTCCCCAAATTGTGCAAGTGCCCCAGGCATCGCGACCGGCTCCGGCACCCACTGCGGCTGCCAGCCCTGATCCCAGCTCTGCTTCAGGGGTGGTGGAAGCCGATTTCACGGAAGAATAATTGGCGTAGAGAGAAGTCAGCGGGGGAGGAGGATCTGTCGTAATGCCTCTTTCAGTTGTGGGTACTGGAAGGTAAAGCCCATCTGCAAAGCCGCTTGCGGGATCACTTTCTGCCCCGTCAAAACCACTTGAGCTGCCTCGCCCAACAGCAGTTCCAACGCCAGCTCCGGCACAGGCAACCAAGAGGGGCGACCCAAGACCTGGCCTAAGGTTCGGCAAAACTCTTCCATCTGCACCGGGTTGGGAGCGGTGGCGTTGAACACTCCGGATCCCTGCTCCAGCAGGAAGCAGACCAAGCTCACCCAATCCTCGCGGTGGATCCAAGACAGCCATTGTTTGCCGGAGCCGATCGTTCCGCCGATAAAAAATTGGAAGGGAGCCAACATCTGCCCCAGCGCTCCTCCATCCGGCCCCAACACAATCCCTGTGCGCACGATGGCCAAACGGATCCCCAATTCCTCAACCGGCCGGGCGGCAGCTTCCCAAGCTTGACAGACTTCTGCCAGAAAATCTTGGGCTGGGGGATCCGTCTCCGTCAGGGGATCCCCTTCTGGATGGGATCCGTAGTAACCCACCGCCGAGCTGCTGATCATCACCTGGGGCTTTTGGTTGAGGGAGGCGAGGGCTTGGACAAGGGCCTGGGTGGTTTCCACACGGCTACGACGGATTTCTTTTTTCTTGGTCTCTGTCCAGCGAGAAGAAGCCAAAGGCTCTCCGGCCAAGTTGACAATCCCCTCGTACCCTTCCAGGGCGGCTGCCCAGGCTTGCGGTTGGTAGGGATCGTAGGGCAGCAGCTTGAGGTTGGGGGATTCCCCCAAAATGCGGCGGGCCTGCTCCAGGCGGCGGGTCAAGACCAAAACCTGATCCCCTTGCTCCAGCAGACGGGCCACCAAGCGACGCCCGATAAAACCACTTCCACCCGTGATGACAATGCGCATGATGTGGATCCGACTTGCATCTGCACAAGCCCTGTGCCGCCCTTGTCCTTTGAACGGTGCAGAGCCTTTCCGCTATTCGAACCTCTAGCCTAGCGCGTTTCCTGCCCCGCGTTGGCCATTGCCTGGGATCCCGCCATCCGTTTGCTGAGCTTGGCGAAGTGGCAGAGCCCAAGAAAGCCCAAGAATAAAAATGTTTTGCGGCAAAGCCTGACACACCTGGAAAAATCGGCTTCAATAGGCCCTAGCTGCGCTTCTTGGCAGCAGAGGTGGTTCATCGTCCCCCTATTTTCTTCCCTTCACCCGTGACACCCAAGTCTTCTTCCCGTACCCCGGCTCGCCACGTGTCTATGCGTGCAGAGCAGGTTGCTGGGCCGCGGCTGGACATCTCTGTTGCTCCACGAGTGCATCGCTCCCAAGGGCAGGGATCCCTGGTTCGGGCAGGGTTTCCCTCCTCTCTCCCAATTTCCGGTCGGCGGACGATCCCTGTCCAGCGCTCCCGCCGGCGCGGACGGCAAGAACCTGGCCACGAGCCTCAAGTCTGGGAGATGGCCTGTCACATCGGGGTGAATGTCTTGTTTACGGCGGCTGCCCTCAGTGGTTTGTATCGCCTCTTGCCGGTGCAGTTGGCTCAGCACCACCGGCTCCAGGTTCTGGAGCGGCATATCGAGGTCTTGTCCACTCGGATTTCTCGGCTGCAGGAGGGGGTGGATCGAGGTATGGATCCCTTGCAGCAGGAGGCCCTGATCAAGGAACGGCTGAATCGGGTGCCACGCAATCAAATTCAGGTGCGTTTGGTGGATCCCAGTACCTGGGTGGCGGACGACGAGAAGAACACCCACCCTTCCTGGATCGGGCAGTCCACCCAGCCGTCTGCCAGGCCGTAGGCTGCCTCTGCCTAGGCTTGTTTGAGAAGCAGGGCCACCTCTTTGGCAAAGTAGGTGAGGATGATATCGGCGCCAGCCCGCTTCATGGCCAGCAGGGATTCCAACATCACTTTTTTGCCGTCGATCCAGCCCTTTTGTTCGGCGGCTTTGATCATGGCGTACTCGCCGCTGACGTTGTAAGCGGCCACGGGCAGATCCGTTGATTCCTTGACTCGGTAGATGATGTCCAGGTAGGCCAGGGCCGGCTTCACCATCACCATGTCCGCCCCCTCGGCTTCGTCCAGCTCCACTTCCTTGATGGCTTCCCGAGCATTGGCGGGATCCATTTGGTAGGTTTTTTTGTCTCCGGATTTGGGCGCGGATCCCAGGGCATCGCGGAAGGGGCCGTAGAAGGCAGAGGCATATTTGGCAGAATAGGCCAGGATCGCCACATCGGTATAGCCTTGGTCATCCAGGGCCTCCCGAATGGCGCCGACGCGACCATCCATCATGTCCGAGGGGGCCACAATGTCGGTTCCCGCCTCTGCTTGGGAGAGGGCTTGCTTGACCAAAACTTCCACCGTCTCGTCGTTGAGGATCACCCCATCCCGCACAATGCCGTCGTGGCCGTCGCTGTTGTAAGGATCCAAAGCCACATCGGTTACCACCAAGATCTCGGGGATTTCCTGTTTAATCCGCCGCACCGCCCGCTGGATCAAGCCCTCTGGGTTGAAGCACTCCCGCCCGGTGGGATCCTTTTTCTCTTCCGGCACCACCGGGAACAGGGCCACCGCCGGGATCCCCAGTTGAGCGGCTTCTTCCACCTCCTTTAGCAGCAGGTCTAGGGTGTAGCGGTAGCAGCCGGGCATCGACTCCACTTCCTGCCGCTGGTTCTCCCCCTCCATGACAAACAGGGGATAGATCAGATCCTGCACCCGCAGGTGGGTTTCCTGCACCATCTGGCGGAAGGCCTCTGTGCGCCGCAGCCGACGGGGACGGTAGATCAGGTCTTGGCTCATGAGAGCAGGGGGAAAGAGGGCGTTTCTATTTTGCCATGAGGTCGGTAGGGGCTGAGTTGGTCGTTGGGCGAGGGGCGACATCCGGGGCAGAGGGAAAATGCCGAGCCAGCCAGCGGTGGAGGGTCTCTTTTACCGCTTCCGCTTGGCAGTCGTGTAAAAGATCGTGGCGCGACCGGGGAAAATCGTGGATTTCTCCCTGGGGCAGCCGACGGGCAAAATCCACAGCTCCCGCAGGATTGACGACGATATCGGCGGAGGTGTAAAGCAGCAAAACCGGCAGGCGGAGCCGATGGGCTTGGTCGAGGCAGCGCTGTCCACTGCGCACCAGTTCGGCTGTGAATCTGGCCCGCGTTACACCACACATGTGGGGATCCGCCGCAAAGGCGGCTTGCTGCTCGGGTAGGGAAGTCACCCGCGCCGGCTCGTAGAGGCCAGTTAAGGCCAGCTGGGGAATAACCCTGTCCAAAACTTGCAGAAGGGCGTGGGTAAAAGGGGTGAAATAGTGGTCGATGCGAAAAGCCGGAGAGATGAGAACCAGGCCCTGCACTTGGTCGGGATGGGCGAGGGCATATTCCGTAACCCAGTTGGCCCCCGCGCTGTACCCGCACCAGATCTGCGGGATCCCTTTCTGCGGCCAAATCTGCTGCGTGATTCTCTCCAGATCGGCTTGATATTGGCTGAAGCGGTCGATCCAGCAGCGGATCCCGCCGGAGCGACCAAATCCCCGCATGTCGGGAGCCAAAACCTCCCACCCTTGAGCAGCCAACTCGCCGGCCAAAGGGCAAAACCCGCCGCCGTGATCCCCTTTACCGTGCAAAAGCAACACCCGTCCGCAAGGGGATCCCTGGGGCCAGTGGTGCAGAAAAGCCGGGATCCCATCGGAAAGCAGCAACTCCTGGGGCCGATAGATCCCCGACGCAGTTTGCGGCTGAGTTTCCGACCGCCCATCCAGAGCCTCTAAGTCACCTAACCGATCAAAAGGCATGGGCAAATCCAACACACGTCCGGCAAGACCCGGCAAAGCCACAAATCCTATCTTCCTATGTCCCAGTCGCCCGCGAGCGCTGCCGCCGCTGAGGAGCGGCAATCTTTGTTTCCAGTCCAAAATATTTCTTAACAATCTCTGCTCTTGCCGGGGATCCCCGACATGCCGGGCTTTGCAGCCTTTTCTGAGGATGGGATGAAAGGATCTCTCGGGGGGAGACTGGGGCCATTTGCGGGAAAAAGGCCCTCTGAGAGGTATGATGTTGTGAAGAAGTTTTGCGGGGTCTCAGGTTTGACGGGATCCCCTCTCTGGGGTGGTTCACCCTTGTTTTACGATTGCCTTATCGCTTCATCAGTTCACTCAGTCGGAAACGGGTTGCTGAAACTATGCTGTTACTGAAAATCTCTGTTTACGCGGTTGTCATCTTTTTTGTGGGGCTTTTTGTGTTTGGTTTTTTGAGCAACGACCCCTCCCGCAACCCCAACCGTCGAGACCTGGAGTAGGGGATCCCGCCTTGGGCAGCTTGCGAACTCCAGTGATAACTGGCTCATCGCTTGAGGGAGCATGCCTCTGGCCCTGTTTTTGCCGAACCTTGCTGGTTGCCCTAGCTATGGGAGAACGGATGCCCAGGGAGCTCCTGCTGGCGGGGTAGCGACAAAGTTGCTGCTGGTCATGGGTTGCAGCAGCGGTGAGTGAGATTCAGCTAGAAATCGCAGGAGCCCCGCACTGTACCCGTAGGGTCAGTGTCGGGAGGAATGCGGAAGTTATGATAGAACCATGACCCAAGTCCTGACCGTCTCCTGCAAGCTCAAGGTGTCCCAGTCGCAAGCCGCAAAGTTGGATGCGACAATGGATGCCTTTGTGCAGGCGTTGAACTGGGTCAACCAAAACACACCAGAAAAAGTAGTCAACGCAGTCAAACTCCAGTCCCTTTGCTATTACCAGATTCGCGCTCGGTTTGGCTTGTCCAGTAACTTGGCAAGGACTACGTCCCGCTTACGCGACCAGCAGGTCTGCAGACGGCTGGCCGGTGCCCGTAAAGTTGCCCGACAGAAAAACCGCCCCGTCAAAACGTTCAAAGGGGGCTTCGCTACCTACGATGCCCGTATCTTTTCGTTTCGCGAGAAAGACTGGACGGTGTCGCTGACCACGGTTGGGGGTCGAGAGCGCTTTGAGCTGGCGATTGGCCGTTACCAGAGAGAACAGTTGGCAGGCTCCAATCCCAAATCTGCCACTCTGGTCAAGCGCAAAGACGGTTCCTACTCCATTCAAATCTGTGTGGAAACGGAACCGTGCCCACCGCAAGGCACGGATAGAGTGCTGGGCGTGGATTTGGGAAGGACGGATATTGCTCATACATCGGAAGGAGATAACTGGAATGGACAGCAGTTGAACAAAGTCCGAGAGCGCTACTCCCGGTTGAGGGCGGTACTCCAACGCAAAGCCGGTAAGGGCACCCGCAGTTCGCGGCGCAGATGCAGAGAACTGTTGCAACGGCTGTCTGGCAAGGAAAGACGCTTTCAAACGTGGGTCAATCATCGCATCTCTAAAGCTATTGTCTCTAGGGCAAAAGCTACCAACAGCGCTATCGCTCTGGAAGACCTGACAGGGATCCGGGAAAGGGTCAATCAACAGCCACGCAGCAAAACCGAAAGGCGCAGGGCCAACAGTTGGGCGTTCTACCAACTACGTCAGTTTCTGGAATACAAGGCGAGGGTTGCAGGGGTTTCTCTGATTCTTGTTCCGCCTGCCTACACGTCGCAGACCTGCCACCGGTGTTTGCACATCCATCCCGACCCTGCGCAATCCTATCGCAGTGGTAAGTCGTTCAAGTGTGGGCACTGTGGATGGGAAGGAGATGCGGACTTGAATGGTGCAAACGTAATTGCGCTCTTGGGGGCTGCCGTAAACCAGCCTAGAGGTTCGTGGTTGGCTTGCCAACTGCAGGGCTACCGAAAGCCCGCCCTGTACTGCGAAGCAGTCAGGGTCGGGTAGTTTACTCTTGTTGCAACTCCGTCCCGCTGGCACGACCTGTGGCGGCCATTCCCCTCTGGAGTGAATGGCCTCGCCTCAAAGCTGGCAACTCGGCTGGCTCACTGGAAGGCGGTAATCAGCAATGTCTGGGATCCAGAGCGATTTTGTTGGTCAAACGCGGTGATCCGGAACTGCCAAACGCCGATGGGATCCCCGAGGGCAACGCGGAAATCGGTACTGAAGCTACAAAAGGTGGCCCCAGGGTTACAGCCGGCCTGCTGTGGGCTGAAGAATTCCCTTTGCACGCGCACGCCGCTGGGGTTGAAAGTTTCCAGCTCGAGGAACTGCGTTGGACGAGCACCGCCGGGCACACTCACCTGCACCGTGAAGGCCGGCGTGGAGGTGCCCACCCGCACCGAGGTGGGCGCATTGATAAACGAAACCGTTGGGCCTTGGGGTGGGGGCAGGATCGAGCCCCCTGAGCTGCCGCCATCTCCACAAGCAGCCAGCCCAGTGGCCAAAAGGGTCAGAGCAGTCCGTTGCATCCCTCAGTTCCTCACGCAAACCCATCCATCCTGGCAAGACTTGACCAGAATCTGTACCACTTGAGCGGCACAGCTCTAAGTTACTTTTCTAAGTTACTTTCTGCCTCTGCAGCTTGAGAAAAGATGCGCCACGACCTAAATCTGCATGGGCCTTTGCGCAGAGTTGATTCCCTTGCTTCAGAGCAGCAGCAAGCGCCGCAACAGCAACGCTATCACCGCAACAAAGCTGGCCACGATGAGCTGTCCCGGCAGAGTATAGCCGGAGTAAAGCCCTATCAACCTCAGCAACTCCCCATTCCAGGGTTGTGTGGCCAAAAGGTAGAGAATCCCGGTCAGGTGAACCAAGGCCAAAGCCACCAAGCTGCCGGATCCCAACTCTTGGAGGCCCACCGGGGAGTCAGGGATCCCTTCTGCCCACCGCTTGGCATCGGCAGCGCGTTGGTGGGCCGGGGGAGAAGGGTAGGGATCCCGTTGCGGAAAAGCAATTGTCCCGCAGGCCCAAGCTCCCGGCAAAAACCCCAGCAAGTAGCCAAAGGCAGGCTGGTATAGGTACTGCCACCCTCCCCCTTGGGCAAACACCTGTAGCCCTGCCAGCCCCAACCCCAGGTAGACGATCTGGGCGCACACCGCCGCCACCGGCCCCGCCAAACAAGCCGTCAGCAACACGCCCCCAATTTGCAGCGAAAAGCTGTATCCCCCCAACCCAGGCAGCCCGGGCGGAAAACTCAAATGGGTTAGGGTGCCCAAAATGGTCAGGAGGACCCCAATCGCCGTCCAAAGCCATTCCAGAGGAGTTAAGAGCAAGCCAGACCGCATAAACCGAGAGGAAATTTTTCCCTATGCTAAGAAAGGGAAGGGGCAGATGGGGTGGGCAAAAGGTGGTCAAGGCAGAGTGGATTGAACTGGCCCAGGCCCTGGCCGATGCTGCCGGAGCGGTGATTCGCCCCCTGTTTCGCGGAGAACTGCAAGCCGAATACAAAGAGGCCCGCTCCCCAATTGTGACGGTGGCCGACCGGGAGGCAGAGCGAGCTATGCGGGCTTTGCTCATGGCCCAAGTGCCAGAACACAACATCCTTGGCGAAGAGTTTGGTTTTCACCAGACGGGATCCCTCTACACTTGGGTTTTGGATCCCTTGGATGGCACCATCGCCTTTTCCACCGGCAAGCCCACCTTTGCCACTTTGATTGCCCTCTTGGAAGAAGACCGCCCCATTTTGGGCATCATCGATCAGCCGGTGTTGCGGGAACGCTGGCTGGGGGTGCGGGGACAACCCACCCAATGGATGACCCCCTCTCACCGACAGGCTGCTCAAACCAAGGCCAATACCGACCTCAGCCGCGCCTACTTGAGCTGTACCACCCCTGATTTGTTCACCCAACCTGACCAACAACGGTGCTTCCAGGGGCTCAGCCAAGCAGTTCACATTACCTCCTATGGGGGCGATGGCTACCAGTACGGCCTGCTGGCCAGCGGCTGTGTGGATCTGGTGATGGAGTGTGGCCTTGCCCTCTACGATTTTGCTGCCCTTGTGCCGGTGATTGAGGGATCCGGTGGCGTGATTACCGATTGGCGAGGGGATCCCTTAACCCGCACCTCCACGGGAGAAGTGTTGGCGGCAGCCAACCCCAGCTTGCATCGACAGGCCCTGGCCGCGATTCAAAAAAGCGGGATCTACCCAGCGAAATAAGCAGGCTCATTGCCAGGTTTCCACTTGATGTTGCAGCCCAGGCTGGGCTTTTGGTCGGGATCGATGGGCTTGCCGGCCAGAAGGTTATCCAGCGCCGCCCGCAAATCTTTGCCCGTCACCGGCACATCGGTCAGGCTGGGACGGCTGTCGTCCAGTTGACCCCGATAGACCAACTTGCGATCCGCGTCGAACAAGAAAAAGTCGGGGGTGCAGGCGGCGGTGAAGGCTTTGGCCACCTCTTGGGTTTCGTCGTAGCAGAAGGGGAAGGTAAAGCCCAAGGTCTCGGCCATCTTCTTCAAGTTCTCTGGGCTGTCATCCGGGTATTTCTCCACATCGTTGGCGCTGATGGCTACAATGCCGACGCCGCGATCCTTGTAATCTCTGCCAAGGCGGGCCAGCTCCTCTTGCACGTGCTTCACATAGGGACAGTGCTGGCAGATGAACATCACCAGCAGGGCCGGCTTGTCGGCAAAGGTGGAGAGGGAGATGGTTTGGCCGCTCACCACATCCGGCAGGCTGAAGTCAGGGGCTGGGGTGCCCAAAGGCAGCATGGTTGAGGGGGTACGGGCCATAACAAACCTCCAGCGTAAGGTTTCCTCAATCATTGTGGATCATCCTGCTCCCACAGGAGCCGTCGCAAGGGGATCTCGCCGGCAAACGGGAGCGCCGGAAGGGATCCCAAGCAGGCCGGGGACAGCTTTTACAATTGGATAAGGTTGGCAACACGATTGTTGGGGAGCTGAGCCTTGAGCACCGCCGTCTTACCTGCTGCTCCTTTGGTGGATACTCACGTCCACCTCAATTACCCCGATTTTGCCGCGGATCTGCCCCAGGTGGCCGAGCGCTGGCGTCAGACGGGGATCCGGCGTTTGGTGCATTCTTGTGTAACACCGGCAGAATTCCCCCAGTTGCAGGCCATTGCCGACCAGTATCCGGAAGTATTTTTGTCGGTGGGGCTGCACCCTTTGGAGGCGGGCCAGTGGCAGCCCGATTTGGCCGAAAAGATCGCCCACCTGGCCGCCAGCGACGAGCGAGTGGTGGCTATCGGGGAGACGGGCCTGGATTTCTACAAGTCCAACCCGGCGGATATCGAGCGGCAAAAAGAATCCTTCTGGGCCCAGATTGCCATTGCCCAAGCGCAGGATCTGGCGTTGATCGTCCATTGCCGCGAGGCGGCAGCAGCCACCTACGCCATCCTCAAGGAGGCCATGGCCACGGGGGGGCCAGTGCGGGCGGTGATGCATTGCTGGAGCGGATCCCCGGAGGAGACGCGGCTGTTTGTGGAGCTGGGCTGCTTCATCAGCTTCAGCGGCATTGTTACTTTCAAGAACGCCGAGACCGTCCGCCGGTCGGCCTTGGAGGTGCCCCTATCCCAGCTTTTGGTGGAAACCGATTGCCCTTTTCTGGCTCCCACCCCCTTCCGCGGCAAACGCAATGAGCCGGCCTATGTGCAGCGGGTGGCCCAAACCTTGGCGGAGCTGCTTGGGATCCCACCGGAAAAACTGGCAGAAGAAACCAGCCAAAATGCCGCTCGCCTGTTTCAGCTGCCTCTCCTCTAGCTCTGCTTTCCGAGGGCGCGGGTGAGCCGTAGGCCATTCCCGACCCTAGATCTCACCCGATCTCAGACGATTCCAACCCGGGAAACCCTGAGTTACCATTTTTAACTTTTTCTTTAACTTTTCTTTTGAGCCCGCTTACCTTTCTCAAAGACATCCTATGCTGGAAAAAAGGGATGTATCTCTAGATACTTCCCGTTAATCCCAGGGGCTAGGGGCTTGCAACTATGGATACTGAAACGTGGGCTGCCGCAGCTCGACCCAGCCGAGATGCCCTCATCAACCGCATCACCCACCAGATTCGGCAATCCCTGGAGCTGGATCAGATCCTGAGGGCGACGGTGGAGGAGGTGCGCGCCTTTTTGGGTACGGATCGGGTGAAGGTGTACCGCTTCGACCCGGAAGGGCATGGGACGGTGGTGGCGGAAGCACGAGGCGGGGAGCGGCTGCCCTCGCTCTTGGGGCTGACTTTTCCGGCAGGGGACATTCCCGAGGAGGCGCGGCGGTTGTTTCGCCTAGCTCAGGTGCGGGTGATTGTGGATGTGGAGGCGCAGAGCCGTTCCATCAGCCAGCCGGAGTCTTGGGGGTTGTCTGCTAGGGTTCCTCTGGGCGAGCCGCTGCAGCGGCCCGTGGATCCCTGCCATGTCCACTATTTGAAATCCATGGGGGTGGCCTCTTCCTTGGTGGTTCCCCTCATGCATCATCAAGAGCTTTGGGGGCTGTTGGTCTCCCATCATGCTGAGCCTCGTCTGTATTCTCCAGAAGAGCTGCAGGTGGTGCAGTTGGTGGCGGATCAAGTTTCCATTGCCATTGCTCAGGCGGAATTGCTGGAGCAAGCGCGGCAAAAGGCGCAGCAGGAACGCCTAATCAACCAAATTGCTGCTCTGGTTTATTCGCCCCTGCACCCGGAGACGACCTTGACCACGGTGCTGGAGCAGCTTGCTGCCGGTTTGCAGGGGATCGGGGCGCGGCTGCGGATCCACTTTATGGGCGCAGACACCCTCTGTTGTCATGGTGTGCAACCCCCGGCCAGCTACGACACCTGGCTACAGGAGCAGCTCGGAAGGGCCGGAGGAGCGGGGGGCTGGGTGAAGATGTGGTCGCTATCCCACTTGGAGAAATGGCCGGAGCTGCAAGAGCAGATGAAGCAGACACCCATTCGTGGCCTGCTGGTGGCCCAGCTCGCCTGGAATGACCAGCCGGTGGGCTGGCTGAGCGTGTTTCGCGGGGCCGTTTACCAAGAAACCCACTGGGCGGGCTACCGTTGGTTTGCTCAGGGGGATCCCAGACAAGAACTGCCTTTGATCTCTTTTGCTGCCTGGCGGGAGCTGAAAATTGACGAGCCTAAGGCTTGGTCAGCTGCAGAGCAAGAGCTGATGAGTCGGGTCGGGGTACATTTGGCCCTGTCCATTACGCAAAATCAGCTCTACCGGCAGTTGCAAACCCTCAACGCCCGTCTGGAGCAGGAGGTGCAGGAGCGGACGGCGGCCCTGCAGCGATCTCTGGCTATGGATGCCCTCTTGCAGCGGGTCACCGACCAGGTGCGCAGCAGTTTGGAGGAAGCCCAGATCCTGCGGGCAGTGGTGCAAGAATTGGCTCTGGGGCTGTCCATCCAAGGGTGCGATCTCTGTCTCTACGATTGGGCAGCCGGCCAAGCCACGGTGCGCTACGAATACACCTCTGCCCTACCGCCCGTCGGCGGGATTACCCTGACTTTGGCCGACTACCCCGATCTTTACCGGCACCTGCAAGGGGGTCAAGCGGTGCAATTCTGCCACTTGCCTGGGCAGGGCTGGATCCCCCGTCGGGAAGGGCTGACCCTGCTGGTGTGCCCGCTGCGGGATGACCAAGGGGTGCTGGGGGATCTCTGGCTGGCGAAGCCGGCAGCCGAGTGCTTTGATGAACTGGAGGTGCAGGTGGTGCAGCAGGTGGCGGATCACTGTGCCATTGCCATCCGGCAGGCCCGCCTCTACCAGGCTTCTGTGCAGCAAGTCGGTGAGCTGGAGCGCCTCAACCGCCTCAAAGATGATTTTTTGAGCACCGTCTCCCACGAGCTGCGCACCCCCATCACCAACATGAAGATGGCCATCCAACTGCTGAAAACCGCCCGCGCCCCCCAAAAACGAGAGCAATATCTCAAGATTTTGGAGCAGGAGTGTGAGCGGGAGGCGGAATTGGTGAACGACCTGCTGGATCTGCAGCGGTTGGAGCAGGGATCCAAAACGCTCCATCTGGAAGAAGTGCCGCTGGCAACCTGGCTGCCCAGCGTGCTGGAGCCGTTTCTACAGCGGGCCCAGGCCAACCAGCAACGGTTGCAGTGGCAGATCGCGCCGAATGTGGGCAAGGTGCTCACCGATCGGGGCGGCCTGGAGCGGGTGGTGCAGGAGCTGGTCAACAACGCCTGCAAGTATACTCCCCCAAGGTGCAGCATCTGGGTAACAGCGCAGCGGCCCGGCCCGCAGCAGGTGGAAATTCGGGTGATCAACGAGGGGGTGGAAATTCCCCCTGCCGAGCAGGAGCGCATCTTCGAGAAGTTTTACCGCATTCCCAGCGGGGATCCCTGGAAGCGGGGCGGCACGGGCCTGGGCCTGGCTTTGGTCAAGCAGTGGATGCAGCGGCTGGGGGGCAGCGTCTCGGTGGAGAGTTCTCAAGGCAAAACCTGCTTTACCCTGGTGTTGCCGCAGGGATCCCTGCCTGTGCAGACATCCCCCCTGGCCTGTGCCTAGCGACATGAGCGACGCCCCCTCAGAAGCGTTGCGTTTGGCCGCCGAGCAGTTTAACCGGGGGGAATTTTACGCCTGCCACGACACCCTAGAGGCCCTGTGGATGGAAGCAGTGGATCCAGAGCGGCGTTTTTACCAGGGTCTATTGCAGACGGCAGTGGCCTACTATCACCTGCAGAACGACAATCGCCGTGGCTGCATGATCCTGCTGGGGGAAGCTAACCGCAAGCTGGCGGACTTTCTGCCCACCTACGCCGGATGGGATGTGCAAGCCCTGTGGCAGGCCAACCAGAGCATCCTGCGGCATCTTTCTCAACTGCAACCCCAGGATCCCTTGCCTTATCTAGCCGTCCCCACCCTGAGTTGGGTTGAAGATTAACCTGAGCAGGCTCAACACCGGCCCTAGCGCTTGGAGCGACGGGCTTTGCGCTCAACTTCGTTGCGTCGCCGCCGATCCCGCCAGTCGATGAAGGTAATGTAGCCAACGCCCATGGTTACGGCTGTCAACAGCAAAAAGATGCTTCCGTAGGCGATGCGGGCGACCAAGGGAAGATCGGTTTCCATGGCGTGAGTGGGGGTAGCCCTGTCAATATCGGCGGCAGGAACAACAAGATGAATGCAAGATGGATGTGAGGCTCAATCCAGGCATGACAAATTACATGCCGTTGCGCCCCCAGACCACCAGGGCAATGGAAAGAACGAAGAAGGTGGGGACGGCAATCCAGCCAAGGGTGATGATGTCCATAGGTCTAGCCCAGCTAAAGAGGGGTTATCTCGAGGTGATCCCATTTTACGAGAGGAGATCCCTTGTCAACGGACATCTACGAACACCTGTTTTCAGTTCAAGCTGGCTACAGTGGAGTTAAATCTGAAACATCTGAGCCAAACGAGGTGGGATCCGATGGTACTGGACACATTGCCGCTGGTTGCCGCTGTAGCCATCGCCATTTTTATGCTGGTTTTTTGGGTGCGGGTGGTTCGAGAGGCCATCTGGACAACGGTGGGGATTGTAATCATCTTGGCCGTGTTGTACATGGTCTTTAGAATTGGCCCGCGGCAGGTGCTGCAGGAGTTGCGGGATCCCTTTGCCCTTCTAGAACAGGTTTGGCAGGTGATCGTCGGTTGGTTCCAGGCCCTTCTCCCCTAGAGTTCGTTATCTGCTATACAGTTCCCTGATACAATAGAAAACACAGGGGGGCAGCCTATTGGAACTGCTGGCGAATGGTTTGTCCAGTCAAAAATCGATTCCCTCTCCGGTTTCCGCACTGCTCTACAGCACCTACGCGACTGAAGTTCTCGCCATGCCTTCTGACCCTGAATGGGATCCCCAAGACCTGACCCCAGAAGAGGGGATCCCTATTCCTGCTTGCGTCAGCGGGACGGAGTCCTCAGGTATCCAGTCAGATATTCAGATTGAGGTGGTGGATTTGGGGGAACGCTGCCGAAAATTGCAAGGCAGTGTGTGGATCCCGGCAGAGCGGCAGCAGGTTTGGCAGGTTTTGACCGACTACGACCATCTGGCAGAGTTTATTCCCAACTTGGTGGAAAGCCGCGTCATTGGCCGTGAGGATGGCCGCACACTGGTACGTCAAGTGGGATCCCAAAAGGTTTTATTTGCCCAATTTTCTGCTGCGGTGGTGCTGGCTATCGAGGAGATCTTTCCTCAGCAGCTTCGCTTCCAAAAAACACAAGGGGATTTTCTTATCTTCGAGGGGTTTTGGGATCTGGCCGATTGGTCGGCCCATCAAACCTTGCTCACCTACCACCTGCAGGTCAAGCCTCCCCGCAGAATGCCTGTCGGTCTGGTGGAGCGCCGCATTTGCCAAGATTTGGCCCTGAACTTACAAGCTATTCGGGAGCGCTGCCTGAGTTTGTCGGATCATTCCAAGCCCGTTTGAGGCGCGCCCAATAGGTACCTCGTTCCCCAAGCGCTCCGCGCCGCTGACGCGACCACTCTCAGCCCTTCTGCCAAAGAAGAGGGGGGCTGGGGAACAGCTTTATTGCCATTTGTGGGATTTGATATTCGAGCTGGAATTTGCCAGGTGGATCCCAGAGGCAAAGTGGGCCGGTGGTCCTTCACCTTTCGAGTCTCAAGCAGCGATCGAGGGCTGTCCTTGGGTGTGTGGGTGCGCTATCGGCAGGGTGAAGTGGAAGGCACTGCCCTGATTGATCCCCCCCGATTCTGCCCAGATGCGCCCCCCCATGGCCTCAATGATCAGTCGGCAAATGGCTAGCCCCAAGCCCGTCCCACCCACCGAGCGCCGCAGGGATCCCTCTGCTTGATAAAACCGCTCGAAGATGGCTTGCAACCGGTCTGGCTCAATGCCGCGCCCGGTGTCGGCAACAGTGAACTTCACCATCGCCCCCGTCGATCCACCGGCTGGTGGCTCCACTTCTGCCCGAATCCAGATCCGTCCGGTGGAAGGGGTAAATTTGCAGGCATTGTCCAGCAGCTTACGCAACACCTCCACCAGCCACTCCCCATCCGCCCTAACCATTGGCAGCCGTTTGGGCAGCACCTGCTCGATGGTGGGCAAGTCTTCGTGCCGCCGTCGCGCTTTGACATTGCTCAGGGCCAGCTCCACACATTCTTGAGCAGACAACGGCTCGATATGCCAGCGAACGCGACCACTTTCCAGCTTGGAGAGGGTGAGAAAGTCCTGCACCAACTCCCGCAGCCGATCGGCATCTTGCAGGGCTGTGTTCAACATTTCCTGGCGCATCTCCAGGGGCATGTCGGGGTCGCTGGCCAAAGACTCCAAACACACCTGAATGGTGGACAGCGGGGTGCGCAGCTCGTGTCCGGTCACGGCAATCAGCTCTGATTTGGCCTGATCCAGAGCTGCCAACTGGCGATTGAGCTCTTCTAGGTGCTGATAGGCTTCTGCCTGCAAGAGGGCTACCCCCACTTGGTTGGCAATGGCTTCTGCCAACTCCAGAGTGGCCGGCTGCCAGCGGTGAGGGTGTTCGTGGTGTAGCTCCAATAGGCCCAGCAACCGCCCTTGATAGAGAATCGGCATGGCCACCCAAGCCCGAATTTGGGCCGGCTGCCACAGCTCCGGCACTCGCTGCAGGCGGGGATCCTTTTGGGTATCCTCGCAGCACACCGCTTGTGCCGAGGCTACTGCCTCCCGCAAAAAAGGGTTGCTGGGAAGAGGCCACAGGGATCCCTTAAGGCTGCCCATCGTTAGGGTGCGGTACTCCTGCTCAATCTGAACAGCAGGGGCCTGGCCATCGTAACGGTAGATCAAACATCGCCCCACCTCTGCCACCTGCCCCAGCTCCTGCACAGCAATTGCCAAAATCTCGCCGGGATCCAAAGACTGGCGAATGGCACTGCTGATGCGGTTGATCAGATGCTCTTTGCGCTCTTGCGCCCGAATGGTGCGGTAGGCCCGCTGCAGTTTGTATTGCCCTGCCTGGAGATAGGTGATCAGCCGCTCGGTAAAGGGGCCTGGATTCAGTTGGCTGGCGGAGTTTTGCGGGGATCCCTTGAGGTACTGGCGAAGGGGCTCAAGGCGAGGTTCCAGATCCGGTCGGTAACTGAGGATCTTGGGCAACAGGGCCAAAGCCGCTTGGACTGTAATCTGACGATCAAATGACCAGATCCCATCAAATTGGCGAGCTGCATCCATATCGCTGCTTTGCCAAGGACGCTCCCGCTGCATCTGCAAGCGTTCTCGACACACGAGGCAGGTGGCATAGTGGGCATCGATGACGATCAAGTGCCACTCCTGCACCAAGGGATCCTCTGGATCCAAGGGAATGGTGTGGTAGGGCAGGTCTGTCTGAGCAAAATCCTTTTCTGGGGTCGCCAACACAAACACGTCTTGGGCCATTGCGCTGATGCGCTGGTAGCGCCGTGCCTCCTGGCGGTAGTAGCGCTCCTTTTGAAAGTTAGCGAATACCCACGGGGATCCCTGCCCTTGCAGCACCTGATCCTCAATGGCGTGGCTGAGGGCAACCAAAGAGGATTTGAAATACAGTTGTGGGCGCAGGTGCGGCAAAGCCTGCAGCAGATCGCTCAATAGGGAGGTACGACTCTGGCGAAGGTAAGATCTAGAGCGGGTGGAGGCCATAACCCTACTGGCAAGCACAGATCACAGGCAGTACAGGGACACTTAACCCCAGAGAAGGAGGCTCGCAGTCTAGGTTTAGTCTAACGGTTGGGATCCCGCGGCGGAGGGAGCTTCATAAGGCGCAAGATCCAGCTAGCCCAAACTAAGAGATATAAAGTTTACGAAGTTATATGTAAGTCAGCCAAATGTCGGGATCCCGGTACAGCCAAGAGGACGTGCAGCAGATCCTCCAGCGGGCCATTGCCCGCCAGCCACGCCTGGGCGAGTTCACCCGCTCCCAACTGCAGGAGATGGCTGCCGAACTGGGGATCTCCCCCCAAGAGCTGGACTTGGCCGAGCAGGAATGGAAGGCCTGGCAAGAGCTGAACAGCCAACACCGAGAATTCCAGCGCTACCGCCGTCGGCAGTTTTACCAACTGCTGGGCCGCTATGGAATTGTCAACAGCTTTTTGCTGGGCTTAGACTGGCTCTCCGGTGGAGGGCTATCTTGGTCGCTGTTTATACTCATGGGGTGGGGCTTGACCGTTGCCCTCAAGGGCTGGAACGCCTACCAAACGGAGGGTGAACGCTACGAGAAAGAATTTCGCCAATGGCAAAGGAAACGCCAGAAAGATCTCCAGAGCAAGTAAGCCCAGCCTACCGGAGAAGTCTGTCCCGCTGATGGAGATGGATTTTTCTCCAAACTCTGAGTGGGAAGGGGTACCGCCGAGAGATGCTACCATAGATATTCAGCATCGCTGAATGCCCGTGCGGGCGTAGTTTAATGGTAAAACCGCAGTCTTCCAAACTGCTGTTGTCGGTTCGATTCCGTCCGCCCGCTTCCTCCCACAAAATCCTAAGGGATCCCTTAAAGTGCCCTTCAGATTCTTCTTCACAGGTTGGGGCCGACTGTGGTGGTGCGGCGGATCGGTTGACCTTTCAGGGTATTGCCTTCTACTGTTTTCACCCAGCCTTGCCCTGGTACAAATCGGTACTGCACATCGGTATCAGAGCCACCGAGCAGATCCCCTTGGGCATTGAAGACGCGAGTTTCCCGCTGCCAGTGTCCTGGCCCGGTCGGTGTGCTGCTCGACTCGGTGGTGTAGGTTTGGCCGCGAGCATTGTTGAATTGGCCGCTGTGCTGCCAGCCTTGCCCCGCTTGGCCCTCGATAAGGCTCGAGCTGCTGCCCACCGTCTTGCCCTCGGCGTTTTGCAGGGTGGTGCTGCCCTGCCGTTGCCAACCCTCATGTGTGTGAGTAGTGGTGTGCTGATGGTTCAGGTTCCAGGTCTGACCTTGTTGGGTAGTGACTTGGCCGGAATAGTCTCCTTCCACCCCCTGACCGGGAATGAATTGCCGGGATCCCTGGCCGGAATAGGTGCCACTACCCGATCTGCCACTTGGCCCGGTGCCAGTGTAGGTGCCGGAGTGAGTGAAGGTGCGCTCACCGCTCGGGGTCAGGGATCCAGCCGTTGGCGTGGTGGCTGTGCGAGTGCGTTGACGGGGGCGAGCCTGCGCAAAGGGAGCAAGCGCCATCAGGAGGGCAGTAACCAATAACAGGCAAAAGCTTGCGGTTTTCATTTTCATTCTCATTTTTCGAGACCCCTTGAGAAATTGCCAATCATGACCCAGGCTAGGTGCTCACCTCATCTGACTCTGACTTCGGCCTGAGGGTTCACCTCCCGAGGGGATCCCAGCCAGACATAACCTGCTCTTAATGTCGGTGCTGTAATCTCAGAGGTGCCTTTAGCGAATGCGACTGCATTTTTCTATGAATACCCGTCGTACTTTCCTGGCTGTTGCGGCTGGCCTGGTGGCTGCGTCTGCTGCTGCTCTTCTGGCTGCCGACAGCTTTGCTCAGTCTCCTGCCGAAGTCAAAGTTTGGATTGCCTTTACCGATAACCGCCTGGATTGGGCCCGCGGAAAAGCGGCAGAGTTCAACAAGCAATTTCCTCAATACAAAGTTACGGTCGAAGGCTACGGCAACTACGAAGAAATTCAGCAAGCCACCGACCTGGCCATTCAACAAAATGCTGCTCCTTCGGTGGTGCAGTGGTTTGAGGTGGGCACCCAGCGGGCACGGGATTTTGGTTACTTCAAGTCCATTGCCGAGGCTCTGGGCAATCGCACCGAAGTGAACGGGATCCCGGTGAATTTCGACGATTTTATCGAGCCGGTGGTGAGCTACTACACCCTGGATGGCAAATTTACCTCCATGCCCTGGAACAGCTCCAGCCCCATTCTCTACTCCAACACGGCCATCTTGAAGAAGGCTGGGATCGAAAAGCCGCCGGCCACCTGGCAAGAGCTGGAGGCTGCTTGTCAAAAGATCATGGCCCTCCCCGACGCTCCCCAGGGCTGTGTGACCTGGCCCAATCACGGCTGGTTCTACGAGCAGTGGATGGCCCAGCAGAATGCCCTCTTGGCCAACAACGACAATGGCCGTGCCGCCCGTGCCACCCAGGTCTTTTTGGACTCGGAGCCGTCAATTGCCATCGCCACCTGGTGGAAAGGGATGTATGACAAAGGCTACTACATCTACAGCGGCAAGCAGCGGGATTGGGCAGCCACCGAGCAGGCCATCCAGACCGGTACCGTCGCCATGGCCATCACCAGCAGCGCCGATGCCGCCAACATCACCAACGCTGCCAAGCAAAACAACATCGAGCTGGTCACCACCCGCATGCCCTACAACGCCGACAAGGGTTGGACGGGGAACTTGATCGGGGGAGCCAGCCTCTGGTTGGTGAAGGATCTGCCCAAAGAGGTGGAAGAGGGGGCGCTGACCTTCATGCTGTGGCTCAATAACACCGAAAATGCTGCCGAGTGGCACCAAGTGACCGGCTACTTGCCCATTCGGAAAAGCTCGGTAGCCTTGCTGGAGTCGAAGGGCTGGTTCAAGGAAAACCCCAACTTCTTCACCGCCAGCGACCAAATCAACAATTCCAAGGTGACCCCTGCCACTCGGGGGGCGCTGCTGGGGGCCTTCCCTGAGATTCGCAACGTGGTAACCCAAACCATGGAAGATCTGATGCTTAAAGGCGGGGATCCGGCCCAGGCTATGGCCAAGGCCAACCAGGAGGCCAACCGCCTTCTAGCCGAGTACAACTCCCTCTACCAGTAACCTGGATGTCGATGGGCTGACGGTGTCATTGAGGGATGGGGGTGGGCGGCAGCCTGCCCCTTTTTGGGTTTTGACGAGGCTCTTGTGAAGAGCAAAGCCGAGGTGAGAGGCATGTTGGGATTCGTCCAAGTGTTGGTGCCGCTGTTGGCAGGGTTGCTGGGATCCCTCTGGATGGGGCTCCGTTTTCGACGCATCGAGTGGCCTGTGCCGGTGGGGGCAGTGCTGGGGGGCCTAGCAGGAGGGCTGGGATCCCTGATTTTTATGGCGCCCCTGGATTTTTGCACTTTTGAGCCGGAGCGCAAGGCCATCGACATGGCCTTTGGCGTGGGGCTGGTGCTGGCGGGCATGGCCATTCCCCTCTGGCCGCTGTTGGCGTGGACGCAGAAGGAGCAGGAGCGCCGCCTGGGGATCCCCGGCCCAGCTGTTCAGGAGAGGGGCATCTTTAAGCAGTGGTGGCTGGCGTGGCTGCTCTTGTTGCCCACCTTCACGATCTTGGTGGTGTTTCTCTACTACCCAGGGCTGGATACCTTCCGCCTTTCCACCCTGCTCACGTTTGTGGGGGCGCCGCGCAGCCGCTTCGTCTGTGTGGATAACTTTACCGCTTTGCTGACGGATTCCACCTATCTGCGCAGCCTGGGGATTACCTTTGCCATTTCGGCGGCCATCGTGGTGCTGGGGTTGAGCGGATCCCTGTTGATTGCCACGCTGGCCTATCAGCCGATTCGGGGGGCGGCGATTTATCGGGTGTTGCTGATCTGGCCCTACGCCATCTCTCCGGCGGTGGCCGGGATCATCTTCTTTATCATGTTCAACCCCTTGGGAGGGGTGGCCAACCATTTGCTGGGCCTGGTGGGGATCCCCCGTTTAAACTGGCTCAGCGATCCCAACTTGGCCCCTTGGGTGGTGATCTTTGCTAGCGTTTGGAAGCAGATGGGCTACAACATTTTGTTTTACCTTGCCGGCCTGCAAAACCTGCCCAAGGATTTGCTGGAAGCGGCTGCCATCGACGGGGCCGGGGCTGTGCGTCGCTTTTTTGCCATCACCCTACCGCTGCTTTCTCCCATCACCTTCTTTTTGGTGATTACCAACATGACCTATGCGTTTTTCGATATCTTTGGCACCATTGACTTGCTGACTGCTGGGGGCCCTTCCGGATCCACCTCGGTGTTGATCTACGAGATCTACAAAATCGGAGTGTCTTCAGGCAATTTGGGTAGGGCTGCCGCGCAATCCATCGTCCTGTTTCTCATTGTGGTGGGGCTGACGATCCTGCAATTTCGCACCACCGAGCGGAATGTAACCTACGGCGGATAACGGCTGTCTCTGCTGCAACGCAATGATCCCAGTTCTCAGTGGGCAAGGGGAAAATCGGCAAGAATGGGGGTAGAGAATCTAGGGATCCTCGATGGCCCCAAAATCCAACGCCTCGACTTGCTGGCGCGACTTCGGGAAGCTGGGCATGCTGCTGGCGGCCACTCTGCTGCTTTGGCTCCTCTGGGGCTCCATAGCGGGCAGCCAAGCCCGTCTCAACTTCAACAACGCCGATCTGCAAGGTCAAGATCTATCCGGCCAAGATTGGCGGGGCAGCAGCTTTGTCAGCGCCAACCTGCAGGGCGCCGATCTGCACGGGGCCAACCTTGCGGGGGCGGCATTCACCAAAGCCAACCTGGCAGGGGCCAACCTATCCGGTGCCGATTTGAGCAATAGCCTCTTGGATCTGGCCAATTTGGCAGGAGCCGATCTCAGAGGGGCCAAGCTCACGGGAGCCATTGCCGCACGGGCGGTTTGGCAAGGAGCGCAGATTGCCGGCGCCGATTTCAGCGAAGCCTATGTGGATCGGGCGGCGAAGCGGCAGTTGTGTGAGCGAGCTGAGGGATCCCACCCGATAACCGGCGTAACCACCCGTGAGAGTTTGGGCTGCCCTTGAATCAGGGCCGGCAAAGGTGAAGAAAACAGGATCCCTGAGCCCCGTCGGTCAGATTGGCCTCTAGATTGGGTGAGGTGTCGATAGTGCCCCAACCATGAGCAAGCCCAGCTTTGCGGTGATTGGCCTAGCGGTGATGGGGGAAAACCTGGCCCTCAACGTCGAGCGCAATGGCTTCCCGGTTGCCGTCTACAACCGCACCAGCTCCAAAACCGACCAGTTCATGCGGGAGCGAGCCCAAGGCAAACGGATCACCCCCGCCTACAGCCTGCCGGAATTGGTGCAACTGATGGAGCGGCCCCGCAAATTCTTGATCATGGTCAAGGCGGGTGCGCCGGTAGACGCGGTGATTGACGAGCTTAAACCCCTGCTGGATCCGGGGGATATCATCATCGACGGCGGCAACTCCCTCTACACCGACACCGATCGCCGTGCCGAAGCCCTCGCCCCCACCGGGATCCACTTTGTCGGCATGGGAGTGAGCGGCGGGGAAGAGGGAGCCCTGAACGGCCCCAGCCTCATGCCCGGCTGTAGCCCAGAGGCCTACCAACAACTGGAGCCCATCTTGACCAAAATTGCCGCTCAAGTGCCAGACGGCCCCTGTGTCACCTACCTGGGGCCCAAAGGGGGCGGGCACTACGTGAAGATGGTACACAACGGCATCGAATACGGCGATATGCAACTGATCGCCGAGGTCTACGACCTAATGCGCAGGGCTTTGAAGCTGTCGGCCTCGCAGATGCAGGAGATTTTTCAGGCTTGGAATGAAACAGAGCTGGAATCTTTCCTAATTGAAATTACCGCCAAGATTTTCCAAACCCTGGATCCGGAAACCGGCAAGCCGTTGGTGGATCTCATTCTGGATAAGGCTGGGCAAAAAGGCACCGGTTTGTGGACAGTCAAGGACGCTCTAGATCTGGGGGTACCAGTGCCCACCATTGAAGCGGCGGTGCAAGCTCGCATCCTCTCGTCGATGAAAGAGGAACGGGTGGCTGCCTCTGCCCAGTTGAAGGGGCCCGACGCCACTTTTGCAGGGGATCCCGACTGCTTTATCCAAGATCTGCGCGCCGCCCTCTACTGCTCCAAAATCTGCTCCTATGCGCAGGGGATGGCCCTGCTCAAAAGAGCCACTGTTGCCCACGGCTACGTCTACACCTTCAGTGAGATTCCGCGGATTTGGAAGGGGGGCTGTATCATCCGCGCCCGCTTCCTGGGCGAGATCCAGTCGGCCTACAAACGGGATCCAGAGCTGGTGAACCTGCTGTTGGATGAGGAATTCGAGCAGGCCATCCGGGAGCGGCAGGGATCCTGGCGGCGGGTGGTGTCCACGGCGGCTGCCCTGGGGATCCCGATCCCGGCCATCAGCGCTTCTTTGGCCTACTACGACAGCTACCGTACCGCCAACCTGCCCCAGAACCTCACCCAAGCCCAGCGGGACTTCTTCGGGGCCCACACCTTCGAGCGCGTCGACAGGCCGGGCGTCTTTCACCATGAGTGGAATGCCTGTTGCCGTTAGCAATGCGTAGCATCAAGAGGTCTCCGGAAAAAAAGTTGAACCGCGCACCTCCGTATGGAAAGGCTCCCCTTCCTGAGGAAAATCCTCGCGGAAATGGGCCCCGCGGCTTTCCTCCCGCAGCAGCGCCCCCTGAGCTACCAGACGGGCCAGCAAAAGCAGACTGCCTGCCTCGGCCTCTTCCCGGGTGGCCCAAGGCTTTTCCTGCAGGGGAAGTGCCTTGACAAAGGTCAGAAAAGCCCGCAGCCGTGTTCCCTCCCGCACAACGCCCAAAGCTTCCCCAACTCGATGCCTGAGAGCCGGCAGGATGTCGGGAGACGTCGCCAGAACGGGTAGCCTCTGCAGCTGTCGGGGAAAGCTCACCTCTCCCAAATCTTGCAAGGCAGCCAAGGCGGCCCGCTTGCCCATGACCAGCCCTTCCAAAAGGCTGTTGGAAGCCAAGCGATTGGCTCCGTGCAGACCCGTGGAAGCCACCTCCCCAGCAGCATAAAGGCCCGGCAGGCCGGTGAAGCCGAAAGTGTCCGTTCGGATCCCACCCATCATGTAGTGAGCCGCGGGAACAACTGGGAGCAGATCCTTCGTGGGATCCAGCCCCAAGGCGCGGGCAGAGGCAACAACGGTGGGAAAGCGCTCCTCCAGATGTTCGACGACCCGCAGATCCAGGTAGGTTCCCCCTGTCTGCTGCCGCTCCCAGAAAACGGCCCGAGCTACCACATCCCGCGGCGCCAGCTCTCCCAGCTCCGCATAGCGAGGCATAAAACGCTCCCCCAAGGCGTTGAGGAGAACAGCCCCTTCTCCTCTTACTGCCTCGCTCACCAGCGCTCCATTGGGCAAGGCCGTGGGGTGAAATTGCACAAACTCCAGATCCCTGAGAGTGGCCCCTGCCCGCCAGGCCAGCACCATTCCGTCGCCGGTGGCCCCCGGGGGAGCTGTCGAGACGGGGAAAAGGCTGCCAAATCCTCCCGTAGCCAGGAGAACTGCCCCGGCCCTCACCTCCACCGGCCCTTCAGGGCCAAGCAGCAAGGCCCCCCCTACCCTGTCCCCCGCCAGCAAAAGGCTTAGGGCTGTGTAGCCCTGCAAAGGCAGCCTGTTGAGGCGAGCCAGCAAACCTCTCAGAAGCCACAGTCCGCTCCGATCCCCCCCCAGATGGCGTACCCGCGCTTGGGAGTGGCCCCCTTCCCGGACAGGTTGGGGATGGAAAGGAAGGCCCCAGCGCAAAAGTCTCTCCAGGTGCAAGGGTGCTTCCTCCACAATGGAGCGAGCCACCTTTTCTTCCACCAGGCCGCGGCCCGCTTGCAAGGTGTCTTGGATATGGGCTTCTACGTCCGCCTCATCCACAGGAAAAGCCACCCCACCCTGCGCCCAAGGGGTAGAGCCAGAGGGAAGGGGATCCTTGCTTACCACCAAGGTTGTCGCCCCCTGGGCTTCGGCCCACAGGGCTGCGTACACCCCCGCCACCCCTGCTCCCAGGATCAACAGGTCTGTTTCTAACAAGGGCGGCGCCCCGTTCTTCCCCTCCACCTCTAGGCTCCGGCGGGCACTGCCAGCATGGCCAGGATGGAACGGCGAGCCTTCTCAGCCACCTCCTGGGGCACCTGGATCACGTAGCGCATCTCCTGCAGGGAGCGGTAAATCTTTTCCAAGGTAATCTTCTTCATGTACTCGCAGACGGCTTCTGCCTTGACAGGGATGAACGTTTTGTCTGGAGCTTCTTTCTTGAGCCGGTGAAGAATGCCCACCTCGGTGGCCACCACAAACTCGCGGCTTTCTGAAGCTTTGGCGTAGCGCACCATGCCCTCGGTGGAGAGCAGCTTGGCATCCGGTTTGAGGAAGAGACAGCTAGAGCCGCAACTGCACTCCGGGTGAATGAGGAACTCTGCTCCAGGGTGCTCTTCCACCATCGCCTTGAGGTGCTCTTCCCGGATGCCAACATGCACGTGGCACTCTCCCGGAAAGAGATCCAGCTCCCTTCCGGTTACTTGAGCAACGTGGGCTCCCAGAAACATATCCGGCACGAAGAAGATGGGGCGATCCGGGGGCAGGCTGGCCACCACTTGAACTGCGTTGGCGCTGGTTACGCAGACATCTGCCAGAGCCTTGATCTCGGCAGCGGTGTTGACGTAGGCCACCACCAGGCCCTCAGGGCAGGCTGCCTTCCACCGCAGCACATCTTGCGGGCGAATGCTATCGGCCAAGGAACAGCCCGCCTCCAGATCCGGCAGCAGCACCGTCTTTTCCGGGTTAAGGATGGCGGCCGTCTCCGCCATAAAATGCACGCCCGCAAAGACAATCACCTGGGCGCTCGTCTTTTGAGCCTCCCGAGCCAGTCCTAAGGAGTCTCCCACAAAGTCCGCCACCTCTTGAACTTCGGGGAGCTGATACGAATGCGCGAGGATAACTGCCTGCCTTTCCTGTTTGAGCCGGGCAATCTCCTGGACGATTGTGGCAGTGTTGTGTAGCAATGGGGTTTCTCCCTTCATTTTCGACTTCTTGTCGCGACAGCGTTGCGTAGCAATAACGGTTTTGTTCCTCTGGAGGCTGGACACGATCTGAGGACTTTGTCCCGCTAATGCGTTTGCAGGAGCAGCGCGCAGCAATAACGGAAAGCCCATCTCCTGGAGTTGGTCGACTCTGCTTTGGGGGGTATCTGAGCCGGCAAGAGAAGCAACCCCCAACCCAGACGCCCGGCGAAGCCTTTCGCGGCGCTCGGTTGAGCTGGAGCTGGGCTTAGGTTGTCTTCTCAAAGTAGCATCAGTCGCAACAGCGTTGCGTAGCAATAAAGCAGTGTCCAGCGAGGACTTGGCTCAGGGTCACACCACCAGCAAAGAGAGATCCAAAGCCTTGGCCGAGTGGGTGAGCGCCCCGACGCTGACGTAATTCACGCCTGCCTCGGCCACTTGCCTGGCCCGTTCTGGGGTCATGTTGCCGCTGGCCTCCAGGGGAACTCTCCCTCCCACCCGTTGGACGGCGGCCTGGGTTTCTTCCAGGGTGAAGTTGTCCAGAAGGATGAGATCGGCTCCTGCTGCCAAAGCCTCTTCCAGTTCCTGGAGATCCCGCACCTCCACCTCCACCTTGAGGTGGTGGGGAGCACCTTCCTTGGCCCGCTTGACGGCTGCCAAAACGCCTCCCGCGCCGCGGTCGCAACAGCGTTGCGTGGCAATGATGTGGTTTTCCTTGATCAAAATGCCGTCGAACAGCCCAAAGCGGTGGTTTTTGCCGCCCCCTACCCGTACAGCATACTTCTCCAGGGCGCGCAGGCCGGGAGTGGTCTTGCGGGTGTCCAGAAGCTGGGTTGAGGTTCCCCGGAGAGCCTCTACATAGGTGCGGGTGAGGGTGGCAATGCCGGACAGCCTTTGGAGAAGATTGAGCGCCAGCCTCTCCCCCGCCAGAATGCCCTTCAGGGATCCCTTGAGGTGGGCCACCTCTTGACGGACAGCCACCCTGGCCCCTTCCTCCACTCCAGGGATGAACTCCACCTGGGGATCCGCCAGCCGAAAAACCCGCTTGGCAATCTCCAGGCCGGCCAGGATCCCTGTCTCCTTGGCCAGGATTACCGCCTCACCCTCCAGTCCTGGGGGTAGGGTCAGCTCTGTGGTGAGGTCGCCGTGCCCCAGGTCTTCCCACAGCCAAGCGCAAAGGGTCTCCTCTGGTAAGTAAACTTCTTCCATTTTCGGTTTGGTTTTAGCTAGACCGCCGGGAAGCCCCGCCCTCCGTTAGTGACTAGTGACTAGTGGCTGGTCACTATCCACTCACCACTATCCAGGGTAAGGGTCGGGATAAAAGGCGAGGACACGATGCTTCGTCCTTACTGGTGCTATGACCGGCGTAGCAGGATTTTATACCCTCATCATGAGAACTGCTTACCAGTATCGCTTACGCCCTACTTCTAGCCAAGTTGCTCTGATGGACCAATGGCTAGACTTGTTACGCAAGCAGTACAACTACCGCTTGGCAGAGCACTTTGCGTGGTGGGAACACAATCGCTGTGACATCAATGCTTGTCCCTTAGTCTGTCATTTGCCTGAGCTGAAAGACAAGCCCGATTTCTACTCCCAGAAACGGGACTTGGTGAGCACGAAAGCCCTGTTTCCGGAGTACAGAGCAGTCCATTCGCAAGTCCTGCAAAACTGCATAGAGCGAGTGCACAAAGCATTCGACCGCTGGCTGAAGGGGGACTGTAACGGCAAGCGGGCAGGGAAACCCAGATTTAAGGGAGTTGGGCGGTATCGCTCCTTCAGTTTCCCCCCGATGCAACAGGACTGCATTTGCGGGCAGTTTATCCATCTGCCCAAAATCGGTGCTGTTCGGATAATTCAGCACCGTCCTTTGCCTGACGGTTTTGTCATCAAGACTGCTACCATCACCCGCAAGGCAGACGGGTGGTATGTGACCTTGAGCCTGCAAGATTCATCTGTCCCCGTATTTACCCCTGACCTGCCAACACTGGAGAACACCATAGGAATCGACATGGGACTGGACTCCTTTTTGGTGACCGATGCGGGGGAGTCTGTTCCAGTTCCCCAGTATTACCGCAGAGCCCAAAAGCGGTTAAAGAGACTGCAGCGGGCAGTGTCTCGCAAGAAGAAAGGGTCAAACCGCCTATGGCTAGTGACTAGTGGATAGTGACCAGTGGATAGTGAATAGTGACTATCCACTAACCACTATCTCAGCGCAAAGATTTTCATGACAAAACAGCGAACTGGCTGGTAAGCAAGGGCAAGCATATTGGGTACGAAGCCCTGAATATCAAAGGTGTTGCTAGAACCCGACTAGCAAAATCTACCTATGATGCTGGGTGGGGACAATTTCTGCAAATGCTGGCAGTCAAGGCTGAAAGAGCTGGGCTGAGGGCGATTGCAGTGAATCCCAACGGCAGCAGTCAAAACTGCTCTCGGTGTGGTCAAAGAGTACCGAAAGCGATTCAAGACAGATGGCATTCTTGTTCCCATTGTGGGCTAGAACTAGGGCGCGACCACCATGCGGCCATCAACATCAAGCACAGGGCGGTGGGGCATCCCGTTCTTTTCGCGTCAGCGGGACGTAGTCCTCAAGCGCAGGAAATGTCCTTTTCGCGCTAGCGGCGCGGAGCGCTTTGCATCAGCATGAGTGCGGGAGTATGTCACGACGGAAGGTGAGGCAGATGGGGGGCTGGCTCAGGCAAAACTGGCTGTGGCAACTGGGGAGAGCCCTTGTGGCTGTTTGGATCGGCTGAGCGGAGGGGAGCGCTGCCTGGGCGAGGGACATGGCGCCGGCTGCCCCTGGAGTCTCCTCTCCCCCTACTTTGCCCATCCCTTGGGAATGGGTGTACGACTTGCAGGAGCAAGCCCGGCAGCGGCAATGCACATTGGTTGGCCTGTTGCGCAGCGATCCCTTGCCGGCGCCGGATCCCCAGTGGCAGGTGTACACACGGCTAGATTTGGTGGCCACGCCTCAGGCTGGTCGGTTGACCAGTGTGTTGTTTGCCGAGAACACCCGTACTCGGGCCTTGCAGGTTATCTATCAAGCCTCAGGGTCGGTGTACGACCCCGTTGAGGCATTGGATTTTGCCATGATCCTGCCTCTAGCCTGGCAGGGGAACACTTTGCTGGCGCGGGAGTACGAAGGCTGGTTCCAGACCGATTTGAGCTGGGATCGGGCGGTGGTCTGGCCTTTGCCCACTGGCTCGACAGGGATCCCACCGGTGCAAATCTGGGATCCGCCGCCGGCGCTGGGGTATGCGCAGCTGCTGGGCTGGGATCCCCAGGCCCGAGAGCGGGTGCTGTTTGCGGTGGCCGATAGTCTTGGAGAGATGCCCCGCTTGGTGAGCGTGGGCCCAGACCGCCAGGTGTTGCTGCGAGCGCCTGCCGTTGCCCTTTCCCCAACTCCCTCTTCTCTACAGGGGTGGCAGGAGATCCGGCCCAAGGGGGGAGAGCCTCTCTGCCACCAAAGCCGTTTTGGGCTGGAGCAGGGAGGGGAAAATGAAAAATTAAACTGAGATGCAGAAGCCTGTGGGAGCGACAACCATGTCCAAACCGGTGGTGCGGCGGGGCTGGCCTCTGGAGGCCTTTGTCGGGGATGTAATCGTCTGTACCCTAGAGGGATCCCATCTGGATCAGGTGACGGAAATCCGAGTCAGCCCGGCGGGTAAAGGGATCCGAGTCAGCTTTGGGGATCCCTTGGGACGCTCTAAGGAACCGGTGCAGGCCAACGCCGAGGCGCTGACGGTTACCTTTGAGATCGATCCCAGCACCTACCCTGGCGAAAAGCGCATTGAGCTGATCTCGCCGGCAGGGCCCAGCGATCCCCTGCCGTTTTTGGTGATGATGTAGAGGCGCGCAGAAAAGAGGAAGTGGGTCATGCCGTTTGTGATTGCCCCGACCGACGTGGGCGTGCTGGTGCTGGGGGCGAGCCTGTTGCTTTTGGCCGGGGGTTGGGCCTGGTGGCTGCGGCGGCAGAAGCGTGCTGCCTCCCCAGAATCTACAGCCGTTTCGCCGGCCCCGGCGGTTGACCCATCTGCCCTTTCGGCGGAACAGGCGGCTCAACTACAGCCCTTCGAGCAGGCGGTGGGAGATCAGCCGCAGGATCCCATTGCCTGGTACAACCGCGCCACCACCCTCGACCACCTGGGGCAAGCCCAAGCTGCCCTGGCCAGCTACGACCGCGCCCTGGAGCTGAAGCCGGACTTCCCCGAAGCCTGGAACAACCGTGGTTCTCTGCTGGACGATCTCGGTCGCCATCAAGAAGCTCTGGCCAGCTATGAGCGGGCTCTGCGGCTGAAACCGGATTTTTTTGAGGCCCGCTTTAACCAGGCCAACACGCTGCGGCAATTGGGCCGCTACGAAGAAGCCCTACGTGCCTACGAACGGGCCCTTGCCCTCAGCCCCGACAGCCCGGAAACGTGGTACCTGCACGGGCTAACCTTAGCCTCTCTGGGACGGTGGCAGGGATCCCTAATCAGCTACGAGAAAGCCCTCGCCATCAACCCCGTCGATGCTCAAGTTTGGCAGAGTCGGGGGCTGGCTCTGTTTCACCTAGAGCGCTACGCCGATGCTCTGGCCAGCTACGAACGAGCCCTGCAACTGGGCTCCGAATCGGCCTCTCTCTGGGCCGGCCATGCCCTTGCCCACCACCGCCTCGGCAACCCGATGGAGGCCCTCAACAGCTATGACCGTGCCCTGGCGCAGGATCCCAAACGCCCTCAGATCTGGGTGCAGCGCGGCCTGGTGCTGATGGACTTGAACCTCTACGAGCTGGCCATCCAGAGTTTTGATCGGGCCCTGCAGATGGATCCCAGCAATGCCGAGGCTCACTACGCCAAAGCCTGCTGCTACGCCTGGGAAGGCCAAGTGCCTCAGGCCCTACAAGCTTTGGAGCAAGCCCTACGCCTGGAGCCGGAACGCTACCGCCCCTTGCTCTCCTCTGAGCCCTATTTCGACCTCATTCGCGAGGAGCCGAGTTTTGCATCCTTTTTGGCAGCCCTTGCCGGCACGGATCCCCCCAAGAACCCCCCGCCGCTGTCACGAACAGCCTCTTGACGTTCTCACCTCCCAGAAGGAGAGGAGAGGCTGGAATGCACAGGCTGTTTCACCGCCAACCTGACCCAATCACCAATAACCACGAGAGCACGCCAACAACAGAAATCCGGCAATTTCGTTGGGTCTTACGGGAAAATTGCGCTCTTTTGCCGATGAAACCCGCCGATTTTCCGTGGAGATGCTGTTGCTTGGGTCAAGAAACCTGGTCAAACTAAGAACGTTCCAGCTCTTGGCAAATCTCAACAGTGTCCGGTTGTGCTTCTAACGCCATCCCTGTAGCCCTGTAGCACCTGCTTGCGCAGGGTCTGGCTGGGCAAAAGCGTCTCTTGACTGGATGGGTGTTGGTTATGGGTGGGATCCTCAACCTTTGAATGGTTTTCGAGTTCCTTGAGTGCTTGTTCTACAGTTATTTTCGGCAAATCGGTAAAGTGGTTGTCTATGATAACGGCCCCTCGCCTGACCTCTCCCAAGAACTCCGTCTCCCTGAGGCGACCGGCGGCCCCCCCTCCATTGCCTTTGGCCAAGACCGGATTCCCAGCCGCATGTGGATCTATGGCATCTAGTGAGGATGTTAAAGCCCGAACTGCCGAACTGTTGCGGCTGTACCACCAGAATCGCGATCCAGCCCTGCGCAACCGGCTGGTGGAAATGAACTTGGGCTTGGTGCGCAAAGAGGCCCACCACTGGCGCAACCAATGCAATGAGGGGTACGACGACCTGGTGCAAGTTGGCTGTTTGGGTTTGATTCAAGCTATCGAACGCTTTGACATCAGCCGAGGCCTGGCTTTTAGCTCCTTTGCCCTGCCCTACATTCGCGGAGAAATTCAACACTACCTGCGGGACAAAAGCCCCACCATGCGGATCCCACGCCGCTGGACGACCCTGCAACGACAAGCCAAGAAGGTGATTGCCCGTCTGCGGCAAGAGTTGGGCCGTTCTCCCTCTGAGGCCGAGGTGAGGGAAGCCCTGCAACTGACGGAGCAGGAATGGCGAGAGCTGGAGCTGGCCCAACAAAACAGCCTTTTGCTCAGCCTGGATGCTCCGATTCAAACTGAGGAAGACAGTGTTGCTTTGGGGGAGGTCGTTCCGGATCAGCGCTACCGCAGTTTTCAACTGGCTGAAGAAGATCGTATTCGCCTACAACATGCCTTGGCTCAGCTGGAGGAACGTACCCGCAAGATTTTGGAATTTGTCTTCTTCTATGACCTCACGCAAAAAGAAACGGCAGAGCGGCTAGGGATCAGTGCCGTTACCGTTTCCCGCCAAGTCAAAAAGGGGCTGGAACGCCTGGCTAAGTTGTTGAATCAAGATATTTTTTGAGATACAGCCCGTTACAAATTAAGGGATATAAAAGGCTATAAAAATCGTGTTTCCGAGGCTTGACCCCAGTGAGGTTTAGAACAAGCAGGTTCATAGTCATTCCAGACTCGATTGAGATACTCCCGCCGCTGCCCAGACGCTCCGCGCCGCTTCCCCCAGCCCCTCCAGAGGGAGAGGGGAGTTAGAGAGCAATGGAACGGAGATGTTTCATTCCTGTTGAAAATGACCATACAGGTGTATCCCATAACCCCTTAGTAGACTGTACTTGAGCCGACGCAATTGGCGGTGACTTTCCACCCAGTAGAACGGCAGGGGCTCTGTACTGCGACAGGTTGATAGACTGATGGGAAATTGATGAGAATATTTGATGAACAGAGAAAACCGCTCTTCTCGGAATCAACCCTTGGTGCCCCGCGGTTTCAAACCTAAGCTGGGTCAGAACTCGGTGGGCAGGGATCCCTTCTTCCAATGCCAGCCCAACCGGCAAAGTCCAGAGGGAATCCGCTTGGCCCCCTATGTGCGCACCTTGCCCTTGGTTGTCGATGCCATGCTGGATTTGGCCCAGGTGGGGAGCGAGGATACTCTGCACGACTTGGGCTGTGGGGATGGCCGCATTCTCATCCGGGCGGCACAGCGCTTTGGCACGCGGGGCGTGGGGGTGGATATCGACCCGGAGCGCATCCTGGAAGCCCAACAGCGGGCCCGAGAAGCCCAAGTTCAGGATCGAGTTACTTTTCTCCAGCAGGATCTGCTCACTCTGGACTTAACCCCGGCGACGGTGGTGAGCTGCTATTTGCTGCCCAGCTCCCACCTGCTGATCCGAGACAAGCTGCGCTCCCAGCTTCGGCCCGGCGCTCGTCTGGTCACCCACTCCTTCGACATGGGAGATTGGCTCCCCACCGCCACCACCACTGTATCGGATGTTATCAACACCTACACCATCTATCTCTGGCGAATCTAACCCTGGGGATCCCAGGCCGTCGCTTCCTCAAAAGCAGCAGAGGGCTGGTGCAGCACAATCCGGTTGCCATCGGGATCCCGAAAATCCACCTCCTGTCCATGAAAGGCTTGCCGCAGGGGGGAAATGGAGAGCTGATAAGCTCCCGCCAACCCTTCCAGTGTTGTCAGGGATCCCTGTAAATCTTGCACCTGCAGGCAGAGGCTCACCGCTGCGGCTTGGGCACCACCATCGAGATGACGGCTGCGATAGAGGCCCAGCCGCAACCCTGGCAGACGAAACTCTACGTACACCGGATCCCCCTCTGTCGGGAGCTGGACTTGGGGAGAGATCCCCAAGAGATCCCGATAGAAGCGTTGTAGACGAGGCAAGTCCAGGGTAGCCACGCTAACCAAGGCACCAGAGAGCTGCATCGCAACCGCCAAAAGACCGGGTTGGTCTATCTTAGCTAAACTGCCGAGAAGCCCCGCGCTGTACCCGCAGGGTGAGCGTCGGGAGGATGTCACTCAGCTCCAACACCACGCGAGTCTGGGTGGCGATGTCGGATCCACCGTCTTGCCCTCCGGATCGAGGGCCAATGTGCCCGAGATGTAGAGGGTATTTTGCCCACCTTCACGCCGGGAGAATAGGGGGCGATGGCCGGATAGCCGGCTGGAGCAATGGCAACCTTAGGCACGAGGGATCCCGAATCACAACAGGATTGCACCTTAGCGGCGAATTCGATCTTCCACAGCTGGCTGGGATACAGCCATAGCCGGTTTCTCTGGAGCAGATTCCCACTCTTCGGGGGAGATTCTCTTGCAGAACTAGACTATAGTAGGTACCAAAGCTTGCTGCTTCTTCCCAAATCAAGACTGGAGCGACTTACCGTGGGGTTCTTCAGCCGATTTTCCCGTGATATGGGCATTGATTTGGGCACTGCCAACACGCTGGTCTACGTGGCCGGGCGAGGCATTGTCCTGCAAGAGCCCTCTGTGGTCGCCATCGACCAAAACACCAAGCAACCCCTGGCTGTGGGGGAAGATGCCAAAAAAATGCTGGGCCGTACCCCCGGCAACATTGTAGCGGTGCGTCCTCTGCGAGATGGGGTGATTGCCGACTTCGACACGGCGGAGATGATGCTAAAACACTTCATCCACCGCGTACACGAGGGCCGGTACCTGATTGCTCCCCGCATTGTGATTGGGATCCCCAGCGGTGTGACTGGGGTGGAGCGACGGGCGGTGATGGAAGCCGCTCTCCAAGCTGGGTCGCGGGAGGTGTATTTGGTGGATGAGCCGGTGGCAGCAGCAATCGGGGCCGGGCTGCCGGTGCAAGAGCCCACTGGGAACATGATCATCGACATTGGCGGCGGCACCACTGAGGTAGCCGTCCTCAGTTTGCAGGGGATCGTGCTGAGCGAGTCCGTGCGGGTAGCGGGAGATGAGCTGAGCGAGGCCATCGTCCAGTACATGAAAAAGGTTCACAACCTCACCATCGGGGAGCGCACCGCTGAAGAGATCAAGATTCGGATTGGCTCCGCCTACCCAATTCAAGAGGAACTGACCATGGAAGTGCGCGGGTTACACCTGCTCTCGGGTTTACCCCGTACCGTCACGGTGAAGAGCACCGAAATTCGCGAGAGCATGGCCGAGCCCCTCTCGGTGATTGTGGAAGCCATTAAGCGCACCCTGGAGCGCACTCCACCGGAATTGGCTGCCGACATCATCGACCGAGGCATCATGCTGGCCGGGGGAGGAGCCTTGCTCAAGGGTCTGGATGCCCTGATCAGCCATGAAACCGGGATCTTGGTTCACATTGCCCCGGATCCCCTCAGTTGTGTGGTGCTGGGTACAGGGCGAGTTTTGGAGGATTTCAAAACCCTAGGTCGAGTGTTGAGCGGCAGCTTCAAGGGCTAGAGGAGTTTCTTCCCATCCCTGATCTAAGGTGTGAGTCGAGTGGGTTGGAGAGGTATTGCTTGAATTGGCTACGCCAATGGTGGAGGCGCCATAGCCTGGGGTTGCTCCTGTCTGCTTTGGCGATGGGGGCAGCGCTGGGCCTGCGCCAAACCCAGGGATCCCTATTGGTGGAATTGTACAGTTGGATCACTGCTCCAGCCCGTCCGCCTGTGGATCCCGCTGTGGTGCTCAGCCAGGCCGCTAACCGTGAGCTGCAAGCCCTGGTAGCCGAGTTGCAGTACCAAAACCGCGAGCTGAAGCGACTGCTGCAATTTACCGAGCAAATGCCCCAAGCGGGGATCCCAGCAGCCGTGGTGGGTCGCAGCGCCGATCACTGGTGGCAACAGCTCACCCTCAGCCGCGGCAGCCGGCATGGAGTCAGGGTGGGAGATGTAGTCATGGCGCCGGGAGGGTTGATCGGGCGAGTCGAGTCGGTCACGCCCAACACCAGCCGAGTGCTCCTGATCAGCGATCCCACCAGCCGTGTCGGGGTAATGCTGAGTCGCAGCCGACACATGGGCATCCTGAGGGGTACGGGCACCCAGAGTGCCATTTTGGATTTTTTCGACAAGGCCCCCAAAGTAGAGGTGGGGGATGTGGTGGTGACCTCAGGCCTGAGCAGCTTTTACCCAGCCGGGGTTGTGGTGGGAACGGTTCGAGCGGTCAACTTGGATGCCAGCCCTGCCCCTCAAGCCACTGTCGAACTGTCGGCGCCGCTGGGTCTCTTGGAATGGGCTTTGATCTACCGCTATGCTCAACCCTCTGATTCCTAAGCTTAAGTCTCACCTTAACTGGCTGGTGACTGTCCTGTCGGGATTGCTGGCAGCAGTGGCCCCTTGGTGGCGAGGGCCGGGCTTGGAGCTAGCAGGCTTAACCCCAGATTGGCCCTTGATCTGGGTGGTGTGCTGGAGTGTGCGGCGCAAAGCTTGGCAGGGGGCTGTTGCCGGGGTCACCCTGGGTTTTCTGCAAGATGCGCTGACCAGCCCTTGTCCTACCCATGCGCTGGGGCTGGCTGTAGTTGGGATCCTCACCGCCAAGTTGCAAAAACAACGCTACATGCAAGAAGACTTTATCTCGGTGGCCTTGATCGTTTTTGGTATGGTGGTGATTGCCGAAACCTTGATGGCACTGCAATGGATGTGGCTCGTGGCCTCGCAGGGATCCGATGACCTGGATCCAGCAGGAACGCAAACCTTGCTGGATGGATTGGAGAACTCCCTTCGGTTTTTCGGCAACATTGGTGGCGATGGCCCCCGTTCTCTGGAGAGCATCTGGTGGAACCATCAACGCAATGCCCTCACGTCTGCTATTTTAAGTAGCCTCTGGGCACCCGCTTTGTATTGGCCCCTCAGCCGTTGGTGGCAGTCTCAAGAGCGGGATCCCAGAGAGATTTAGCCCCTGTTTTATGCCAAATCATCCTATCTTTCGGTTAAAACCCAGGTCACAGCAGAGTATGTCCCTTGCCATTTTTGGCAAGAGAGAACTCTCGAGGCGGTGGGAGCCCATTTGCCGGCTCGCTCCGGCATTCTACTTCTTTTGCATTGGCGCTGCGCTGGTCAGAAAAAGCGACGATCTGGAAAACTTCTCGTCGGGGGGGAGCAATTTTGGCCTAAAATGAACCCCAGGACTGGGATATAAGCCCCATCTTTTTCAGACAGCTTTGGGCTAATGTCGCGCATCTCAATCAAAAAGTCAAAAGCATAGGAAGCGCAGGCGACGTCAAGGCTGACCTTGTGGCAACTGCACTTAGAATTTGACTTAGAGCAATCATTGGGAGGGATCCATGCCGCATACAATTGTCACCGATATCTGTGAAGGTGTGGCCGACTGTGTAGAGGCTTGCCCCGTCGCCTGCATCCACCCCGGCGATACCAAAAATGCCAAAGGCACCGACTACTTTTGGATTGAGTTTTCCACCTGCATTGACTGTGGCATCTGTTTACAGGTTTGCCCCGTAGAGGGCGCTATTCTGCCGGAGGAAAAGCCGCATCTGCAGCGAGTGCCCCGCTAATTCCGGGGAAGCATCCCTGGCCACACGCCGGGATTCAACGAGAATTACAATCATTTCAATTCCAACCAGGACGCTGCACCCACACCTAGAACGTTAGTCGCGTCTTCGCGTCGTCGTGTCAGCGTTGCGGAGCAATAGCGTTGCGGTTCCCGTCAGGGTGCCGCAGGCATAGCAATAGCGTTGCGGAGCAACAATACGCAGAACCGGAAGGCTTTTCAAGGACTCCGTCCCGCTGGCGCGATCAGTAGCCTAGGCGTTTCACCTTAACCTGAAACAACTATAAGCTTTAGCGCAAGGAAGCCAGAGCAACGACGCCGCTGGTCAGCCAGCTCAGGGACAGGATCCCCCCTAGGAAAGCCAATGGGATCAGGCCCACCAGGCGCCACCACTCCAAATCCAGCGCTACAGCTACTGCCCGCACCTGCCAAACCACAAACCACAGCAGAGCTGACAAGCCCAGCAGGGATCCCACCACCCCACCCAACGATTGAGCAGGCCCCAGCAGCAGCCACGGCAAGCCGGCAAACCCCGTCAAGCACAGCAGCGCTGAAAAGGAAGGGACAGCCCGACCCAAACAAAAGGCCAGCAATTGCAACAAAGCCGCCAAACCCACCCAGCCCAGGGATCCCATCAGCACCGCCAGCACCATGCTCGGCAGGCTTACCCCAGAGCGGCGAATCGCATCCAGGACGTTGAGCAGCCCCACCACCCCAAAGGCTTGCCAGAGAACAGGCTGTTCCCGCAACGCCCGAAAGGTGCGCTCCGGCAGAAACCAAGCGCCGTAGATGTTGTCTAACCAGGAACCAAGCATGGCCAGCAACCCGTCAAGCTGTCTTTTATCCTAGCCCTTGGTGAGCACTTGACGGGCACACCCCAAAAATGGGGTATGATTGGGAGAGGATTCTGCGGCGTTGGTGACTGCCGTTATGTTTTTGCGATCTATACCCTTCGACAATTAGGATGGGAAGTGGATGTGAGAGCAGTAAGCCAAACTTAGATTTGGAAACTATCAACAATCATCCCCGGTATCCTACACTGGATTTTCCAGGTCGAAAACCACGGTAAAACGGCGCAACAGTATCCTCAAAAAAGCCCTCGAAAGGGGGCCTTTTTGTTGTTTGGATATTGTCAATGCTGCAGTTAATGGGTATTGCTCTGGCGCTGGGCTCCATCCTTTAGTCGAGCTTCTGGGCACCGGTCTACGTCTTGCTGCAGGGCAGCCAAGTCTGTCTTTCGCTTGCGGGTCTTGACTTTTGTTGTCGTGAGGTCTGCTCGGCTCAGCCAGCGATAAACGGTTGCACAAGTGACATAACTCCCGCACTCATGTTGACGCAAAGCGCTCCGCGCCGCTAAAGCGAGAGAGTGCGAGCTTCAAGGACTCCGTCCCGCTGACGCGAAAAGGACGGGATGCCCCACCGCCCTGTGCTTGATATCTGTAGCAGCTGCTGTTTTTATCATCGTTTATTTCAGCGGTTCTAGGTTCACGGCAGGTTGACAGCAGCTACGGTTTTTGTTGCCGCCGATCTAGTTAGCTTTGCTAACTCTACCTCAAGTTCTGGGGGAAGTTGCACCTGTGGAGATTCCTCTGCCGGGGTTGAGTCAAAAGCTCAGCTAGGTAAGGGTCGTAGAAGCAGGAAGCAACCGGTTGTTTAGTTCATCCTAGGGGGTGAAATAAACGACCATGAGTTGCAGAACGGTCAACAGGAGAGTTGCTCCCACCATCAAACTCCCCCAAATCCATACAACCTGTCGCAGCAGTCCCAAGCTTTCCCGCACCACTTGCGGGGTCAAGGGGCGAGCTGGGATCCCCAATTTGGGTTTCACCTTCGGGATCCCCTGATAGAAATTGGTTCCCCCCAATTGGATCTGCAGCCGCCAGGCAAAAGCCGCTTCGCTCCACCCCGAATTGGGGCTGGGATCCGCCTGCGCGTCCTGACGACACCGCTGCCAGAACCCCCAAGGATCCCGGCTGAGCAGCGCCAGCGTGAGCACCGTCAGGCGGCAGGGCAGCCAAGTCAGCCCATCCTCACAGCGGGCCGGCACTGTGCCCAAATGGGTGAAAGGGGGGTGGCGGTAGCCCACCATCGAATCCAGCGTGCTGCTGGCCTTGTAGGCTAGGGCCAAGGGCGCCCCTCCCAAGAAGGCGTAGAACAGAGGGGCAGTTGCTCCGTCGGGAGTATTTTCGGCCACCGTCTCAATCAGCGCCCGCAAAATCTCCGATGCCGTCAGGTGCTCTGTATCCCGCCCCACGTAGCGGCTGAGACGTTGACGGGCCTCCGGCAGATCCTCTTTTTCCAAGGGATCCAACACCTCCAAGGCGGCAAAGCGCAGGCTGCGCCCTCCCAGACAGCTGGCCATCAGGATCACCTGCACGAGGATCCCTGCCCAGGGGTGGATGGTATTGCCGATGGCGACCAGCCCCCAGCCTATGCCGTAGGATCCCCCCACCAAAGTTAGGGTGAGAACTGCCCCGCCCCACTGTTGTGCTCGCGGAGTTGAGCAGTGCTTGAGGATATAGCCTTGCCCCCAGGCAATAACAGCCCCCATCACCCGCACTGGATGAGGCCAACCCCAGGGATCCGCCAGCAGATAATCCAAAGCCAAAGCTGCCGCCAGCACCAGCCCGGCAGTTGGTTGGGCCGGAAAAAACAGCCAGCCGCCGGGAAAGGGCTCCGTCCCACTAACGCGAAAGGACTCCGTCCCGCTAACGCGAAAGGACTCCGTCCCGCTAACGCGAAAGGACTCCGTCCCGCTAACGCGATCAAACCACAAATCCACTCTCCTGATCCTGAGCCGCCTGCCAGCTCCGGGCATCAAAATACAGATCTTCCAAGGTGGTTTCCTCCAGCACCTGCTGCACTTGCCGAGCGATCCGCTGCCACAGGGCTTCCGTCACCCAGTCCAGCCGCTCCGCCGGATGCACGGCTGAAGGATTAGAACTGTCCATGAGAGGATGCAGGGATTCTCCCACCGCCGCCAAAATGGCGCTGATCGGGATCCGCCGCGGCGCCCGTGCCAACCGGTAGCCTCCCTGGGCCCCCCGTTGGGAACAAACCAAGCCGGCCTGGCGCAACTCAATCAGCAACTTTTCCAGGTAGGGAGCTGGGATCCCCTGTCGCTGAGCAATGGCCCGCACCGAAGCCATTTGCCCGGAGCCGAGCATCGCCAGATCCAACAAAGCTTTGATGCTATAGGTGGCCCGCGTTGTCAAGCGCACCGGGATCCCTCTCCGCAGCACTTCTCGATCCTGCCATAGGACTCCGTCCCGCTACCGCGAAAGGACTCCGTCCCGCTACCGCGAAAGGCAGATGCCTGGGTATCGGGGCACCGGCCAAGAGAAGTTAATCTGGGGATCCGAGGTGATCTCCAATTGTTGGCAGCAAGCCCTTGGAGCGGAGAATAGGTTATCGGGATGGAACACCCCACCGCCAGCCTTTATTTGGTGGCTACCCCCATCGGCAACCGCGAAGACATCACCCTGCGGGCGCTGCGGGTTTTGCGGGAAGTGGACTGGGTGGCGGCAGAAGATACTCGCCACTCCGGCCAGCTTCTTAAACATTTTCAAATCTCCGCCCGCCTCATCAGCTATCACGAGCACAACGCTGCCCAGCGGATCCCGCAACTCCTGAAGTATCTGTCGGCGGGCCAGTCGGTGGCCCTGATCAGCGATGCCGGCACTCCTGCCATCTCCGATCCGGGAGAAGAGTTGGTGCGCGCCTGCATTCAGGCCGGGATCCCGGTGATCCCTGTGCCGGGGCCGGTAGCTGCTGTTGCCGCCTTGACCGCTTCGGGCCTGCCTACAGGACGATTCGTGTTCGAGGGATTTTTGCCGCTTAAACCCAGTCAGCGACAGGCCCGCCTGCAACAGTTGGCCCAAGAAGAGCGCACCGTCGTTCTCTATGAAGCCCCCCATCGCCTGCGCCAAACTCTGCGGGATCTGCTGGATCACTGCGGCCCAGAGCGGCAGATCGTGCTGGCGCGGGAGCTGACCAAGCTGTATGAGTCCTTCTGGCGGGGATCCCTGGCAGCAGCTCTGGAGCACTGCGCCGCCCAGCCGCCGCGGGGGGAGTTCACCCTCTTGCTTGAGGGATATGTGGGTGCCGTTCCCAGCCCTAACCCTGCCAGAGGCGGGACGGAGTCCTTGAATGGGCGGGGAGACAGTGAATCGGAAGCGGAAATTCGTCAAGAAATGGCCCGATTGCTGGCCGAAGGCCTGTCCCGGTCTGCAGCCAGCCGCCGGTTGGCCCAGCGTCTGCAGGGATCCCCCATCTGGACGCGGCGCCGCCTTTACGATCTATCCTTGCAGCTTGAGCCGCTCTCCAGTTCTGGCGGGACGGAGTCCTTTTCTGAGTACGTCAGCGCTCCACATTGTTTCCAAGACGACGGCGAGACTGAGTCCTGAGGCGTTCGCGTTAGCGGGACGGAGTCCTATGGCACGGATTTTGTTGGTGGACGATGAAGTGGAGTTGGCCGATTCTCTGGCCCAGCAATTGAGGCGAGAGGGCTACACGGTGGACGTCGCCTACACAGGAGGGCGGGCCTGGGAGCTGCTGCAAAAGTCCCCCGCTCTGCCCTACGATCTGCTGGTCTTGGATTGGATGTTGCCGGAGCTCTCTGGGCTTTCCCTCTGCCAGCGGGTACGGCAGGTGGATTGCACCACCCCCATCCTGTTTCTGACGGCCAAAGATACCCTAGACGACCGGGTGGAAGGGCTGGATGCCGGGGCAGATGATTACTTGGTGAAGCCGTTCGAGCTGCGGGAACTGCTGGCGCGGGTGCGGGCCCTCTTGCGGCGAACCACAGGTACTGGAGAAGGGATCCCTCGCCTACAGATAGGGGATTTGGAGCTGGATCGGGAGAACCAGGTGGCCTACCGGCAGGGGCGGATGATCCACCTCTCCCAAAAAGAGTTTCGCCTGCTGGAGTACTTCATGACCCACCCCGGCCAGTTGCTCACCCACGACCAGATCTACGAGCAGGTGTGGGCCGGAGAGGATCCCCCCAGCAGCAACGTCTTAGCAGCCCAGGTGCGCCTGCTGCGACGCCGCCTCAGGTTGCCCGGGGCAGCAGAATTGATCCACGCCGTCTACGGCAAGGGCTATCGCTTCGGGCCTGTCGCCGGGGATCCCTAGCAGCCGTCCCACCTGTAGATAAAACCAAGGCTCCCCCGAAAAGAAGGAGCCCTGCCGGGTCTGGGGAGCGCTTTCAGTCAGCAATGCCACCAGGGCGTTCCCCCCTTCAACCCTGGGGAGCCCAGTCGCCGCGCTATCGGCAACTCCCCTCTCCTCCTGTGGGAAAGGGGCTGGGGGTGAGGGATCACTTGGACTTGAGCTTCTCGGCTTTCTCGATGGCCTCTTCGATGGTGCCCACCAAGTAGAAGGCTTGCTCCGGCAGATTGTCCAATTCCCCCGACAAAATGCGCTGGAAGCCCTTGATGGTGTCTGCCAATTTCACATACTTGCCGGGGGAGCCAGTGAATACCTCCGCCACGAAGAACGGCTGGGACAGGAAACGCTCGATGCGGCGGGCGCGGGCCACCACCAGCTTGTCCTCTTCCGACAGCTCGTCCAGCCCCAGGATGGCGATGATATCTTGCAGCTCTTTGTAGCGCTGCAGCGTTTGCTTCACTGCCCGGGCGGTGTTGTAGTGCTCTTCGCCCACAATGTCCGCCTGCAGGATGGTGGAAGAGGAATCCAGGGGATCCACCGCCGGATAGATACCCTTGGCTGCCAAGCTGCGGGACAATACCACCGTCGAGTCGAGGTGGGCAAAGGTGGTTGCTGGGGCCGGATCCGTCAAGTCGTCAGCAGGCACATACACCGCCTGCACCGAGGTGATGGATCCCTGCTTGGTAGAGGTGATGCGCTCTTGCAGGTTGCCCATTTCGGTAGCCAAGGTGGGCTGGTAACCCACCGCCGAGGGCATGCGGCCCAACAGCGCCGACACTTCCGACCCGGCCTGCACAAAGCGGAAGATATTGTCGATGAACAGCAGCACGTCCTGCTTGTTAACGTCGCGGAAGTACTCTGCCATGGTCAGGGCAGTCAGGCCAACCCGCATGCGGGCACCCGGTGGCTCGTTCATCTGGCCATAGACCAGCGCCACCTTATCCAGCACGCCGGATTCTTTCATCTCGTTGTAGAGGTCATTGCCCTCGCGGGTGCGCTCTCCCACGCCCGCAAACACCGACAGGCCAGAGTGCTCCTCAGCGATGTTGTGGATCAGCTCCTGGATGAGCACCGTCTTGCCCACGCCGGCACCGCCAAACAGGCCCACCTTGCCCCCCTTTTTGAAGGGGGCCAGCAGGTCAATCACCTTGATGCCGGTTTCAAAGGGCTCTGGCTTAATCGTCAAATCGACAAGTGGAGGCGCACTGCGGTGGATGGGGGCAAATTCTTGGGCTTGAACGGGCTCTCCTTTGTCAACCGGCTCTCCCAGCACATTGAAAATGCGCCCCAGGGTGGGCTGCCCGACCGGCACAGTAATCGGAGCGCCCGTATCCACCACCGGCATGCCCCGCACCAGGCCGTCGGTCGAGGACATGGCCACCGCACGCACGCGGTTATCCCCCAAAAGCTGCTGCACCTCAAAGGTGACGTTAACCTTCAGGCCGCTTTCGGTTGTGCCCTCCACCTTGAGGGCATTGTAGATTTCGGGCAGCTTGCCGCTGGGAAACTCGGCGTCGATCACAGGCCCAATGACCTGAGTGATGTAGCCAACATTGGTGGCAGTAGCGGTGGCAGTAACCATGATTGAGGCTCAGCTCCTTGTGTGCTCAGTTATCGACTCAGCAATGCCGGGTGTAAATCATTATCATCATACAAGGGATCCCAGTTGCTGCCGCACTTTTGCCTGTCCAGCCTATGGGGGATCCCCGGCAGAGTGGGCTTTTCTTCGCTACCCTAGAGCTAGGTAAGACAGGGGGTTGCCAGCGATGAGCCACTACGGAGGCCGTATTGCACAGCTCAGCTCCGTTAGGTTGGGAGGACGGCGTTCCCGCCCGCGTCGGGGCCGGGCCCTACAACTGGGGATCCTCGGCTTTTTGCTGGGGCTGGGGGCGATGGGGGCAGCCTGGTGGTACACCATTGGGCCGCGGCAGACGCTTTCCTTGTATTGGCTGACCAGTGCCGACAACTCCATTTACTATGTGCAGCAAGAGCGCACGGTTCGCGCCTTCGACGCTCAGGAAGCCATCCGCCTGGCTCTGGAGGAGCTGATTGCCGGCCCCAGGGATCCCCACCTTACCAGCGCCATTCCACCCCAAACTCAGGTGTTGGATGTGCGGGTGGAAGGTGACGATATTTTTCTCAATTTTTCCCCAGAGTTTACCCAGGGGGGGGGATCCACGGCGATGATGAGCCGGATTGCGCAGGTGCTCTACACGGCCACCAGCCAAAACCCCGGCGCCCGGGTTTGGATCTCGGTGGAAGGCCGTGCCCTAGAGGTGTTGGGGGGAGAGGGGCTGATCCTGGATCAACCCCTGACACGGGCCTCGTTTGTGCCCAGCTTTCAGTTGCCGGCGGAACCGGCAACCCCAAAGGATTCCGCCCCGCTAACGGGGTCGCCAAAGCGTCGCCTAGCGATAACGGCTTCTTGAGACGGAAACCATGAGCTGGTTGCAGCGGGTGGGCAGCAGTTTTCTCCTGGCCGGCCAGGTGATTTTGCATCTGATGCGGGGCCGTATCCATCGTCGCAACACCCTGGATCAGCTTGCGGCGGTGGGGCTGGAGTCGCTGCTGATTGTTCTGATTACGGCGGTGGTGATCAGCGGCGTTTTCACCATCCAGTTGGCGCGGGAATTCATCAACTTCGGAGCCTCTTCCTTGATTGGGGGAGTTTTGGCGATTGCCCTTGCCCGCGAGCTGACACCGGTGGTGACGGCGGTGATCTTGGCCGGACGGGTGGGATCCGCCTTTGCCGCCGAGCTGGGCACCATGAAAGTCACGGAGCAGATCGACGCTTTGCTGTTGTTGCGCACCGATCCGGTGGATTATCTGGTGATCCCGCGGGTGCTGGCTGCGGGGCTGATGCTGCCGGTGCTCACCATCCTCTCCCTGCTGACGGGGCTGGTGGGGGGGATGATCATCTGCGCTTCGGCCTACAACATCTCTCCTGCAGTGTTTCTCAACTCGGCGCAAACCCTTCTGACCTCTTGGGATTTGCTCGTCTGTTGCTTGAAGGCGATGGTGTTCGGGTCTTTGATCGCCATTGTTGGCTCCAACTGGGGCCTTTCCACCAGCGGGGGAGCCAAGGGGGTGGGTCGCTCCACCACCGATGCAGTGGTTACGGCGCTGCTGGGCGTGTTTGTCACCAACTTCCTTATTTCTTGGCTGTTGTTTCAGGGGCCGGGGAGCGCCCTCAGCCGCGCGTTGTAGCCACTTCTGCTGTCCCGTTAGCGTTGCGGAGCAATAGGGAGAGAGCTAGGATGGGATCCCCTTTCCCTTCAGCGGTGCAGAGCACTTTGCGAGTAGAATTTCAGATTTTCCGACAGTTGCCGCCGGAGCCGCCCCGCTGGCAGTCCTTCTGGCTGGAGACATCCCCTGGCGCCACCATTCTCGATTGCCTCAACCAGATCAAGTGGGAGCAGGATGGCAGCTTGGCCTTCCGCAAAAACTGCCGCAACACCATCTGTGGCAGTTGCGCCATGCGCATCAACGGTAGGGCAGCCTTGGCTTGTGGCCGACATGTGGGCGAAGAGCTGGATCCCCGCAGCCCCCAGCCGCAGCCTATTCGCATCGGCCCTCTGGGAAACCTGCCCGTTCTGCGGGATCTGGTGGTGGATATGCAGCCCTTCTGGAACGATCTCAGCCGGGTGGATCCCTTTGTCAGCACGGCGGGGCGACGCATCCCGGAGCGAGAGTTTTTACAGCTGCCTGCCGAACGGGAGCATCTCAACGCTGCCGGTGGCTGTATTCTCTGCGGAGCCTGCTATTCCGATTGCAATGCCAAAGAGGTGAACCCAGAGTTTGTCGGCCCCCATGCTCTGGCCAGAGCCAACCGCCTCGTCCAAGACAGCCGCGACAGCCAACGGGAACAACGCCTGCAGGCTCTGGATAGCTTGGCTGGTGTCTGGGGCTGTACCCGCTGCTGGAACTGCAACAGCGTCTGCCCGATGGGCGTGGCACCTCTGGATCAAATCACCGAACTCAAACAGGGGATCCTCTCCCGCCATGCAGACAAGACCGCTGCTCTGCCCACCGACCGTTCCCGCCAGCACGCTGTTCGCGCTATTCGGACGGAGTCCTTGCCCATAGCCATCCGCCACCGCAAGACTCTGGTGCAACTGGTGCGCTCCGGTGGTTGGATAGATGAGCGCCGCTTTGCCCTGCAGGTGGTGGGCCGGGATCCCAAAGGGCTGCTCAGCTTGGTGCCTTTGGGTCTGCGCCTGTTGGCCAGGGGCAAATTTCCCTTTCGCTTCCAGCCCTCTGCAGGGGCGGCGACGGTACGGCGGCTTATCGACACAGTTAGGCAGGAAGGAAGGGATCCCCTCTAGGCTCCAGTTTTGAGGTTGTCTTGGCCGGAAATCAATCTGGCACTCAAAATCCGATCCCCCACTTTGATGTGGCGCAGCACCTCCGTTCCCTCTGTAACGTACCCGAACACGGCATAGCGGCCATCCATGAGGTTTAACCCCGCCGGGGTGAGATCCGGCTCAGCCATAAAGATGAAGAACTGAGAAGAGGCGCTGTTGGGATCGTCGGGATAGCGGGCCATGGCCACCGTCCCTTCGGCGGAAAAGGGCAGAGCCGGTTCCACATCCCACAGGCCCATCTGATCAAAAGTCTGGCCGTAGCGGGGCATCACCTCGCCTTTGGCGCGAATCTCCATGGGGATGGTGCGAACCTTGCCCGTGGCCGGATCCACATAGCCATCGGCAGGGCCAGGGGGATCCCCGGCCTGCGCCAGGAAGAAGGTCTCCACCCGGTCAAAGGTCAGGCCATCGTAGAAGCCCCGCTGCACCAGGTCGGCAAAGTTGCCGGCAGTGATGGGGGCGCTGTAGCCATCTAAGGTGATCACCATGCGCCCAGCGGTGGTGTTTAGCTCCACCTCTGCCCGCCCCAAGAGCTGAGGTTTGTCGGCATACTCAGCAGGCACTGTGTAGGGGAAAGCCCCCACCCAGTGGTTTTCCAGGGATCCCAACTCGTCCACTAGACGGTCGTAGGCAGCGCGGGCCTCTTCTTTACCCTTGGATTTGCGCTCGCTGGCTTGGCCGATCACCCGCAACTGCTCCCGCAGCGCAGCCATCTGTTCAGAGGCTGGGGTCACCCGATCCGGGGGCAAGCCGGCCAGCAGGGAATCTCCATAGCGATCCAAGAGGTGCTCTACCTGGCGCACATCTCCCCGCACCGCTGACCAGCGGTTGTACTTCAGGTCAGTGTCGATTTTGGAGATGGCCTCATCAATTTCCAGCAGCTTCGTTTCCTGAATAGGCAACGCCCGCCGCAACAGGGTACGGGGATCCGTGATGGCATCCCCTTGGGGCAGAGCCAAGGCCGGGATTCCCCAGAGCACCACCACGCAGAATAGAGCAGCTACGTAGAGGCCAATCCGGCAAAGGGATCCCCATTGCCAAAATCCTTGGGCACGCTGCGTCATGGTTCCTACCGACTGCAAAACCACTCCTGTCTCAGCCTGACATCCCACCGTCACAGGCGGCAAGCGCTGTCAGACCTCGATTGAGATTTCAACGACTGGCGTGCTCCACCCGGGGGAAAGCCGTCATCGCTACGCAACGCTTTTGCGACCGCAATAGCGGGACCAACTTCTCCAAGGGCATGGCTACACGGCTCTGATACATTCACGCTGAACTCCCCTGAACATGGTTCAGGAAAGAAGCGATCGCATCCTGCCTATCTCTGAGCAGGAAGGCGGTATCCCGCAAAGCCCTGAGGAATACCCCCCGAGCGCTTTCCCCCTTCACTTCCCGGCAACCGTTGCGGTGGACTCAAGGATCAGGGGGAAACTTGGTCTACTATATCCCTCTCAATGACTTTTGCCAAACCGCCTAAAGCTCAGTAAATTCAGCAAAGTTCAGGGTTTTGGGGGTTAGAGGCATGCTCCTACCTAGTTGGTTGGCGTCGGTGTTGGCGTCGGTGTTAGTGTCGGGGTAGAGGCAGGAGTGGGTCGAGGTGTCGGAAAGTCCGTCGGTGCAGGAGGTAGGGGCACCGGAATGCGGAGGCGGCAGGGTTGATCCGATTGATCGCCTTCTGGGGCATAGCAAACGCGAATGAGATCTTCCACAAAGCGAAGCTGATTAAAAGTGACATACTCCCATCACTGACCCTACAGGTACAGCGTGGGCTTCGCGCTTCATCGGGGAGCTACTGCAAGAACCCTCCACGCGCAGACACGGGATGTCCCACCGCGTAGCTGTACCAGATTCCGGCAACGCCGTTTTGTACAGCCATGTTGATTATGGCACAGGATATATACGCCTTTCATCCCGACCCTCCTGCTGTTGCAGAGAGTGCGGGGCTTCCCGGCGGTTTAGCTAAGTTGATCCGCAAACCGTGCCAGCACAAAAGTCCCCTCAGTAGCTGCAGCCAGACGCTGTAACTCCAGAAGATTCAAATCGACCCCCAACCCAACCACATACACGGTGAGTTTTTGTCCTCGCTCTCTGGCCAAAGTTGTCAGCTCCTGAGTAGCTTGGTTGATGGAGCGGGTGCTTTCGTTGTCAATCCCATCGGTGAATACCACCAAGCGGCGGTTGAAACGCTCGGTGGGCCGAAAGTCGCTCAAGAAACGCCCGGCTTCTACCGTGGCATCGTAGAGGGCAGTGTTCCCCCCCGGAACAGCGCGCAAAACGCCTCGTCTCAGCAGCTCTTTGTCGCCGGTGAAGTCCTGCAATAGCTGAGCTGTGCGCAGAGGCTGCCCCAGGGCTGTAAGGCCAAAACCTGCCCCCCGGTTGTCAAAGCGCAGAATGGCGCCCAGATCCAGGGGTGCAGGGCGAAATTGATCCAAGAGCCGAAAAACAGCCAGGAAGCGCCGAGATTGGGGATCCAAAACCAGCAAGCTGCCTGAGCCATCCATCAGCACAGCCATGAGCAAAGGCCGCTGAGGCAGATCCGGCGGGGGGTTCTCGATCCGGGTGGGTGTCAGGGTCAAGGTTACCGGCTGCGGGATCCCTAGCAAGTCGGTTACCCGGTTTACCTGCAGGCTGACCTGACTGGCAGAGAGCTGGGTTATTGGTTGGGGCGGATCCCCGCCTTGCAAGAGGGCGATGTTGAACTCCATTTCCCCTTGTGTGCCAGAAAAGGAGCGGGTCAGAGCCCCATTGAACGTCAGGCGAGCTTGGGATCCCACAGCAGACGGCTCAATGCCTGTACCGCCGGAAGAGCCACAGCCGACAAGGCAGCTTCCCACGAGCACCAGGAGAAGCAGCCAACCAGCTTTTTGGCTTTTTACTTGACCGGGCTGTATTTTTACAGTCATTGCAGCTGCCAGTGCAAGCATAGTGGGGTGGCATGAAAGTACGGAGTTGCAATACCACCCAGTAATTCCGAAAGCTACTGTAGCGCTTGGTGTAGGCGTAAAGATTTTTACTGCAGTTAGAGGATCTCGAGTTCATCTTTTTTCAATCTTTTTTCACAATGCGAGCACAGCGGGTCTCAGCTTTGAGCCTAGTAGGGCGGCTAAAGCCTGTCTGCTCCGAGAATTGCTTCGAGATAAAGACCCCTTTGTTTTGCCACTTGTGGCAAGCGTTCTCGCTGACCAATTGTCAAATAAGCCGGCGCTCTCCTCCGTGGCCTATAGTTCATAGCAGCTCATCAGTGCAGGTGTAAGCTCTAAAAGGATCCCCTGGGTGAGGAGGAGAACTGAACATGGCGGCAAAGCAACTCAAGTTCTATTGGAGCCCCCAACACCAGCTCTTTAGCTGCGATGGCGCCAAGTTGGAGGGGCACGGCTACATCCAAACCAACCCCTCCCATGACCTGGTTCACCTGCTCATTGCCGCCAACGGCAACATGCCCTGGCAGCCGGTGGAAAGCCGCGAGCAAACCTGCTTTGCCGAGTACAACGCGGTAATGCTGGAGCACCTGTTGGTCAACTGCTTCAACGCAGCGGTGCTGGGATCCCTGCCTGCCCAGCAGATCATCCCAGAGGCGCGGAAGTTCTTGCGGTGGTTTGTTTCAGAACACTACGCCCCTTTTCCGGTGTCTGAAGAAGAGGCTTTTCGTCGCTTTGCTGCGCACCTGGATATTGAGCGCATTGTGCGTTTGTTCCCCTATTTTTACAGTCTGCGGGCTTGGGAATGCTTCAGCCTCGATTACCGCGCCGAGACCTACGACCTGGAGTTCACCTCCGAGGATGATCCCGTTCGAGAGGCCCCGGAATGGGCGGCGGATCCCAACATTTTGGAGACTCAGGAGCTGGTGCGGCAAAAGCTCTCTGAGGCAGTAGCCGAGGCGGGCTCGATCCGGCCCAAACCGGAGCCCGTTTTCCCGCCAACTTCGTCAGCTTCTCCTCTGTCCGATCCCCCAGCCAAGACCAGGCAGAAAAAAACCGGACTCGGCTTCAAGCCTGCCCGTTGATGGATCCCCTCACCCCTTTCCCACAGGGAGAGGGGAAGACTAATCTGCGCCTTTCACTAGCCGACGAAAGGCCTTTTTGCCCACCTGCAAAATCCGCCCGGCCAGCTCCGAGGCATGGGCAAACTCCAGGTCGGGATCCTCCACCTTTTGCCCATCCAGCCGCACGGCGCCCCCTTGAATCTGCCGACGGGCCTCGGCGGCACTCTTGCACAGGCCACACTCACGCAGGATGTAGCTGAGTTTAACAGGGTAAGACAACCCATCGATGGCAAAGGTGGGGATGGATCCCGTTTCGGCAAGAATACCGTCTAGCACCAACGCTTGAGCGGTGCGCTGGGCCTCTTCTGCCGCTGCGGGGGAGTGAAACTGGGCCACAAGGGTCTTGGCTAGGAGGATCTGCCGCTGGCGGGGATCCTGCGGCAGCTCGGCAAGGGGCACTGAGGTGAGCAACTCAAAGTAGCGCTCCACCAGGTGATCCGGCACCTTCTCCAGCTTGGAGTACATGGTGAGGGGATCCTCAGTCAGCCCCACGTAGTTGTTTTTGGACTTGGACATTTTCTGGTACCCGTCCAACCCCTCCAAAAGCGGCACCGTCACGCAGAACTGCGGCGCTTGGCCCTTCCAAATTTGCAGATCCCGACCGGTGAGCAGGTTAAAGCGCTGGTCGGTTCCCCCCAGTTCTACGTCGGCTGCCAGAGCCACCGAGTCGTAGCCCTGCAGGAGGGGATAGAGAAATTCGTGCAAGTATACCGGCGTCCCGGCTTGGTAGCGCTGGGCAAAGTCTTCTTTGGCCAGCATCTGCCCCACCGTCATCTGGGCCTGGAGTTCGATCAGCTCACTGAGAGTCAGGCGGGCCAGCCACTCGCTGTTGCGGCGCACCTCCAGCCGGCCAGGGGTCTCAAAATCCAAGATCTTGCCGGCCTGCTCCAAGTAGGTGCGGGCGTTTTCCTCCACTTCTGCTGGGGTGAGGCGGGGACGGGCCTCCGATTGGCCGGTGGGATCCCCGACCAGCGCCGTGAAGTCCCCGATGAGCAAAATAGCCACATGGCCCGCATCCTGAAACTGCCGCAGCTTGCGCAACACCACTGAATGGCCCAGGTGTAGATCCGGTCGGGTGGGATCGATGCCCAGCTTCACCCGCAAGGGACGATTTGTTGTGGCCAGGCACTCCGCCAGGGCAGCAGGCCCTCCCGGAAAGATCTCGGCCACCCCCCGCTCAACAATTTGGGCTATCAACGGATCCCGGTACGCTGGCGAAACTGAGGCTGACGATATACTCAAAGCCTGATCCTCCGGCTGAACCCATGAGCAATTTTAAGCCCACGCAAAAGATGCTCGATTCTCAACTCAAGATCTTCTCCCCCTAGCCCGGTTGGAGTTGTCGATGGGCAGGGTTGGCCATCCTGCTGCCCCAATAGACGCCGCCCTATAATGGGTCTGGCTTGTTGTTGCTTTGCAACACGGACGTGACAGGGTTTTTGACGTGACCTACGGTCGCAGACCATTGGCCCGCCGGGAGAGAAAGCCGGGGTTGGAGCGTGTCTCCAATTCCCTTTTTTCCGGATCGGGGTTTGACGAGCACGCCGACTATGCCCCACCCGCCCGCCCCTCCCGGATTGCCCAGGTTGCCGGTGTGGTGGGCAATCTGTTGCTGGGATCTCTGCTCTTGGGATCCACGGCAACGGCTGCCGGATTGGTGGGGCTGGCCATTAGCTTCCGCAACTTGCCGGACGTGCATCAATTGCGGGATTACGTGCCCATTGCCACCACCCACATTGTCGATATTCGGGGCGAGCCCATTGCCAGCCTACACGGGGAGGCCAACCGGGAAGTGATCTCCCTTGAACAGGTCTCGCCGGAGATGAAAAAGGCCTTGCTGGCCATTGAAGACAGCCACTTTTACACCCATCCAGGCATTAATCCGGTCAGCTTGGGCCGGGCGATCCTAGGCAGTGTGGAGGGGGGTATAGGCTCGGCGGGGGGGGGATCCACCCTGACAATGCAGTTGGTCAAGAACCTGTTTTTGAGGCCGGAGCGTACCCTCAGCCGTAAAGTCGCCGAGATCGTGTTGGCGGTGCGCCTAGAACAGGTCTTCAGCAAAGACGAGATCCTGGAGATGTACCTCAACCAGGTGTACTGGGGGCACAATCTCTACGGCATCCAGGCGGCAGCCCGCAGCTACTTCAACAAGGATGCGTCTGAACTGAACTTGGCTGAAGCGGCGATGTTGGCTGGGATCCTGCCGGCCCCGGAAACCCTCAGCCCCTTTCGCAACCTGGAGGGAGCCAAACGGCGGCAACACCTGGTGCTGGATCGTCTGGTGGAGCTGAAGTGGATTACCCCCGAGGAAGCCCAGGCGGCGCGGGAGCAAAAGCTGACCTTAGGCCGCATTACCTCCTTTCAAAGTAACGCCCCAGCAGTTACCGACGCCATTGAGGCGGAGCTGCGGCGCCGCTATGGGGAACAAGCTCTAATGCAAGGAGGTCTGCGGGTTCAGTCCACCATCGATCTGCGTCTGCAGCGCCTTGCCCAGCGCATTGTCAATGAAGATGGCCCCCGCATTGGGGCAGCTCGTCGTGCCGATCAAATGGCTTTGGCGGCAGTGGATCCCCGTACCGGCTATGTGAAGGCCATTGTGGGCGGGATCAACGCTCAGCGGGGCCAATTTAACCGCGCCACCCAGGCGTTTCGCCAAACGGGATCCACCTTTAAGCCCTATGTGTACTACGCGGCTCTGGCCAGCGGGCGCTATTCACCCGGCAGCATCTTGGAAGATACCCCCGTCACCTATCCCGGCTCGCCACCCTACAGCCCGAAAAACTACGACAACACCTTCTATGGCTCCCTCACCTTTGCTCGGGCTTTGGAGCTCTCCCGCAACGTGCCCACGGTCAAGTTGGCCGATGATGTTGGGATCCGCAACGTCATTGCAGCGGCTCAGGCCACCGGCATCAGTGCCGAGATGTTTCCCAACTTGGCTACAGCTCTGGGCTCGGCCAGCGTCAGCCCCCTGGAGATGGCGGCCAGCTATGCGGTCTTTGCCAATGGCGGATATCGGGTGGAGCCGACCCTCTTGGCCCAGGTGGTGGATCGCAACGGCCAAATCCTCTTCGAGGCCAGGCCTCAGCCGCAGCGGGTTTTGGATCCCTGGGCGGTGGCTACGCTCAACCAAATCCTCAAAGGGGTGGTGACCCAAGGCACCGGGAGGGCAGCTCGTCTGGACGATGGGCGACCTGTAGCCGGCAAAACCGGCACCACCTCTGATTTCCGCGACGCTTGGTTCATCGGCTATGTGCCGCAACTGTCTACCGCCATTTGGATTGGCAACGACAACAACTCCCCCATGCTGCCCGGCACCGCCGGCGGGGCCTTTGTTGCCCCCACCTGGAAGCGCTTTATGACTGAGGCTCTGCAAGGGATCCCACCTCAGGACTTCCCCAGCCCGCATCAATTTCCCCCTCCCCGACCATGAGCTACAGCGAGGAGCGGCTGGCGCGCATCGAGCGCACTGTCGAGGCCAACGCTCAGGCCATCGCCCAACTGGCCCGGCAAAACCAAGAGCTGATGCAAACCATTGCCGGCACCGAGGAGCGCATTGCCAGAGCCGAGGAACGCATTGCCAGAGCCGAGGAACGCATTGCCAAAGCCGAGGAACGCATTGCTGGCGCCGAAGAACGTCTGGAGGCCGAGGTCAAACGCTGGGACGAGCGGTTTTTCCAGCTCAGCCGCGATACCCTCAACTTCACCCGCAATGTAGTGACCATCGCCGCCATCACGGCTGTTTTGATCCCCCTGCTCAGGGATGTCGCTCCCCTGCTGATCGAGCTGTTGCGGGAGGGATCCCGTTAGCGCTTTCCAGCCGGGACGATCTCGCTTTTCCGACCGCTGGCCAACGAGTGGTTGTCGGCCATTGGGCTGAGACAGCCGCGGTTCCACCTCTCTGGGGTCGAGCAGGGTTCCAACCGGAATCGAGGTGTCCAAGGGATCCCAGCGCGTACTGATTCTGAGTTACACTAAAACTGCAAAGAAAGGTAACGCCTTTTTCTGGTTATCCTGACCCTTCACCGCGTTCTTTCTTGCATTCCTTGCACAAGACACAGAGGACAGACGATTATGGCTTTTGAACTCCCGGCTCTGCCCTATCCTGCCGACGCGCTGAAGCCCTACATGTCGGCAGAAACGTTTTCCTTCCACCACGGCAAGCACCACGCGGCCTACGTAGCCAACCTGAACAAGCTCATCGAGGGCACCGATCTGGCCAACAAGTCTCTGGAAGAAATCATCAAGGCCACCTTTGGGGATCCCAACAAAGCGGGTATCTTCAACAATGCTGCCCAAGTTTGGAACCACACCTTTTTCTGGGAATCCATGAAGCCAGGCGGGGGAGGTGCGCCTACCGGGCCTATTGCCGACAAGATCAACGCCGACTTTGGCGGCTATGACAAGTTTGCAGAAGCCTTCAAGACGGCAGCCGCCACCCAATTTGGCAGCGGTTGGGCCTGGCTGGTGCTGGACAACGGCACCCTGAAGGTCACCAAAACCCCCAATGCCGAAAATCCGCTGGTTCACGGTCAAACGCCCCTGCTCACCTTGGATGTGTGGGAGCACGCCTACTACCTGGATTACCAAAACCGGCGGCCTGACTTCATCAGCGCCTACCTGGAGCACCTGGTGAACTGGGATGCCGCCAATGCCCGGCTGGCTGCCGCCTGACTCCACCTGTTCTGGGATCCCTTGACGGGGGATCCCATCGAGGACTAGCCTCGCGTAGCTTTTTGCGGAGGGATCCTTGTGGATCCCTTTTTTGCGCCTAGTCTTTCCCCAAGCGTTCTCGCTCCTCGCGCAACCGCTCCAGAAAGCCAGGGGTGGGAGGTTGGGTTGGAGGGGCTGCAAGGGGAGCAGAAGTTGGAGCAACCCGGTTCACTTGGGGAAACAAAGGTTGATTGATGGGCTGCGGCGGGAGAGGTTTGGCTGGGACAGGGGCTGGAGAAGGTGGAGCAGGGGGAGGGGGTGTGGGCACTGCAACCGGTCGGGGTGGAGGCACAGCAGGGGCTGGAGGAGGAGGTGACACCTGCTGAGTTGGAGCAGGGGGCTGAGGGGTAGAGGACACTGCCTCTGGAGTTGCCGCTGGCCTGGGTGTGGGCTCGCTTGCGGACTCACCGATTCCCAGATCTGGGGCGGGATCATCCTCAAACACCGGTTTGCCCTCCGGATCCCGTAGCAGCCAGTCCAGCAGAGGTTCAGGAGTGGCTGAGGGATCCCGCTCAGGGTGCTCTGCACCGCCGACTGGAAGGGGGCGTTCGGGGGCAGCAGGCGGTCTTTCGCTGCCTGGGCCCGGATCCAACAGCAGACGCAGGCCCCAGAAGGTGCTCCCCGCAATAACAACAAAAAGGGCTATCCCAGCCCAGAGGGGAAACGGCTTGGCCTCGGGCTCTGCCTGGGTACTGAGCAGGTGTGTGCCCGACTGCCCTGCATCCACCGCCGCCAGGGTGCGCTCGGAGAAGATGGGTGCGGTTGGGGGGGGCGCGAGGGAAGAGCTGGCAGCGCTCTGGGAGTGCAGGGATCCCTCCAATTGGGCGCTGAGAACCTTCATATCTTGGGGCCGCCGGTCGGGATCTTTGGCCAGACAGGAGAGCACCACCTGTTCCAGCTCCAGCGGAATCTCATAGGGCAAATTCGAGCGATCGAAGGGCTGAGGCTGTTGGTAATTGTGGGCCTCGTACCAGCCGGGGAAAGAATCGCTCTTCGGCTGGAGGGGGTGTTGCCCGGTCAACATGCGGTAGAGCACCACGCCAAACGAGTAGATATCCGAGTGGGCATCCAAGGCTTCCCCGCGCACCTGTTCGGGAGAGGCGTAGCGCACCGTACCCAAAAAGCCGGTGGTCTGGGTGCCAAGGGCAAGGGAAACCTCGCTGAGCAGCTTAGCAATGCCGAAATCCAAGATTTTGACGGTTTCCCCCAGGGTTTCATCTTTCAGGACGAAGAGGTTGCTGGGTTTGATGTCGCGATGGATCACCCCCTTGATGAGATGGCCATCCTGCTCAGTCTCCAGGTTGTGGGCGTAATAGAGACCGGCACACACTTGGCGGGCCATCCTCACCACCTGTTGAGGCGGCAGCACCGGCTGCTTGAGCATTAGCTCCCCCAAACTGCGCCCCGTTAGGTATTCCATCACCAGGTAAGGTTGGTCGTTCTCTAGACCGTAATCCAGCACCTTAACAATGGCAGGGTGCTCCCCCAACAACGTGCTGATGCGAATTTCCTGCTGAAAACGTTTGTGCAACTGGCGTCGGGTGTTGTCATCGCTTGCCAAGTTTTGGTGCAACAGCTTGACCGCTACCGGACGGTTGAACAGGCGCGTATCGACTGCCTTGAACACCTGCCCCATGCCGCCCGCTGCAATGCTGTGAACCAGTTGATAGCGCTGGCCGATTACTTTTCCAGGAGCAAGCTGGTGCATAGGCAGCCTAGGAGCATGTACCCTCTGATTTTAATGCGTGTTTCTCGGGAGTTTCTCTTGCCTTTCTCCGGCCATCCCTGCCCAGCAGTCTTCATTCCCAATGTATTTGATGTGCTTTTAAGTACTTATTAAACGCCCTGCCAGTAATTGAAGGCCGGACAAAGTCTGTGGGGCATCGAGAGCTACTTGGATCTGGAGGGATCTGATAGACTCATGCGGGCGCTTTGCCGGGTCTGTTCATTAGCTGTCTGTCGGGTGATTTATGCTGGCTAACTGGCTGCAAATTTCGGGGATCCCTCTAGCCATGATTGGCCCTGTTGAGAATCCGGTGCTGGTGTTTTTGATCATCCTGACCATCATGCTGGTGGCTCCCTTGCTATTTGAGCGGCTGCGCCTGCCGGGGATCATCGGGTTAATCTTGGCTGGGCTGGTGGTGGGGCCCTACGGCTTGGGCATCTTGCGGCGGGACGAGACCATCATCCTGCTGGGCACGGTGGGGCTGTTGTTTCTCATGTTCATGGCGGGGCTGGAGACCAGTCTGGAAGATTTGAAGCTCAATGCCGGGAAGGCCACCCTCTTCGGAGCGCTCACCTTTCTGTTGCCGATGCTCATTGGCACAGTAGCGATGTTGGCCATTGGGTATGGCTTTCTGGCGGCGGTGCTGGTGGCCTCTTGTTTTGCCTCCCATACCCTGATCGGCCTGCCGATCGTCTCCAAGTTGGGCCTGATGCGCCTGCAGACGGTGACGGCAACTTTGGGGGCCACCCTTATCACGAATGTCCTGGCTTTGTTGGTGCTGGCGGTGGTGGTGCGCGCCCACCAAGGGGAGCTGTCGCTGCGCTTTTGGCTGACGTTGATCCCTTCCATTGCCCTCTACACCTTTGCCACCCTGTGGGGGGTGCCTAAGCTGGGCAGTTGGTTCTTTCAACGCTTTGGTCACGACGAGGGAGCAGAGTTTACTTTCGTGATCGCCACTTTGTTTGTGGTGGCCTACGGAGCGGGGTTGATCGGCATTGAGCCGGTGGTGGGAGCCTTTCTGGCCGGGACGGCCATCACCCCTATCATCCCGCCTCTCAGCCCCCTGATGAACCGGATTCAGTTTATCGGCAACACCCTGTTTGTGCCTTTCTTCTTGATCTCGGTGGGGATGCTGATCAATCCCGGTATTCTCTTGGGGGAGCCGCGCACGCTGCTGGTGGGCGGAGTGATGATTGCAGCGGAGGTGGTGAGCAAGTTTCTGGCCGCTTGGATCCCGGCCCAACTGTTTGGCTGGCGCTTTGCCAGCACGATGATCATGTTCGGTTTGTCGATGGCTCAGGCGGCGGCTACCCTGGCGGCGATCACGGTGGCTTTTCAGGTGGAGTTGGTGGATGAGCTGACGGTGAACGGCATCATTGCCATGATCCTCGTGACCTGTGTTGCCTCGCCTTGGATTGTGGCCCGCTGGGGAGAGCAAATGCAGCCCACCGAGGTGGCCGCAGAGTCCACCGAATTGCCCAAGCCGGATTGGGGAGCTCGCGTCTTGGTGCCGGTGGCCAACCCGGATACCGAAAGCAACCTGCTGCAGTTGGCGTTGATTTTGGCCAAAAAGGGCGGGGGAACGCTGCTGCCGCTGCATGTTTTGTCTGACCGTGCTGGGATCTCGCCGGCAGCCCTGGCTCGGCAGGAGCAGTTGTTGACCTTTGCAGAAGCTCTGGCCCACAGCGCCGTGACCCGAGTGGAGCCGATTCGGCGGGTGGATGACTCGGTGGAAAAAGGGATCATTCGCTCGGCGGCGGAACGGCAGGCGACCTTGGTGATCCTGGGCTGGAAGGGCTACTCCACCTATACAGAGAACTTTTTCGGCAGCATCATCGACGCGGTGGTGCGGCAGGTGGGGATCCCAGTGTTGATCACGCGGTTTCCGGTACCCATCGAGACGGCGCGCCGCATCCTCTTGGTTGCACCGGAGCTGGAGGTCTCTCCCGGATCCCTGCAGCAGACCCTTGGGCTGGCGCAGACGCTGGCCGGCGAATTGAAAGCGGGTTTGCAGATCCTGCTGGTGCAAACCCGACCTGGGCGGGAACGCTCCCCAGCCTTGCCGGCAGAAAGCTATGCCCACTTGCCGGTTCAGCGGGTGCAGGGGGGGGTGGTGGCGGAAGTCTTTAAAGCGCTGCAGCCGGGAGATGTGTTGGTGTTGATTCCCAGTGAAACCGGCAACCGGTCGCGCCTGGGCCGAGAGCCGGAGACCATCGCCCGCAACCGACCCAGCCTTCCCATCATCGTGGCGCATTTGCCGCGGGATTCAGCTCATCCCTTGCGCCAAGGAGATGGGGTTCTGGCGGCCGCAGAGCCCACTTGACAGGGATGGCATTGGGGTGTTGTCTGGCGGACTGGAGCTCTTGTCTCAACGACGCCCCGGCTCCCCTGGTAAACTGGGATACCCCAGGTTCGGAGCAGTCGTGAGCCAGAAGGGAGGCCCAGAGCCATAGACTATGTTGATTGAGGAAGTGGGGATAGTGCCCTGCGGAGCACAGGAGTATGGTTGCCTATTTGCTAGAAGTCGGCTGTGAAGAGCTCCCAGCCAGTTTTGTGGATTCGGCTCTGGAGCAGTGGCGAACCGGGATCCCGGCCTCTTTGGCGGAGGCCCATTTGCAAGCGGAGCAGATGCAGCTTTTCGGTACGCCGCGCCGCCTGGCGGTTCTGTTGCAGGGGTTGCCCACCCAGCAGCCGGATCGCACCCTAGAGGTGAAAGGGCCGCCGGTTCAGGTCGCCTACCAAGATGGCCAGCTCACCCCTGCCGGGGAAAAATTTGCCCAAAAACAAGGGGTGGATCCCGGCAGCCTGGAAATCCGGCAAGTGGGCAAGGGATCCTTTGTGTTTGCGGTGCAGCGGGTGCGGGGCCGGCCAACAGCAGCCGTGCTCCAGGAACTGGCACCCGCCTGGATTACCAACTTGAGTGGTGAACGGCTGATGCGCTGGGCCTGCGGGGATCTGAAGTTTCCGCGCCCCATCCGCTGGCTGGTCTCCCTTTGGGATGATCAGGTGCTGCCTTTGCTGCTGCCGACCCACGAGGACAATTCCATGCCGGGCTTGGTGGCGGGGCGGGTGAGCCGGGGGCACCGCGTTTTGGGATCCCAGCAGGTTGTCCTGGAGCGGGCCGAGAGCTACGTTCAGCAAATGCAAGAGGCGGGGGTCAGCCCCGATCCAACAGCGCGAGAGGCATACATTCAGGCTGAGGTGACCAAGCTGGCCAGGCAAGTGAATGGGGAAGCCCAGATCCCTGCTCCTTTGCTGCGGGAGGTGGTGCAGTTGGTGGAGTGGCCGACGGCGGTTTTGGGACGTTTTGAGCCGGAATTTTTGCGCCTGCCGCCGGCGGTGATCGAGACGGTGATGATCATCCACCAACGCTATTTCCCGGTACGGGATGGCCGGGATCCCAGAAAATTGCTGCCCTATTTCATCACCATCTCCAACGGCGACCCCCGGCACTCGGAGCGGATCGGGGCAGGCAACAGCCGTGTGGTGCGGGCGCGCCTGGCGGATGCCCGCTTTTTCTACGAGGAGGATCGGCGGATCCCCTTGGCGCAGCGGGTGGAACGCCTGCAGGCGGTTACTTTTGCCGAAGGGCTGGGCTCCATGCGGGACAAGGTGGAGCGCATCCGCCACATCAGCCGCCTCATTGCCGCTGCCCTGAACTTGGATCCCCAGGAGCAGGCGCTGGTGGATCGCACGGCTTACCTGTGCAAGGCGGATCTGGTTACCCAAATGGTGTACGAATTCCCCGAGCTGCAGGGGATCATGGGAGCCGAGTATGCCCGCCACGACGGTGAGCCGGAGGCGGTGGCCGAGGGGATCGAGCAGCACTACTGGCCTTTGGGGGCGGGGGACGCTTTGCCCAATTCCTTGACCGGGCGGGTGGTGGGCTGGGCGGATCGCCTGGATACCTTGGTGGGCATGTTTCGCTTGGGGCGGATCCCCAGCGGTTCCTCGGATCGCTTTGCCCTGCGGCGGGCCGCCAACAGCCTGGTGCTGGTTGCCTGGGATGCCGGCTGGACTTTTGACTTTAACTCCCTGTTGCAGAGTGTGGTGCAGGACTATGCCGTTCGCGCTGGCGGGCCGCAGGCCTTGGGAGATGTCCACACCTTGCGAGCCTTGCAGGAGTTTTTGGCCCAACGGATACAGACCCTTTTGCAGGAGGAAAAGCGGATTGATTACGACTTGGTCAGGGCCGTAGTGGGGGATCCAGAGTCCGTCAAAACCGAGGATCCCCAGAAGGCCGAACTCACCTTGCGGGCCCTGGGCAACCTGCCCTTGACCCTGCTGCGGGCGGAGTACCTGCAACACCTGCGGGCCACCGGGGAATTGGCGGATCTCTATCCCACCCTCAATCGCTGCGCCCGCCTGGCAGCCCAAGGGGACTTGGACTACGCCGTGGTGGATCCGGCAGCCGCCGTGGATCCCGACCAGTTGCAGGAGGCGGCAGAAAGGGAGTTGTACGAGGCTTGCCAGAAAATCTATCGTCTGGGGGTGGAGCCGGCCCTTCAGGGAGACTTTGTCCCCTTGGTGGAAGCTCTGCAAGCAGCAGCCCCTCAGGTAGCTCAGTTTTTTGAAGCCGTTTTGGTGATGGATCCGGATCCTGTGCGACGGGCCAACCGGCTTAATTTGCTGGGGGTATTGCGCAACCAGTCCCGCCTGTTGGGGGACATGGGGGCTGTGGTTATGGCAGGGGAGTCGTCGCCGGAGAAGACCTCCTAGCTGGCCAATCCAGACACGCTTGGAACCCTCACTCCCGGCCCCTCGGGAGCTTGGGAATGGACATGCAACCTATTATCCAAGGAAGCGCAGACATTGCCGCAAAGCCCGCTGCACCGAGGCCAGGTAGCCCTCTCCAAACAGGTTGAGATGGTTGAGCCAGTGGTAGAGCTGGTAGAGGGGCTTGCGGTGGGGATACCCCTCGTCCAAGGGGTAGGCCTGCTGATAAGCCCGATAGAACTCGGCTGGAAAGCCCCCAAACAATTCTGTCATCGCCAGATCTGTCTCCCGATCCCCGTAGTAGGTGGCCGGATCGAAAATCACTGGGGATCCATCGGGCAAGGCCCCGTAGTTGCCGCCCCACAGATCTCCATGCAACAGAGCGGGTTCTGGCCTGTAATCCTGAAAAAAAGCTTCTAGCTCCGCCATCACCCGCTCTGCGTGAGCCACCCACTCACCCCGGTAGCCTCGCTGACAAGCCAGCCTGACCTGGTAGAGCAGCCGTTGATCCCGGTAGAAGTCCAGCCAGCTCTGCCGCCAACTGTTGATCTGCGGCGTGGAGCCGATGGTGTTGTCGCGCTCCCAACCGTAGCTGCCGTTGGGGGATAGGGTGCGGTGCAACTGGGCCAACTGGGATCCCAATAAACCCGCAGTCTGCGGACGGGGCGAGGTTAGCTCCAGGTATTCCAGCACCAAGTAAGCCTGCTCTCCTACGGATCCCCAGATGATGGGCTGGGGCACGCGAATGGCCTGGGCAGCCGCTAGGGTTTGCAAGCCCGCAGCTTCCGCTGCAAACATCTCCAGCGCCCTTTCTCCCCCACGGGCCAATTTGACGAAGTAGTCTTTTACCCCTTCTGCAAGAGGGTTTTGGGAAGCGCAGGAAAACCGATAGGTGGCGTTGATGCTGCCTCCGCCCACAGAACGATACTGCAGGGGCCGTAAGGGATCCCCTGTTGCTTCTGAAAGGTGCTGGGCGATGGTCTGCCAAAGAGTTTGCATCAGCAGCAAAAGTCAATTGTCGGAGAAAAACAGGTACTTATGGTCATTTCGGGTAGTCATTTCAGGTTAGGGTGAGACGCCTGAGCCATTGCCTGGGCCATTGAGAAAAGCCCTATGGCCCCGTGCATTCAAAGTTTTAGGTGTGGGCGCAGTCTCCTGGTTTAATTGAAATGACCATAACTTTTTTTTGTGCTACTTTCACCTTCTCATTCTCAAGAGCACAGTCAATAGCGCGAGGACTCCGTCCCGCTGGCAGGACGGGTTGGACGCCAGACCGGGCTCTATCCTTCAGTCGAGCTTCTGGGTACTGGTCTCCGTCTTGCTGCAGGGCAGCCGAGTCTATCTTGCGCTTGCGGGTCTTGACTTTTGTCGGCATCAGGTCTTCTCGGTTCAGCCAGCGATAAACTGTTGCACGACTAACCTTGTTCATCCGTGCAACTGCTCCCTTCCTGGACATACCCTATGACTCTCTCTCAGGTCTAAGCTTCCTCCTGAGGTCTACCTCCATGCCTTCTTAGCTGCAGGGCCGTCTCATTCTTAAATGAATTGACCCTGTTCCTAACCTGTGGGGCTCTGGGGTCTTGAGCTTCCGCCTCCTATGGGGAAAGTGGGGGGAGAGCTGTATCTCAAATTAAGTTCGAATTGAGGTCAGCATTAGCGGCGGAGAGGCTCAGAAATGGCCACCACATCCTGCAGAAACTGATCCTGTTGCTGGCGCAAAATGCCCAGGTCGGGGCCTTGGTTGAGCAGGACAAAGTGGATGCCATTCGGCAGCTGCCCCATCGTCATCAGCCGATCCGCAGCGGATCCCACCTGAGCAGCCGTGCCTGGGGGCAAGGTGCGCGCCCGCAGGGTGCTGTGGCCAGTGCCCGCTCTGGGCAAGATCCGAGTCGGATCCCCATCTGTGAAATCTACCAGGTGTTCCCAGAGATGAGCTAGGGCGCGGGGGGAAAGGTACAGCGCTCGCCCTCTTTGCCCCAGGCGAATGTCTTGCTCGGCGGGGGCCATTTGGGAATCCAGGCGGGAAATGGGCTGAGCCACCAACCGCTGCCGCAGGTACTCCAGCAGGGCTGTTTCGCCCCCCAGTTCCGCCAACAGGGCTTCTGCCATGGCTCGGTCGTTGCTGCCATTGAGGATCTGCAACAGGGATCCCAGCCGTAGCGAGGTGTAGCTGGCCAGGCAGTGGGCGTCCGCGGGGAGGGCTGTTAGGACTGACACCGAGCCGCGAATGACAACCGGATGGGGTTGTTGAGTATTGCTGAGGAGTTCTGCCAAACGCTGAGCGCCGCCCAAAGGATCGGGTTGGCCCAGCAAACGGAAGGGGGGCAACACCTTCACATCCCCGTCGATCTGGCGAATGTTGAGGCTATGCAAATGGCGGGCCAGCTCTGCCACATTCGCTTCCGTGAAATAGGGATCCCCGCCACCCACCAGGATCAAATCTCCCGTCAAGCGATGGCCCAACCGATGGCCTGTGGTGTAGAAGCGGGTCTCAAAGCGATGCTCGTAACCCCAAGTCTCCAGGGCCATCAAGCTGATGGCCAACTGATCCAAGGCTCCCACCGGCAAAGGTCGATCCAGCCCATGCTCCGCCAACAGCTCCCCTTCCGGCGTCCAGAGCAGGATCCCCTGTTGAGAGAGCGCTCCCCCTTGGGCCGCCAATCCTTGCAAAAAGCCGGACAAGACCGAAGCGTAAGGAGAATCTTCCCACTGCGGCGATTGGGCGCGGGGCCACCAAGGGGGAAGGCCCGGAGTCCCACTTGGGGAAGGCAGCGGCGGCGGTGGAGTGGGGATGGGGGGGAAGGGATTCTGAGTCAATGTGGGAGACTCGACTTCAGCACCTGTGGGGTTGCTCCAGCAGGCCCCCAAGGCCAAAGCACCAGCTAACGGGATCCCTGCCCAGAGGAGACGACGATGGGGGCGCAACCCCTGTGGGATAAGCGGCATGATGACCTCACAAAGACACTTGCAAAGGACAACGGGCTGGCAAAAGACTTGACGCTACTCTAGTGCCATCCGAACTGCCTTGGCAAATCTCTGTGCCAGCCTTTTCCAGCGTTATCGACTCCGGCCAAGGCAAGCCCATCTTTTGCTTGTCAGGGATCCCAGTCGGCTGTGACGTAAACTACCCGACACCAACCGCTAGGCGGTACGGAGCGGGCTTTTAGTAGCCCTGCAGTTAGCAAGCCAACCACGAGCCTCTGGGGTGGTTTACAGCACCCCCAATCGACCGTTACCAGTGCCTTAAACAACCGTTTCTGGTGTCCGCAGTATTGTTATAGCATTCCTCCCGACACCGACCCTACGGGTACAGTGCGGGGCTCCTGCAATTTCTAGCTGATGGGTAGCCAAAAAATGTTGTATGGCCTGATGGATATCTTTATGGATATCTTTTGCAACTGTAATGGCCGCAGATCGTCTGTTGGCTGTGCAAGGGCTAGGCCGTACTGCAGATCACACAACCTTCTCGGCAAACCGTAAGCTCCTTCTCTCCTTCTCCTCAGTAAAAGATAAAATAGGGCGATTTAGATTCCGAGCATTCCAGGCCGCCGATGGGAAACAGTCAAACCGGGGAGATGGTTCAATCGGAAAAGCAGGCTTTCCTGGAACGGTGGCATGACATTCTCGCCCCCAACTCCCTGGGCTACCGCATTCGGCTGTTGTCTCAATTGGTGCGGCGGAAGTTGCAGTCTCATTTGGAGCCTTTTGGCCTGACCATCTCCCATTGGGTGGTGCTCTGCTGCCTTTGGGAAGAAGACGGGATCCCTACTTCCACTATTTGTGAGCGCTTGCAGCAGTTGGGGGGCACCATGACCGGGGTGTTGGATGGCATGGAAAAACGGGAGCTGATCCGGCGGCAGCGAGATCCTGAGGATCGGCGGATTTGGCGGGTCTACCTCACACCTGCAGGGGAGGAGCTGAAAGACGTTTTACCCCCTCTGATTTGGCAGTTGCGGGAGCAAACCTACGGCTGTCTCAGCCCAGAAGAACAGGCAACCCTCTCGCGGTTGGTGGATCGGCTGATCGCCCATCTGTCAGTGGATCCAGATGCGGCTGTGCTGGCGGAGCCAAGTCAATAGTCTTTATCTTGAGAGCGCCTTTGAGGGAGGGCGGAGCTTTGTCTGGCGATTTGCTGATCCGAAATGCTGAGCTGCTGGTGCCGGAAGGGGATCCCTGGCGGGGGGATGTGCTGGTGCGGGAGGGGCGCATTGCCCAAATCGGCCAAAACCTCTCGCCAGAAGGGGTGGCCAAGGTCATCGACGCCGAGGGCCATACCTTGATGCCGGGGGTGATCGATCCGCAAGTTCACTTCCGCGAGCCGGGCCGAGAGCACAAAGAAGACCTGCAGACGGGATCCTGGGCCTGTGCCCGGGGCGGGGTGACCAGCTTTTTGGAGATGCCCAACACCGACCCGCTGACGATTGACCAAGCGACGCTGGATGACAAGTTGGCCCGTGCAGGCAGCAAGTGTGTGGTCAATTACGGCTTTTTCATCGGGGCCACTGCCGATAACTTAGAAGAGTTGCAAACGGTGCAGGGAGCCTGTGGCATCAAAATCTTCATGGGATCCATGCATGGGCCCCTGTTGGTGGATGATCAGGCGGCGCTGGAGCGGATTTTCGGGGAAACGGATCCCAACTTCTTAATTGCCGTCCATGCTGAAGATCTGTCTCGCATCAAAGCCCGTAAGGCCCTGTTTGCCGGACGCACAGACGTAGCTGTTCACTCGCAAATTCAGGACGAGGAATCGGCCCTGATCGCCTCACGGCGGGCTTTGGACTTGGCCACCCGCTACCGCCATCGGCTGCACATTTTGCACCTCTCCACCGGCCTAGAGGTGGAACTGCTGCGCCAGCACAAGCCGGCCTGGGTGACGGCAGAAGTGACCCCTCAGCACCTGCTGCTCAGCACCGCCGATTACGCCCGGCTGGGATCCCTGGCCCAGATGAACCCCCCCCTGCGGGATCCCCCCAATTCGGAGCAACTGTGGCAGGGGCTGCAGGACGGGATCCTGGATTGCATTGCCACTGACCATGCCCCCCATACTCTGAAAGAAAAGGCTCAGCCCTACCCCCACTCCCCCTCGGGTATGCCGGGAGTAGAGACGGCCTTGCCCCTGATGCTGACTGCAGCGCAGCAGGGCCGCTGCACGCTGGCGCAGGTGGTGCAGTGGATGTGTGAGGCGCCGGCCCGCCTCTACCGGATCCCCAACAAAGGGCGGCTGCAGGTGGGCTACGACGCCGACCTGGTGCTGGTGGATCGCCACACACCCAAACCGGTGCGGCGGGAAGAGCTGCTGACCAAATGCGGCTGGAGTCCCTTCGAGGGCTGGGAATTGGTGGGCTGGCCCCTAGTCACGATCGTGGGCGGACAGATTGCCTTTCAAAACGGCCAGGTGGATCCCTCGGTGCGGGGAAAGGCTCTTCAGTTTCAGCGCTAGCCAGGGATCCCTGCTATCCCGCAAGGGCTTCCGATAGCAGCAGGACAGAAGTGGCGCAGTAGCCTATCCTAGCTTCCCTCTCCCTTTGTGGGAGAGAAGCCAGGCCTGAGGGCGGGATGGCGCAAAAGCATCAGGAACGGTCTCAGGCTGGTTTGCCGATCACCACACACCTCGGCCTGCTGGGTCCGGCAACTCTGGCCCAGAAACTCGTGTTACTCTGAAAATGATAATTACTGATAATCAAAATTGAAAACGGCAAGGGGGCCTCATGAAAGTTGCCTACGTGTTCACTCACCCTCGCTGCGGCACCTATAAGTTGGGCCAGATGATCCTGCCCCAGCTAGAAGCAGGGGTGCATGGAGCGCAGGTGGTGGGCATGTTCTTTTTCGACGACAACTGCTTTGTTTTGCGGCAGGGGGATCCCATTGGCGAGCGCTTGGCCAAAGTTGCCCAAGAGCAAAACATCCTGCTGATGATGTGTGACATGTGCGCTCTGGAGCGCAACCTAGCCGAAGGGGAACCCCGCTGGTGCGACGCTCAAGGACGCGGGCGCAGAGAGCCAGCTCGGTGCGTTCCCAAAAACGTCGTCAAAGGAGTGCAGGTGGGCTGTTTCCCTGACCTCTACGAGGCCTTGAAGGACAACCCACCTGACCAAGTGATTACGCTTTGACGGAAGGACCCCGACTTAGCTGACGGCCACAGCCGCCGGCGGCTCTTGGCTGGGCTGAGAGCCGATCTTGCGGAAGATCAACCGCTCGTTGGCTACATCCACCAAAATGCGGTCGCCGGGTAGGAACTCGTTTTCCAGCAGCTTGGTGGCAATGGGATTTTCGATCTCCCGCTGGATCACCCGCTTCAGGGGACGGGCCCCGAACACGGGGTCGTAGCCCACCTCTGCCAGGTAGTCCTTGGCTTCTTCGGTGAGCAGGATCTCGATTTGCTGATCTGCCAGCAGCTTTTCCACCCGCTGCATTTGCAGGCCGACAATCTGGCGAATTTGCTCTTTGGTGAGGGCGTGGAAGATGATCAGCTCGTCCACCCGGTTGAGGAACTCCGGTCGGAAGTGGTGCCGCAGCATGGCCAGCACCTGAGTTTTCATCTCCTCGTAGCGGCTTTCATCGGCCCCAATTTCCAGGATGAGGTCGCTGCCGATGTTGCTGGTCATGATGATGATGGTGTTTTTGAAGTCCACCGTCCGCCCTTGGGAGTCGGTGATGCGGCCATCGTCCAGCACCTGCAGCAGGATGTTGAAGACATCCGGGTGGGCTTTTTCCACCTCGTCAAACAGCACCACCGAGTAGGGGCGTCGCCGCACCGCCTCGGAGAGCTGCCCGCCTTCTTCGTAGCCCACGTAGCCTGGAGGAGCTCCGATTAGACGAGAGACCGAGTGCTTCTCCATGTACTCGGACATGTCGATGCGCACCATCGCCTCGGAAGTGTCGAAGAGGAACTCCGCCAAAGCACGGGCCAGCTCGGTTTTCCCCACGCCAGTGGGCCCCATGAACAGGAAAGAGCCGATGGGGCGATTGGGATCCTTCATGCCGGCCCGGGCGCGCCGAATGGCTGCCGCTACGGCGGCTACCGCCTCGTCTTGGCCCACCACCCGCTGGTGCAAATGGGCTTCCAGGCGCAGCAGCTTCTGCTTTTCCGACTCCATCAGGCTGGTGACTGGGATCCCGGTCCAGCGGGAGACGATCTCAGCGATATCTTCAGGAGTCACTTGCTCCCGCAGCAGCGGCTCGCCGTTGGTCTGCAGCTTGGCCAGGTGAGCCTCCTGCTCTTGGATTTGCCGCTCCAATTCCATCAGCTTGCCGTACTTGAGCTCGGCAGCGCGGTTGAGGTCATATTTTTGTTCAGCCTGTTCGATTTGAAGCTTGACGGCGTCCCGCTCGGCTTTAAGGCTTTGCAGGCGTTCGATAGCCTCTTTTTCAAATTGCCAGCGAGCATTCAACTCCCGTTGTCGCTCCGTCAGGTTGGCCAGCTCCTGCTCAATTTTGCTGAGGCGATCTCTAGAGGCAGCATCATCTTCTTTTTTCAGGGAGAGCTCCTCCATCTGCAGTTGCATGATGCGCCGGTCGATCTCGTCCAGCTCGACGGGCTTGGAGGTGATCTCCATCTTCAGCTTGGCCGCCGCCTCGTCCACCAGGTCGATGGCTTTGTCGGGCAGGAAGCGCTCGGAGATGTAGCGGTTGGAGAGCACTGCTGCTGCCACCAAGGCGGAGTCGCTGATTTTCACCCCGTGGTGCAGCTCGTAGCGCTCTTTGAGGCCGCGCAGGATGGAGATGGTATCTTCCACCGAAGGCTGATCCACATACACCGGCTGAAAGCGGCGTTCTAGGGCCGCATCTTTTTCGATGTGCTTGCGGTATTCATCCAGGGTGGTGGCGCCGATACAGCGCAACTCGCCCCGCGCCAGCATGGGTTTGAGCAAGTTGCCGGCATCCATGGCCCCTTCGCCGGCCCCGGCGCCGACAACGGTGTGCAACTCGTCGATGAAGAGGATGATCTGGCCTTCGGATTCAGTGACCTCTTTGAGCACAGCTTTGAGGCGGTCTTCAAATTCCCCGCGGTACTTGGCCCCGGCAATGAGAGCGCCCATGTCCAGAGCAATGACTCGCCGGTTTTTCAGAGACTCCGGCACATCTCCCCGGTTGATGCGCTGGGCTAGGCCCTCCACAATGGCTGTTTTCCCCACGCCGGGTTCGCCGATGAGGACGGGGTTGTTTTTGGTGCGGCGGGAGAGCACCTGAATGACGCGGCGGATCTCGTCATCTCGCCCGATCACCGGGTCCAGCTTCCCTTCGCGGGCCGCCTGGGTGAGATCGCGGCCATAGCGCTCCAGGGCTTCGTAGCGGGATTCGGGGTTTTTGTCGGTGACCCGCTGTTTGCCTCGCACCTCTTTGATGACCGGTTTGAGGCGCTCTACCGTCAGGCCCAGGGGTGCCAAGACCCGCTTGCCCACCCGCTCATCTTGCAGGGATCCCAAAAACAAGTGCTCCACCGAGATGAAATCATCGCCGTACTCTTTGCGAAACTCCTCGGCCCGATCCAGGGTGGTTTCCAGGCCGCGACCCAAGTAGAGCTGATCCACCCGCGCCAACTTGGGCTGCTGGTTGATGAAGCTTTCCACTTTATCCCGCACCAGCCTCGGATCGATACCTGCCCGTTGCAGGAGGGTTTGGGTGAGCCCCCCCTCTTGATCCAGAAGGGAGATCAGCAAATGCTCGGTTTCCAACTGTTGCTGCTGGTGCCGCCGGGCCACATCTTGGGATTGGACAATGGCGCTCCAAGCTTTTTCGGTAAATTGGTTGGGATTGGTGGGCTGCATAGGAGTTCGGCAGAGCTTTGCTACTCAGTATAGGAAGGCAATACAGACACAGGGAGCACCCTGGACTCTTTCGGGGCAGTAGAGCTGGGTGCCGGAAGCTCCGGTAGGATCTTCCTGATCTAGGTATCGCCTATTTTGCCAGAGCCAGAGTTCGCAACAACCGTCCTCTCCAGCTGCGATCCATGGAGGGATCCCCGCCTTATTCTTCTTCTTCGTAGGGACGGCCTTCCCCGATTACCGCCAGGTCAATTTGTTGGCGGTAGTAATCCACGTTCTTAATCTGCACCTCCACCCGATCCCCCAGGCGAAACTGGCGCCGACTCTTGCGTCCCACCAGCGCCTGCTGGCGACTGCGGTACTCGTACCAATCGTTTTTCAGGGTGCTGACCCGCACCAAGCCTTCCGCCAAGATGGGATCCACCTGGACAAAAAAGCCGTAGTTCTGGACGCCGATGATCAGGCCGGGGAACACCTCTCCCAGGTGCTTTTGCATGAACTCAGAGCGCTTCAGGCCCATCAGCTCCCGCTCCGCCTGCTGCCGGATCCGGTACCCCTCCTGAATTTTGGGCAGTTGCGCCTGGAGAAACGCCTGCCATTCCTCCTGCACCTTGGGCGGCAACACCTGCCAGTCGATTTGGCCGTAGCCGCTGGGGCCGTGCAGATCCACCACGGTTTTGGAGCGAGAGCTGCGGCGCTCGCGTCCTTTGCTCAGGGCCAGGTGCAGGGCACGCAAATTGAGCAAGTCGGCATAGCGGCGCAAGGGGGCCGTAAAGGTGGCGTAGGGTTCTTTGAGGCCCAACCCAAAATGGCCGAGTTGCTCTTCCAGAGGCTGGAGACGATACTCGACCGGGGGCAAGGTGGCCAGCATCTGCGCCACCAAGGCCGGGCTCGCGCCAGAGGCCAACACATCGGGAGCGGTGATGCGGGCACAAATCCGCTGCCAGTCCGCCAGAGTTACGACAGCGGGATCTTGCAAATTCAGATCCAGCTTCATGGCATTGGCCAGGCGCAAAAAGCTCTGCAGGGCCTCGGCGGCAGGGGCAGGCTGCACGCGGGCCAAAGAAGGGATCCCCAACTGGCGCAAATGGTGGCCCAGGATTTGGTTGGCCAGCAGGAGAATTTCCGTCATCAGGGCATGGGCGCCGAGGCGATCGCTGATCAAGAGGGGGCCGTAGCCGCTTTCATCGGCAGAGTGGGGAGTGAGCAAATCCAACAGGGGCAGGTCAAATCCCCCCGCCTGGTGACGTTTGGCCCGTAGGATCTGGCTAAGGCGCAGCAGGTTTTGCAGCAGGGCCATCAACTCCGGCACGTCTTCGTCGGGGCCCAAGTCGGCGGTGGTGGCCAAAAGAGCCTGCACCTGACCATAGGACAGGTGAGCCCGCGATTGCACCAGGCTGGGGTAAATCTCGAAGTTTTGTACCACCCCTTCTGGGTCGAGGGTCACTAGCAGTGAATAGGCCAAGCGCTCCTGCTGTGGCAACAGAGCCAGGCGGTTGTGCACCTCCGGCGGAAAGAGAGGCAGCACCATCGTATCGAGGTAGACGGTGGCCGTCCGCTGCTGAGCCTCTTGCTCCAAGGGGTGGTCGGGATCCAGCCAATGGGCCACGTCAGCAATGTGGATCCCCAGCAGCCAGTGGTTATCCTCCTGCCGTTGTAGGGAGACGGCCACGTTGGGTTCCAAGCCGTGGGGATGCTGCAGATCCAAAGGCTCCAGAGTGATGCAAAACCAGTCGCGCAGATCGCGGCGGCCCTTTTGGTCAGAGCGGCTGAGCTTTTTGGGCAGAGCTGCTGCTGCCTCCAACACTGGAGCGGGAAACTCCTGCGGTAGGTCGTACTTGCAACAGACCAAATCTGCATCGATGGAGGCCTCTGGGCCGTCGCCCAAAATTTTGCGAATGGTTCCGGTTGGGGGCAGATCCCCCAGCGGGTAGCGATTCACCTCCACATAGGCCACCCGACCTTCCGCCAGCTCGACAGGGGATCCCTCCGTCAGGGCCAGCTCGAACAGCAGCCGGTCATCCAAGGGCACAACCCGAAAACCCTGTTCCGTCTGTTTGAGGCGACCCACTAGGGCAGAATTGGCCCGCTCCACAACGGCCACCACCTCTCCCTCAGGGCTGCGGCGACGGTTGCCATCTTTGGTGACCCGCGCCAACACCTGATCCCCATTCCAAGCGCCGCTGAGGTTGCTGCCGTGGATGTACACATCCTCTACCCCCGGCTCGTCCCGAATGGCGAAGCAGAAGCCTTTGCTGGAACAGCGCAAACGCCCCACCACCAAAGATTCGTCCGGCTTGCGCCGATAGCGAGGGGGATCCCCGGATCGTTCCAGAAACCCAGCCCGCACCAGGCCATCGAGGGCAATCTCCAGCATTTCCGGCGCTTCTGGATCGGCGGACTGCAAGAGGGCAAGAAGAGTATCTTTGTCGGTCAATTGATCGGGAGGCTGAGAGAGAAAATGCTGAAAAATTCGAGAGAAGTCCATTTTGGGTATTGGCAAAAGAGGAGAGAAGAAGAGGGGTTAAGACATCACAAGACCCAACCCGTTGGCGTTAGTCACGCTGGCCGGTGACGATAAAAGCTACCCGCTGACCGATGTTGGTGCTGTGGTCGGCCAGACGCTCCAGGTAACGGATCGCCAGCAACATCAATAGAATAGGCTCGACCGATCCGCGAATGTCAGACTGCTGCGCCAACGTATTGTAAAGGTTGGTGTAATCTTCATCAACGGCGTCGTCTTCCCGCTTCAGTTGTCGGCCCAGGTCGGCGTCCAATTCTGTCAGGGCCACCAGGCTGTGGCTGAGCATTTTCTGGCAGCGCTGCATCATCACGCGAATACGACCCAGCTCCGGGGGCGGCGGGTACATGACCAAGCGCAGGGCCACTTCGGCCAAATCTTTGGCGTAGTCGCCAATCCGCTCCAGATCGCGTACCAGTTGCATCAGGGTACTGATCCAGCGCAGATCCCGCGCCACCGGGGAGCGCAAGGCAATCAAATTAATACAGTCTTTCTCGATTTGACGATAAAAACGGTCAATTTGCTTGTCTTGGGCGATCACCTGTTCGGCGGCGGCCAAGTTCTGTTCAAACAGGGCCTGCTGGGCCAAGACCACCGACTTTTCCACCAGCGCCCCCATGCGCAGCACGTCCTGCTGTACCCGTTTGATGTGAAGTTGCAGCTCGGCTTGCCCCATGGCTTTCTCCCATGAATGTGGGCAGGGGGGAAATGTCTGCAGTCGTTTTGGATTCAACAGAGCCAGTTGATCTCAATCATGGCAAACTTCGCCTGGAATAAGGGCAGAGAAGACGGCCAACTTAGGCGAAGATGAGAACAGCGGTTGCCCTTTGAGGGGGATTCGTCTGTCTGGAGTTCTCGGGTTGCTTTGTCGATTGAGACGGTCTCATGGCTCTCCCCCCTATCGTTGTGTTGGACGATGATCCCACCGGATCCCAAACCGTTCACAGTTGCTTGCTCCTCACCCGCTGGGATCCGCAGACTTTGAAGCTGGGGTTGCAGGATAGCTCGCCAATTCGCTTTATCCTCACCAACACCCGATCCCTGCCGCCGGCCAAGGCCGAAGAGGTGACGCGGTCGGTCTGCCGGGCCCTCAAGCAGGCCATGGGGGAGCTGGGGTGGGAGCGGGCCCTTTTTGTTAGCCGCTCCGACTCGACGCTGCGGGGGCACTACCCCTTGGAAACCGATGTGATGGCAGCGGAGCTGGGGCCTTTTGATGCCCATTTTCTGGTGCCGGCCTTTTTTGAGGGAGGGCGCATCACCCGCAACAGTGTCCACTACCTACGGGTGGGGGAGCGCTGGGTGCCGGTGCATGAGACGGAGTTTGCTCGGGATGCGGTGTTTGGCTACCACCACAGCTATTTGCCGGACTATGTGCAGGAGAAAACCCAGGGGCGGATCCGGGCTGAGCAAGTGGAGCGATTGACCCTAGAGCAGATTCGCGCCGGCTGTCTGGAGCGGCTTTTGAGTCTGGAGGGGAATGTCTGCTGTGTAGTGGATGGAGAAACTCAAGCGGATCTGGATCGGTTTGCCCAAGATGTTTTGGCGGCAGCCTCTCAAGGCAAACGCTTTTTGTTTCGCAGTGCCGCCAGCCTCTTGACGGCTCTGGCCCAATTGCCGCCACAACCCGTTCCCCCGGAACAGATGGGGCAGTTTGTTCGCTCCTCTCAACCGGGGGTGGTGATCGTGGGATCCCATGTGCAAAAGTCCAGCCAGCAGTTGGCCCGCCTTCTGCAGGAGCCAGGGATCCAGGGCATTGAGGTGGAGGTAAAACGCCTGTTGGAGCCGGGGGGAGCGGCCGAGCTGCTGCCAGGGATCCTGGCCCAAGTTCACAGCGCCTATGAGCAGGGTCTGACGCCGGTGGTCTACACCAGCCGAGAGGAACTGACGTTCGAAAAGGACGCCGTAGAAATGCGCCTAGCTTTTGGGCAGAAGGTTTCGCGGTTGTTGATGGGTGTGGTGCAGGGGCTGCCAGAAGGGATCGGCTATCTCATCAGCAAGGGCGGCATCACCTCCAACGACACCCTCAGCGTTGGCCTCAACTTGCCGGCGGTGCGTCTGCTGGGGCAAATTTACCCAGGGATCTCGATGGTGATCACCCCGTCCGATCATCCCCGCTTTCCCAACCTGCCGGTGGTGTTGTTTCCGGGCAATGTCGGCGAGGTGGATACGCTGCTTTTGCTCCACCGTCGCCTCAAAAGTCGGGGCTTGATTTAGGGTGAAGAGGATGGTCTTGTGGGTTCCTGATACATTTACGCTGAACACTGCTGAACATCACTGTTCAACTACGCAGCGATAGCATTCTGTTTGTTTCCAACCAGAATGGCGGTATCCCGCAAAGCTTTGAGTAGAATACCCAAAGCGCAGTTTCCGTGTCGTCTTACTACCAATTTTCTGCTTTGCTTTGGCTACCATGTTGGCAGACTCGAAAGTAAACAGAAAGATCAACTGGTAGTAATCCGTACTGAACATATTATACATTACTTTCAGTATAGTTGAGCTTATTATTGACTAGAGTCATGCTCCTGCCGATGGCTGAAGTTGTCCCCCCGCCGGAAGCCTTGCCCGCCTCGGATGCCTGGTGGGGATCCCTGCGGCAGAGGCGGAGGGAGTTACCGCCGACAGTCGTGCAGCAGGCTTCCCAGAGCTTGGGCAGCTGGGAGGTGGATGTTGTCATTGCCGGTGGCACCCTGGGGATCTTCTTGGCAGCGGCTTTGGCCAAGCGGGGCTGGCGGGTGATCCTGCTGGAGCGCGGGATCCTGCGGGGGCGGGAGCAGGAGTGGAACACCTCACACCAGGAGCTGCAGGTGTTGTTAGAGCTGGAGCTGCTTACCCCGCCCGAGTGGGAGGCAGTCCAGGTTACCCACTACCCGAGGGGGCGGATTGGCTTTGGGGAGGGCCCCCACTGGTGGGTGGAGGGAGTGCTGAATGTGGGCGTGGATCCAGTCAGCCTCCTGGAGTTCCTCAAGCAGCATTTCCTGGCCTGGGGGGGCCAAGTGTGGGAGCAGACTGCCTTTCAAAGTGCCACCGTTCACCCCGATGGGATCTGCCTCCAGACCACCAAGGGACAGATCCGTGCTCAACTGCTGGTGGATGCCATGGGGCACCGCTCGCCCATCGCGGCCCAGGCTCGCCAAGGGCAGCCGCCAGATAGCGTCTGTCTGGTGGTGGGATCCTGTGCCCAGGGGCTGCCCGACCAACCCACGGGAGATCTCTTCTACAGCTTTACCCCAGCCCAGAACGGCTACCAGCCCTTTTGGGAAGCTTTCCCTGCCCGCGATGGGCGCACCACCTATCTTTTTACCTACTGCGACCGGGATCCCCGGCGGCCTAGTCTAGAGCAGCTCTGGCGGGATTACTGCCGGCTGCTGCCAGCCTACCAGGGGGTGGAGCTGGCCCAGATCCGCTGGGTGCGCAAGCTATGTGGCGTTTTCCCCGCCTACCGCCGCAGCCCGCTGCAACTGCCCTGGGATCGCCTATTGGCGGTGGGGGATAGCAGTGGCAGCCAGTCGCCTCTAAGCTTTGGCGGCTTTGGCGCCATGTTGCGCCACCTGGATCGCCTACAGCAGGGGATCCACGAGGCCCTGGCGCAACGGCAGTTGAACCAGGCAGCCCTGGCCCTGCTGCAACCCTACCAGCCCAACTTGGCCGTGACCTGGCTATTTCAGAAGGCCATGATTCCCCCTCTGCAGAACAAAAGTTGGGATCCCAATAGCATTAACCGCCTGTTGAGCAGGGTGTTTGCGGCCATGGTTGCCGCTGGCCCCCAGGTGGTGCAGCCCTTTTTGCAGGATGTGGTGCAGTTTGGCGGCTTGGCCCAGGCCCTGTGGGGGGTGACGCGTCGGGATCCTCGGTTGGTGGCCAGACTTTTGCCTCGGTTGGGGTTGCCGGAGCTGGTGGCATGGGCGGGCCACTTTGGCGCCCTTGGCCTCTTCGAGCTGCTGCAAAGGCTAACAGATCGCCCGGAGCCGGAAACCAACCCCCAGGACTACTTCTGGAGACGGCGCCGCGAGGCTTGGCGCTACGGCTGCGGCCGGGATTACCTCTTTTAGGGGTTCTGACCGTACACCGCCACCCCATAGGGCGGTACCTCCACAAGATCTCCTTGGCTTCCGGCGGGCAGAGAGGATCCCTTGCCCAACCACTGGGTCTCACGGCTGTCCAAAAGTTTTTCCCAGGTGCCGCTGGGCCATTGGGTATAGGTGACTGGCTGATCGGGGCTGAAATTGAAAAGGGCAAGCAAAGCCTGGGATCCCTGGCGGCGGTGCAGAGCTAGGCCAGAGTTGGAAAAGAGCTCCACTTCCACCCCGTCCCGCTCCAGATGCTGGAGAGCCGGTTGGGTTTTGCGCAGCCGGATCAGGGTCTGGTACCACTTCCAGAGAACCTGGTGGTGACCGGCCTTTTTCAACTCCCAATTCAGCTTGGAGCGCAAGAAAGTCTCTTCAGCTTGGGGATCCGGCGGCTCTCCCTGCCAGGCAAAGGCGCTGAACTCGCGGCGGCGTCCTTGGCGCACCGCTTCCACCAGGTCGGGATCCCCGTGGCTGACAAAATACAGAAATGGCGCCACTTCCCCATACTCTTCCCCCATAAATAGCAGCGGCAGCATGGGAGCTAGCAGCAGGGCAGCGGCAGCCAATTTGAGGCCCTCGAAAGAGGTGAGCTGGCTAAGGCGCTCTCCCAGCCTGCGGTTGCCCACCTGGTCGTGGTTTTGAATGCAGACAACAAATTGGGATCCCGGTCGCCCAACAGCGGAGTTGCCGTGACGCCTGGCGCGGTAGCAGGAGTACTGGCCAGAATAAACGTAGCTCTCCCGGTAAGCCTTGGCCAGGTGCTCCAATTCGCCAAAGTCCTGGTAGTAGCCTGTCTTTTCCCCGGTAAGCAGGGTGTGAAGTGAGTGGTGGAAGTCATCGCACCACTGGGCATCTAGCCCGTAGCCCCCTTGCTCTCGGGGGGTGATGAGGCGGACATCGTTGAGGTCGCTTTCGGCAATGAGAACCCTGGGCCGGCCAGTGCGAGCTTCTAGGGCATCCACCTGCTCTGCCAATTCCTGCAAGAAGGGGTAGGCGCTGAAGTCGTAGATGGCGTGAACGGCATCCAGGCGCAGCCCATCCAGGTGAAATTCCTCTAGCCAGTACTCGGCGTTTTGTAGGAAAAACTCTCGCACGCCGTCAGAATAGCAGTCGTCGAAGTTGAGGGCATCCCCCCAAGGGGTGTGGTACTTGTCGGTGAAGTAGGGGCCAAAATCCCGCAGGTAGTTCCCCTCCGGCCCCAGGTGGTTGTAGACCACGTCCAAGATGACGGCCAAACCCAGTTGGTGGCAGGCATTGACTAGGGCTTTGAAGCCTGCCGCTCCTCCATAGCTGGTCTGCACCGCGTAGGGGTAGACGCCGTCGTAGCCCCAGTTGCGCTCTCCTGGAAACTGGGCCACCGGCATCAGCTCCAGCACATTCACCCCCAACTCTACCAATTCCGGCAGGCGAGGGATCAGAGCAGCAAAGGTGCCCTCAGGGGTAAAGGTGCCCACATGCAGCTCGTAGAGGATCCACTGAGACAGGGGGATCCCCTTCCACCCCTGATCCTGCCAGTCGAAGTGGGGATCCACCACCCGCGAAGGGCCGTGGACGCCGTAGGGCTGGCAGCGGGAAGCGGGATCCGGCCGCTCCACTACCCCTGCCTGGGTGTGCAGACGGTAGAGATAGTCCACCGGCCCAGGCGGGATCCCGTCCACCTCTGCCTGCCAATAGCCCTGCTCATCCCGCACTAGAGTAAAGCAACGTTGGACAGGGCTGAGCAGCTTCAGCTCCACCTGCTCAACCAAGGGCGCCCACACCGAGAAGTGATAGCAGCCTGAGCCCAGGGGATAGGCGCCCATCCGCCCGGCCTGGAAGAAAGGAGAAGCCTGCAACACAGAATCTATCCCGCAACTCGGCTTCCACTATAGCGAGCATGCCTGGCAAAGGCCGGAGAGTGGGTTTTTGGCTTCTCCTCTGCCATAGTGGAATGGGTCTCTAGCGCTTAGGTCTCATGCTCAACTACCCGCCCAGCTATCCGGATCCCACCGTTGTCGACATCTACCACGGGCAGGCGGTACCGGATCCCTACCGCTGGCTGGAGGATCTGGACTCAGAGCAGACGCGGGCCTGGATCGAAGCACAAAACCAACTCACCTTCGACTACCTGAGACAAATCCCGGCACGGCAACGGCTGCTGGAGCGCCTGACGCAGTTGTGGAACTACGAAAGATACAGCCAGCCCTTCAAAGAGGGCAACCGCTACTTCTATTTCAAGAACGACGGCCTGCAAAACCAAAGTGTTCTCTATACCCAAGAAAGCCTGGAGGCTGAGGCCAGGGTCTTGCTGGATCCCAACACCTTCTCCGAAGACGGTACGGTGGCTCTAGCGGGCATTGCCATCAGCCGTGATGGGCGGTATCTGGCCTATGGTCTCTCCCGCTCCGGCTCCGACTGGCAAGAATGGAAGGTGCGGGACATCGAAACCGGCGAGGATTTGCCGGATCACCTCCGCTGGGTCAAGTTTTCCGGGGCGAGCTGGACGCTGGATGGGCAAGGATTTTTCTACAGCCGCTACGACGAACCAGCCCCGGGCAGCGAATACGAAAGCGCCAACTACTTCCAGAAGCTCTACTACCACCGCCTGGGCACCTCCCAGTCAGAAGATGTTTTGGTCTATCACCGCCCCGACCAAAAAGAGTGGGGCTTTGCCGGCGGGGTTACTGAAGATGGGAATTACCTAATCATCTCCGTCTGGCGGGGCACGGATCCCAAAAACCTCATCTTCTACAAAGACTTGCGGGATCCCCAGTCTCCTGTAGTAGAGCTCATCCGCGAGTTTGAGGCCGAATACAGCTTCGTGGGCAACGACGGATCCCGCTTTTGGCTGTTGACGGACTGCCAAGCTCCTCGGCGGCGACTGGTGGCCATCGACTTGGAGCAGCCTGACCGGGTGCAGGAGGTGATCCCTGAGGCGGAGGAGACCCTGCAGGGGGTTAGCTTGATCAACAATCAGTTTGTGGCCTTCTACCTCAAAGACGCCCACACCCAGATCAAGACCTTTGCTTTAGACGGCACCTACCTAGGAGAAATCCCGCTGCCCGGGCTGGGATCTGCCAGCGGCTTTGGCGGCAAGCGCTACGACACCGAGACCTTCTACACCTTTACCAGCTTCACTACCCCGCCCACCATCTACCGCTACGATTTCACCAGCGGCACCAGCACCCTGTTCCGTCAGCCCCAGGTGGATTTCGATCCCCAGGCCTACGAGGTGCAGCAGGTGTTCTACACCAGCAAAGATGGCACCCGCATCCCCATGTTTCTTGTCCACCGCCGCGGCCTGGCTCGGACAGGGGATCACCCCACCCTGCTGTATGGCTACGGTGGCTTTGGCATCTCACTTACCCCCAGCTTTTCAGTGGGTCTGGTGGCCTGGCTGGAAATGGGAGGGGTTTACGCCCAGCCAAGTTTGCGCGGCGGCGGCGAGTACGGAGAAGAGTGGCACCAGGCGGGCACCAAGCTCAACAAGCAAAAGGTGTTCGACGACTTTATTGCCGCTGCTGAGTGGCTGATAGCCCATGGCTACACCAACCCCGCCAAGTTGGCCATCTCCGGCGGCAGCAACGGCGGCCTGCTGGTGGGGGCCTGCCTGGTTCAGAGGCCGGAGCTGTTTGCAGCGGCCCTGCCGGCAGTGGGGGTGTTCGACATGCTGCGCTTTCATAAGTTCACCATCGGCTGGGCCTGGATCTCCGAGTACGGATCCCCGGAGAACCCGGAGGAATTCAAGGCCCTCTACGCCTATTCCCCTCTGCACAACCTCAAGCCCGGCACTGCCTATCCCGCCACCCTGATCACCACCGCAGATCACGACGACCGGGTGGTGCCCGCCCACAGCTTCAAGTTTGCCGCTGCCCTGCAGGCAGCCCAGGGGGGATCCCAGCCCATCCTTATCCGCATCGACACCAAGGCAGGGCACGGGGCCGGCAAGCCCACCAGCAAGCTGATTGAGGAAGCTGCCGACCGCTGGGCCTTTTTGGTGCAGGTGCTAGGGATCCCCTGGGACGGAACGGGAAGTTAGCGAGCTCTAGGACCCAGGCCCACCCGACCGGCATAAACTGCCGCTTCCCCCAGCTCGTCTTCGATGCGCAGCAGTTGGTTGTACTTGGCAATGCGCTCGCTGCGGCAGAGGGATCCGGTTTTGATCTGCCCGGCACGGGTGGCCACCGCCAAGTCGGCAATGGTGGTGTCTTCCGTCTCGCCAGAGCGGTGGCTGATGATGGTGCGAAAGCCGGCTTGAACTGCCAATTGGATGGCCGAGACGGTCTCCGTCAGGGTGCCGATTTGGTTGGGCTTGATCAAAATGGCGTTGGCGGCGGCGCTGTCGATACCCTTTTGCAGGCGGGTCAGGTTGGTTACAAACAGGTCATCTCCCACCAGCTGTACCCGGGATCCCAGTTGAGCGGTCATGGCTTGCCAACCGGCCCAGTCTTCTTCCGCTAGCCCATCTTCAATGGAAAGGATGGGATAGTTGGCCAGCAGTTGCTGGTAGTAAGCCACCATATCAGCCGCGCTGTGGGCTTTGCCCTCAAAGTGATATTGCCCATCCTGCAGCAGCTCGTTGGCGGCCACATCCAAGGCCAAGGCGATATCTGCTCCCGGTTTGTAGCCTGCCTGTTCAATAGCCGTCATCAGCAGATCCAAAGCCGCCGCATTGGAGTCGAGATCAGGAGCAAACCCCCCTTCATCCCCCACACCGGTGGACAGCCCCTTCTGCTGCAGCACTTGTTTTAGTACCGCAAACACCTCAGCCCCGTAGCGCAGCGCCTCGCGAAAGCTGGCCGCTCCAATGGGCACAAGCATAAATTCTTGAATATCGACGTTGTTGTCGGCGTGGGCGCCGCCGTTGAGCACGTTCATCAGCGGCACCGGCAGCAGGTTGGCAAAGGGCCCCCCCAGGTATTTGTAAAGAGGCAAGCCCACTGCTTCCGCAGCCGCTTTGGCTGTCGCCAGAGAAACTGCCAAAATAGCGTTGGCCCCCAGGCGGGACTTGTTGGGGGTGCCGTCCAGGTCGATCAGCAACTGGTCAATACGGGCTTGGTTGAGGGCATCTTCTCCCTGCAGCTCCGACTGGATGGGGCCAAGGATGTTTTCCACCGCCCTCAGCACACCCTTACCGCCGTAGCGTTTGGGATCCCCGTCCCGCAGCTCATGGGCCTCGAAGGTACCGGTCGAGGCACCGCTGGGAACCTGCGCCAAGCCCGTTGCTCCATTGGCTAGACCCACCAGGGCTTCTAGGGTGGGACGCCCTCGCGAGTCGAGGATCTCATGGGCGGTAATCCACTCGATGGCCGTTTCCACAGTTACACCTCAGCAATTGGCTAGATAGCTCTGGCCAAAGCCAGATCCCCCCATAGACTAGTAGATTCTTGCCCGCGATCCGGTCAGCTTCCAGAAAACTTTAAGTCTGTCCTTCGGGCACAGAGATTCTTCAAGGCTGCAGCAGTAGATTGAACATAGGCCGGCCAGAGCTTCAACCAGCCGTCGAGCGGGGTTTGCCTGGGCAAGGTGCTGCTCAGGAAGTGTTCTCCTCTTCCTTCTAGGCAAAGCGATGGCTCAGCCGCATCGGGTCGTGTACGGTGATCTTCTTCTTGTGAATGGAGATGTACTTCTTCTTGCGCAGCTCTCCCAACAGGCGGGTGATGGTGACGCGGGTTGAGCCAATGGCCTCGGCAATGGCCTGGTGAGACAGCTTGAGATCGATGGTGACCCCATCCGGGCCAGGCACCCCGAAATCGCGACAGAGAATCAACAAAAAGCTGACCAGACGGGATCCCATGTCGCGATGAGCCAGCGTCTCGATCATCATCTCCGTTTGCAAAATGCGGGACGACAGGCTTTTAACCAGCAACATGGCCAGTTCGGCGTTCTCCTGCAAGGATTTTTCCACCTGCTCGATCGGTAGAGAGAGTAACTCGGTAGGCGTAAAAGCCACCGAGTGATAAAAGCGGTCGGAGCGCTGTCCCGTGATAAAGGAGAGCACGCCGAAGATGCTGTTTTCGCGTAGGAGGGCGACGGTGATTTCCTCCCCCATTTCGTAGACCCGCGAGAGCTTAACCGCTCCCTTTACCAAAAAGTAAACCCGCTCCGCCGGATCCCCTGGAAAAAAAATGGTCTTCCCGCGCTCAAACGTTTCGATAACCGGAGGATGGTGAGGGCCTCCCAATTGCTTGAAGGCTGTGATCAGAGATTTTTCCGCTACGGCCACCGCCATACTCATTAACCTTTTAAGGTCAGTTTATACCTAAGATCAACCTATTAAGATCAATCTAGAAGCATTAGGCTAGGTTGCAACCCCTTGACTTCAGAATCGATGATGATACCAAGATTTACCCTAAAGTAGAAGGTTCTGCCCAGGCATCTTTGTAGCACGTGCTACATTTTTGAGTCTCGTTTTTGCCCCAGAAAGGGATCCCCAACCGAAAGCAGGGGTTAGGATAAGAGCCATTGTCGCTGGGGGTTGCGTCGGCCCTTGGCGGTAGAGAGTGGAGTGGGTTGGAACATTCTATCTATCTATGGGGAGCCCGGAGGCTGTTGTTGCTGAGCCTTCTCGGCTGAGCCGCCAGCATTTCACAGTGCGGATGCCGGATCCGGCCAATCACCTGCTGGAGGTGGAACTGCAGATCCAAGAGGTGGATCCAGAGGTGCCTTTGCGGCTGCGACTGCCGGTGTGGACGCCGGGATCCTACTTGGTGCGGGAGTATGCCCGTCATGTGCAGGAGTTTCAGGCGGCAACCGAGCAAGGGATCCCTTTGGCCTGGCGGAAGGTGGACAAGAACACCTGGCAGATCGATCCGCCGGGCTGTTCTGCCGTGAAGGTGTGCTACCGGGTCTATGCCTATGAGCTGACGGTGCGCACAAACCATCTGGATTTGACCCACGCCTATTTCAACGGGGCAGCGCTGTTTCTCTACGTGCCCGGTCGCGAGCGGGAACCCTACACTTTGACGGTGATCCCCCCCAAGCCGGATTGGCACATCGCCACCAGTTTGCGGCCCTTGACCTCTCCTTCTGAGGATCCCACTTCCGGCCAGTCTTTTGTGGCGGAAGACTACGACGAGCTGGTGGATAGCCCGGTGGAGGTGGGTCCACATCGAGTGCAATCGTTTGAGGTGGAAGGGATCCCGCATTACCTTGTGGTTTGGGGGTCGGGCACTCTGGATGTCGATCGGGCCGTTGCCGATGCCAAGGCCATTGTCGAAACCACAGCCGCATTTTTTGGTGGGCTACCCTATGACCGTTACTGGTTTATCGTGCATTTGTCGCCGGGAGGATTTGGTGGCCTTGAGCACAAGTACAGCACCACCCTTCTTTACTCTGGGCTAGAGCTGCATCAGCCGGAGTCCTATCGGCGCTTTTTGTCTTTGCTGGCCCACGAGTTGTTTCATGCCTGGAATGTCAAGCGTCTGCGTCCGCTGGCATTGGAAAAGATCGATTACAACCAAGAAAATTATCTGGAATGTCTGTGGTTTTGTGAGGGGGCGACCAGCTACTACGAAAATGTCATCTTGTTGAGGGCAGGGATCCTCAGTGCCGGCGATTTTTTAAAAGTTCTTTCCGAACAGATTGGCCGCTTGCAGCGTACTCCGGGCCGGGCTGTGCAATCGCTGCGGGAGTCCAGCTTCGATACCTGGATCAAACTCTACCGCCCCCACGAAAACACCCTCAACAGCCAGGTTTCTTATTACTTAAAGGGGGCTTTGGTCTGTTGGCTGCTGGATCTGCACATTCGCCACCTTTCCGGCGGTCAGGGATCCCTGGATACGGCTTTGCAGGATCTGTGGCAGCGCTTTGGTCGGTCAGAGAAGGGCTACAGCGACCAAGACTTGCGGGAGGCGTTTGAGCGGGCAGCCGGTGCCGATCTTGGCCGGTTTTTCGCAGCCTATGTGGAAGGCACGGAAGAGCTAGACTACAACACTTACCTACACCCCCTTGGCCTCACCCTTAAAGCCCACTTCAGCCGCCCCAACCCCATCCCATACCTGGGCCTCAATTTCAACGGCGAGGGCAATCGCATCAGCGCAGTGGAGATGGGATCCCCGGCGCAAAAAGCAGGCATCTGGGCCGGCGATGAGCTGGTGGCCCTGGATGGGTTCAGGGTGAACGCTGCCAACTTGGCAGAACGATTGACAGCCTATCAGCCCCACCAGGTCATTTGTTTGAGTGTTTTTCAAGCCGATCAGTTGAAACACTTTTGGATCCCGTTGGATCCCCCTCGGCCCGATGTCTACACGTTGGAGGTGTTGCCTGAACTGACTCCCGCGCAGAAGGCTCTCCAGAAAGGCTGGCTGGGATCCCTCATCAGCGCCTAGCTTCTCAGGGGTCAGGGGCAGGCCCGCCCTCTACTTGAAAATTTGCTCATCTCCCTATAGCATGTTGAGGCAAGCGGGTAGTCCAGTCAACTTGAAAGAAAAGTAACAGCGCGGGGGCCAGGGGCATTTGGTAGACTTCGTTTTGGTTTTATTGATTGGGGTAGCTATTGGTTTCTCGTTAGGTATTTACGTTGCTCGCCAGTATAGGGCAAACCCTAAACTAGAGATCTGGAAACGAGAGATTATCAGAGAGATATCTTCACAGTTAAGCCAACACAGCCAAGTCCTTGACGAAGCAAACAAAGCGCTAAGCAAATTGAGCGAAGAATTGGTGAACATAATCTCTGAGAAGTTACACGATTCCCAAGCTAACCTTGAAGAGTTTAAATTTCGCCTAGTCGATAGCTGTCAGAGCTTGCTAAAAGATTGGAGTAGAGACCTTCTACGAACCATATCTGTAAAGCTAGCTGAGCAGGATAAGCAACTAAGCAACCAGCGAGTTCTTCTGGAAAACTTATTGAAAGAAACTCAGTATGTTTATCAGCACCTACAAGTTGCTCTTCGAAATTTTCGCGAATTAGAGACATCTCAAACTACAGATCAGGACTCCCAGAATGATCAGATCACTCAGATTATTGATCAACCACCAGAGCCTGAATCAATAGACAAAGTGCCAAGAGACAAGGATAGGGTAGCTACTGTTGATATATCAAAGATAGAGTCATTCTTAAACTCAAAAAACGTAAGGATAAAAAGCATAGCTGTGGGAGAAAAAGAGGAAAAGCTAGATCAAATAGCTGCCTTTATGGGCAGCCGATACTCTTCGATCAAAAGATTCTATAGAATGATTAAATCAAATATGAACAGCGGAAACTCTTTCTCAATAAACTTTAAAGACGAGCCCCAACAAGTAATCAGCGCAACTTGCCAAGTCGCCAAAGAGTTATACGGAATCGCATTTTTGGAAGAGTACAGATACTTTAGGGCACCCAAGTACTTGTTGGTGGCAAGGCCCAGTAGATCGCCCCAGGCACTGAGTTTTCTCTCAGGAAACTGGCTAGAGAGATACGTCAGGGATAAGCTGATCTGTCTTGCTACAAGTCAAACTGGAAAGATTGATTTCTCTTACATAACAAATGCCCAAGTCACTTTGTCGAACGGAGCTGATTTTGAGATGGATCTTTTCTTTCATGTTAACGATCAATTCTACTGGGTGGAGTCGAAGACAGGTGAGTACCAAGACAAAGTACAGAAGTACTCCAAGATTGCTTCTGACCTCGGTCTTCAGAGAAACCAAGCTTTCATGGTTTTAACCGACGTTAGCCAAGATGTAAGAACCAGTCTATCTTCCCTCTATCATTTGTCAGTCATCAGCGTTGACGAGGTTGAGGATACCTTTGAGGAGATCCTGAAAAGTCACCTTTAAGAAATCTGAAAAGCACCCCAGAGCATCGGCTCAGGCCACAATCTGGACGGCTTGTTCCATACACCACCAGGGATCCTCGGCAAAAGCCGGCATGGGAGTGCTGCCTGCCTTGCCCAGAATGGCCAGCCTCACTTCTCGATCCAGGCGGGATCCGGCCCCGTAGGGATCCTCTGAGGGGGGTTCCAGCCGTTGCCCCAGGGGAGGCATTACCATAATGCCCGGCTGCATGCTGCTACCGCTGACCCAAACTTTGAAGCGATCCACCGCTACATCCATCCCTTCCGGTAGTTGCATCTGCAGCAAGTAGCGGGGGCCAGAGCCAATCAGTAGGCTCTCGTTGGGGCGCAAACGGGCGGGCAGATCCGGTTGATAGGGGTAAACCAAATCCACGCTGTACCGCCGCTCGTCAAAGACGGTGACGTAGACATACACCGGGGTGGGGGCTCTGTTCCTCAGGGCAATGGCCAGGTTGCGGCCCGCTTGGATTTGCACTTGTCCCTGGGGATCCCGCGGCAGGGGGCTCACTTCGGCAGGGGCAGAGCTGCTGGCCGGGGTTTCCAGTTGGAGAAATTCCACTTCCAAGATGCTGCTCAGCGCATCGCTGGCAGGTTGCAGGTTCAAAAGATTACCAAAAGCAGCCACGTGCTCCAACAGCCGCACCAGCTTGCGAGGCAGGGCCAGTAGCTTCTTCACCGGGATCCGGAAGGCCGCCAGAGCCACCTCTTCCCCCCGCCGGTAAAAGTGATAAGTGGCATCGGGCAACAGCTCTACCCGCAAGTCCGCTGCTTCCGGGTCTGTGTAGGTCAGAAGCGGTGAGGCCGGCAAGGCCGCCAGCAAATCGGCAACGGGCATTTGCACTTGACTGGGATCCGCACAGGTGAAAGCCACCCGCAACGGCTGGAATCGGATAGAGGACATGGGGAAAACCTGGAACGGAGTCTGCCGTATTCTCCTGCTCTGAGGTTGCCGGGCAAGCAAGCCAAGCTCTATATTACCTGCTCATTACCTGCTCAGTTCTCTCGACTGGGCTGTGGCCAAGTCAGCTCTCGGCCAACAGACTCCCAACAGGCCATAGCTCCGTAATCAAACTTAACACCAAAGGCAAATGGAACCATTGGGAAACTATCCCGGATCCCATCTGCAAATGATCTCTTAATGGTCTATTCTTGATCCTGTTGTCGGGTTTGTGGCTGGAGTGGAGCCCACCTCTCCTCTTTCTAGGCTGATCTACGGAGAACCATGTTTAGCAAAGCTTTTTCTGTTCAGAAGGTGTTTGCGCCAGCGCGTCGTCGGTTGCTTGTCCTGCTGTTGGCTGCGTTGATGGCTGGGTTTGGCTGGGGTCTGGCTCCAGTGTTTGCAGCTAAGGATATTCCTGCAGTGGCTCTGTCGCCAACTGAGTCTATTACCTTTACCGAAGCCCAGTTGGCCAAAGGGAAGAAGCTATTCAACACCGCATGCGCCCAGTGCCATGTGGGCGGCCAGACCTATCCCAACCCGGATGTGAGCTTGAAGCTTTCGGATCTGGAGGGGGCAACTCCCCCACGGGATAATGTGCTGGCGATTGTGGATTACATCAAGAATCCAGTCACCTATGACGGGGTGGAGTCTCTGTTGGAGTATCACCCCAACACCCAGCTCACCAGTGAGTATCCACGTCTGCGCAACCTCACCGACGAGGATCTGAAGCTGATTGCGGGCTACATTCTGGTGCAGGCCAAGACCGTTCCCGGCTGGGGTGGTACCAAGAACGAAAGCCACAGCGACCTATCAGCCTATCTCTAATGCCGCATCTGGATCAGAAGTTGCCTATGAGATGGCGGATCCCGTCTCGCCTCTGGGCCTGGGTCGGGATCCTAGCTTTGTTGTGGCTGGGGCTGGCCAGTCCGGTGGCTGCCCGCATTGATCCTTACGTGAACCAGTATTTGCGGGTGAGTGGCCCTGTGGAATTGCCTCTAGATGCCGCAGGGCATACCCTCACCTTTACCCCAGAGCAGCTCACGGACGGCAAAAATCGTTTTCAGTCCGCCTGTTTGAATTGTCATGTGGGCGGTGCCACTTTGCCGGCTCCCAACATTTCCCTCTCTTTGAAGGACTTGCGCGGTGCCACTCCACCCCGAGATACCCTTCAAGCCTTGATGGAGTACCAGCGGGATCCCCGCAGCTACGATGGCTCGGATTCCAGCTATGGATGCCGACCTGTACCCCCTTCCTGGATGGACGACGAAGCCCTGAGAAATCTGGCTGCCTTTATTCTCAGAGCGGCTCAGGTTGCCCCTGGCTGGGGATCCAACGATTTGATCGATGCCGGTTAGGGTGTAGCACAAAAGCCACCGTGCTAGGCCCGCCAAGGCGAGCTGCATAGCGGTACGGCAGGGCTTTAGACCCAATTCTTTGGTAAGGGCACCTTCTTTTCGCTTTTCAATGCGCTTCTGGCCGCGCGAACCCATCTTTGCCCAAGAGAAGCAGAGGAGAAGTAAACTACCCGGCTCCGACCGCTAAGCGGTACGGAGCGGGCTTTCAGTAGCCCTGGGCCTGCTCTGCTCTACCAGAGAACAAAACAAGCCCGGACCTCTAGGCTGGTTTACGGCAGCCCCCAAAAGCGCAATCACATTCGCACCATTCAAATCCGCATCTCCTTCCCATCCACAGTGCCTACACTTAAACTTCTTTCCACTGCGGTAGGATTGCGCAGGGTCGGGATGAATGTGCAAACACCGGTGGCAGGTCTGCGACGTGTAGGCAGGCGGTACCAGAATCAAGGCAACCCCTGCACGCAGAGCCTTGTACTCCAGAAAATGACGGAGTTGATAAAACGCCCAACCGTTGGCCCTGCGCCGTTCGGCTTTGCTCCGCGGCTGTTGATTGACCCTTTCTCGGATCCCTGTCAGGTCTTCCAGGGCGATAGCGCTGTTGGTAGCTTTTGCCCTGGAGACAATAACTTTGGAGATGCGATGATTGACCCACGTTTTTGCTACGCAACGCTGACGCGACTGAAAGCGTCTCTCCTTGCCAGACAGCCGTTGCAACAGTTGACGGCATCTGCGCCGCGAACTGCGTGTGCCCTTACTGGCTTTGCGTTGGAGTGCCGCCCTCAACCGGGAGTAGTGGTCGCGGACTTTGTTCAACTGCTGTCCATTCCAATTGTCCCCCTCTGACGTATGGGCAATATCTGTCCTTCCCAAGTCCACCCCGATCACCTTGTCGGTATCTTGTTGCTTGGGTGGCTTTTTCTCTACGCAAATCTGGATGTAGTAGGAGCCATCTTTGCGCTTGACCAGGGTGGCCGATTTGGGGTTAGAGCCAGCCAGCATCCCACGCTGGTAGTTGCCAATGGCCAGTTCAAAGCGTTCTCTCCCTTCCACCGTGGTGAGCGACACCGTCCAGTCTTTTTGACGGAACGAAAAGATACGGGCGTCGTAGGTAACAAAGCCGCTCTCAAACTCCTTGACGGGACGCTTTTTCTGCTTAGCCACTTTGCGGGAACCCGCTACCCGTCTGCACACCTGTTGAGCCAAGTTACTGGACAAGCCAAACCGGGCTCGAATCTCGTAGTAGCAAAGGGATTGCAGTTTGACCGCGTTGACGATCTTCTCCGGCGTGTTCTGGTTGACCCAATTCAAGGCTTGGCCAAAAGCCTCCAAAGTCGCGTCCAATTTGGCGGCTTGCGACGGGGACACCTTGAGCTTGCAGGATATGGTCAGGACTTGGCTCATAAGTTCATTGTACTTCATCAAAGCGCATTCCTCCCGGCACTGACCCTACGGGTACAGTGCGGGGCTCCTGCGATTTCTAGCTGAACTCCCCTCTCCCTCTGGGAGAAGGGTTTAGGGGTGAGGGTTGACGGCTTTCAAGATTGAAAAAGGCGGGAATAGAGCTGTTGGTGGACTTGACAATCGCGTTCTTGTAGGAGGGTGAAGCTGCCCAAAGCCGGCCAGCTGGGGGAGAGGTTTGGCCTTTCGGCCCGCTTCACAACCGGCAGGATCTCTTGGTGTACCACTGCCTCGATGGGCTCGTACAACTGAGCCAATAGGCTTTGCCCCTCGGTATGCCCCAAAGGTACCAGACGCACCGCTGCCGAGACCAGCCCAGTGAGGGAGGAGAACAAGAAGGCACGCAGGGTATCTTCCAACCCAATGCCCGCCTGAGCGCAGATCCAGCCAAACACCACGGAATGATGCAGTGGATCCCCCTCTGCCTTGGGGACAGAGATTCCCCAGGTGCGTTCTGCCAGTTGAGCTAGGCGTTTCCCCAAATCTAGGCTGGCTTGGCGCGGCTCTGCCGCCCAACGGGTTGCTTGCAGCTGTTGCTGCAGCTTCTCCACTCCCGACTCGGATCCCAATCGGGATAGACGATGGGCCAAGGCACAGGCTCTGCCCTCGGTGGGGGCTAAGCCCATGTGCAAAACCCCCAACAGGTACTGCTGCACCCCAGCCCGATCGCGAAGTTGACCCGCTTGAACGGCAGCTTCCAAGCCCCAGGAGTGGGAATAAGCCCCAATCGGCAGGGCAGAATCGGTGAGCTGTAGCAACAGATAGAAAGTGCCGCTGGATCCTGGAGAAGTAAGTTGGGAGGAGAGCTCACCACGCATCTTCACCAAGCCTTAGCGGGGGCGGATCAGGCCATAGCCGCCATGGTTGCGGACGTAGATAACGTTGATCTCGCCATTTTCGATATTGCGGAAAACGTAGAAGTCGTGATCCACCAGCTCCAACTGGTGCAACGCTTCCTGAACCGTCATGGGTGGCATGGCGAAGTATTTGGTGCGCACCACCTCTGCGGGTAACTCCGCTTGCCGTTCCGTATTTAGCGGATCGGTGACGGGCTGCTGGGCCACTGCCACGGAGGTTTTGGGGGTGTGGCGGACGCGGTGAATGCCGTTCCGTTCTTTGTATTTGCGCAACTTGCGGGCCAGCTTGTCGGCCACACGGTCGATGCTGGCATAGAGGTTTTCGCTGCTTTCTTCCGCCCGGATCACGGTGCCATTGGCGTAGACGGTCACTTCGGCAGATTGGCTGGCACTGATACGGGGGTTGCGGGCTACCGATAGATTGACATCAACCTCACTGGTGATCTGGGCAAAATGACTGACAGCACGCTCAATTTTTTCTTGAACGTAGCTGCGGATGGCGTCGGTAATCTCGACGTTTTTCCCTTGGATCACAAGCTTAGTCATGAGGACTCTCCCAGTCATGTCGGTTTATACCTGAGATAGCGCCTCATCCCCACCCGGGATCCCTCTAACTCTGGAAAGCGATCCCAGCTCACAGGCGACGTCAGCCCTTTAATTGGCAAAAATGGAGCCCTGTCATCAAGGGTGAGCAGATCGGCTTTGGGAGTGGCACTAACCTCTTGGGTTAAGTCTAGGTTAACATCTCGCTCAAGGATCTCTGCCAGAGGTTAAGAATAAATTTAGGCTCTCTTAATGTTTCAGAGATGTTGAATTGATGTTGAATTCCAGATTTTCCCGAATCGCAGGAGCTCTGTAGAGAAGCGGGATCCCCGCCCTGCAAGACATGCACTTCTATTGGCTGTGTTGAGTGTCTTTGGGAAAGGTTTTTTAGAGTTTAAGTTGCAAGTTCCTCAGTCAAAAGCCAAATCTATCATCAAACCCATAGACAGATCTAGCCTGCTAAAAATCTTCCTGAGCTGGATTTTGAGTTGGTTAAACAATGTCTCTAACTCTGACCTGTTTTTGAGAGACTGAAGGTGGGCCGTATTGCCCATAAGCTCGGCAATCCAGATGCTTCAGCTTTCCTCCAGGGTATGTTGGTATTATCCTACAGCCTAGCAGCATCTTGATTGGATAGCCATTGACAGCAAAAATGAAGGGATATTGATATAAATTAAGCTTTTTATCGATTTTTTATCAATATGAGGCTTTCGACTTGAGAGATGGTGTTGTTGTCGGTATTAGCTTTGACAAGCCTGTTGTTCACTGTTCCATGCTGTAAGGTTTCTATCGGAGAGCTACATAACTACATAAGTACATAAGAACTTGGAACTCGGTTCTGCCGCTGCAGTCACCTTGAGGAGCGGTGGGGAGAAGGCCAACTCTTTCCGGGGTGGCTGAAATGCTACCCTCGAAACCAGCTTGGTGTGCAAAAGGTGGGGCAGACTGGGTGGGCGGAGGGATCCCGTTGAAGGCGGCAGAGCTTTTAGACAGAGCAGAAGAGGCTCTACAGGAGCAGTTTCAGGCGGTGGAGAAGACCCTCAGAGAGAACCTGGCGCGGGTGCTGCGGGCCTTTCGCGACCAGCGGGTGGGATCCCATCACTTTGCCGGGGTGTCGGGGTATGGCCACGACGACCAGGGGCGGCAGGTTTTGGATCGGGTGTTTGCCCAGATTATGGGCTGTGAGGCAGCAGTGGTGCGGCTGCAGATGGTGTCTGGTACCCATGCCATTGCCTGTGCTTTGTTTGGGGTGCTGCGTCCGGGGGATGAGCTGCTGGCGATTACCGGCCCCCCCTACGACACCCTTGAGGAGGTTATCGGCCTGCGGGGCTCCGGGCGGGGATCCCTACGGGAGTTTGGCATCGATTACCGCCAGTTGGATTTGCGGGAGGGAACTGTCGATTGGCAGGCCCTGAAAACCGCCCTCAGACCGCAAACCCGCTTGGTTCACATTCAGCGGTCCTGTGGCTACGATTGGCGGCCCAGCTTTTCCATTGCCCAGATTGCCGAGATGATCCAAATGGTCAAAGCGCAAAACCCCGAAGTTGTGGTTTTTGTGGACAATTGCTACGGCGAATTTGTGGAAACCCAGGAGCCAACCCATGTGGGCGCAGATCTGATTGCCGGATCCCTGATCAAAAATCCGGGGGGCACCCTCGTTCCCGCAGGGGGCTATGTGGCCGGGCGGGCAGAGCTGGTGGAGCAAGCCGCTTGTCGGTTAACGGCTCCGGGCATTGGTTCGGAGGGGGGGGCAACTCTAGATCTCAACCGCCTTCTGTTTCAAGGCTTGTTCTTGGCCCCGCAGATGGTGGCCGAAGCGGTGAAGATCGCCCATCTGGCGGCGCAGGTGTTTTCTGATTTGGGCTACCCGGTCTCGCCTCTGCCTCAAGCTCCTCGCACCGATATCATCCAGGCCATTCAATTGGGATCCCCGCAAAAGCTGCAGGCCTTTTGCCACGCCATTCAAAACAGTTCTCCTGTGGATTCCTACCTCACCCCAGTTCCGGAGGTGATGCCCGGTTATGCAGACCCGGTGGTGATGGCAGCAGGCACCTTTATTGCCGGGAGCAGCGCCGAGCTGTCTGCCGATGGGCCGATGCGGGATCCCTACACCGTCTACTTGCAGGGGGGAACCCATCTCTACCATGGGCGGCTGGCCCTAGAAGCCGTCTTGCAAGCTTGGGAAACCCTGTAGGCCAACAGTTTGCTCTCGGCTGAAACAGCAAGGAAGGGGCAAGCCAACAACCTCAAAACTCAGCACGAAGTTGGCAGAAGTTGTCGTCTCTGACCAACTTTTCGCTCAATCAATCAGGGGGTAGGATCAGTCTACAGTTGCCATTCTTTAGAAAGGGATCCCTTCCGATGTTGAGCTGGTATCGTTCTTGCGCATCTCCTCGCCGTTGGGGATCCCGTTTGACTCTGGCTCTGGTGGCATTGGGGTTGGCCGGCGGCTGTCGGCTGCTGGATCGGGTGGGAGAGAGAGGCTTGCCGGTGGGATCTGCGCTGACCCGTTCTGCTCTGTGGAGAGGCAGCCAAACCGTGACGGGAGCGCTGGAGGCGGGAGATGAAGTCAGTCGCCAGTACGGCAGCTTTTGGGATGGGATCCCCGTCACCGCTGAGCCGGGACAGATTTTGATTGCGGCCCTAGAGAGCGAAGATTTTGATGCTTATCTGGAGCTGGTGGACGGCCAAGGGCGGGTGATCGGCTTTGACGATGACTCTGGCCCAGATGTGAATGCCCTGTTGGCGGTGCGTCTGCCGGAGGGAGGCACCTATACCCTGCGGGCCACCAGCTTTGAGCCCGAATCCACCGGCAACTACCGGCTCACCTATATCCTCACCCAGGTAGATTGGCAGGAAAGCCTATCGGGCCGTCTGCAGGAGGGATCCCTTCAGCATCCCGAGGATGGCAGTTGGATGGACGAATATCCCATTGCCGCCCGCGCCGGCCAGATCCTGATCGCTTCCATGACCAGCTCCGATTTCGATGCCTTTTTGCAGCTGCTGGATCCCAGTGGAGAAGTCAGGGCTTGGGATGATGACCAAGGGGGTGGAACCGATGCTCTGATGATTGCCTTTCTGCCCCGCACCGGCACTTATACCCTGCGGGCCAACACCCATAAGCCACGAGAAGAAGGAGCCTATAGGTTACAGTACGCCTTGCGCTAGCCCCTGCTCGCCCAGATTCCCTGTCTTACAGCTTGGATAAGGGGGCTTGTGAACCTTCTGATGCTGATGTCGAGATTTTGACAGGAATCATCGTTTTTTAACGCCTAATGTTGATATATGTCAGGAGTTGCTAGTTTACCTTCCTAAGATCCTCACAAAGCCAGAAGGGGCACTGCTTGCTGAGCTTTGTGGGAAAGCATAACATCTTATCCTAAGTTGTGACGGAGCTGAAATATTGTCCTCGGGGATGAGGTCTTTTTTCTAGAATCGAATCGATGGCCTAGACCATTCTTTTGCAGTTCAGCCCCTATCTCCACAAAATGGATGCCATGACTCCTGAAATGGTACGCCAGTTTTGGTCTTTGGTCAGCGAGATTGGCAGGCCAGATTGGCTCACAAAGCGTGACGATGACTTGGTGAACCTGCTTCTGAGCGCCTGTCAGAAAAAACACGCCCTCAGCAGTGTCGATGCCTCAATTCTCAATCGCTACATCAGCATTCGCTTGCCCTTGATTCGCGATATCCTCGTGGATTAAACCTAGAGAGGACAAGGTTTTCCCATCATGCTGGCCGCACAAATCACCTTGCTGGTCTACGGGGCACTGCTTTTGGTGGGCGGAGCAATCGGCTATAGCAAAGGCAAAAGCTCCAAGTCTCTCATCGGGGGGCTGGTTGGGGCCGCCCTCAGCGGAGTCAGCTATGGGCTGCTGGGGGTGGATCCCCGCTGGGGGCTGGGCTTGGGCCTGGGGACGACAGTGCTGGGATCTATCGTATTCGCCCTGCGCTACCGCAAAACCCGAACGTTAATGCCTGCCGGCTTGATGTTCATCCTCAGCTTGGGAGCAGCTGTCCTTCTGGGACTTAGCTTTGGAGCGGCCTAGGCGACTTCTGGTTGCGCCGGTGGGGTGAAGTTTGTTGAACATTCGATGTAGTCAATTTCGATGTAGTCAATTTTCAGCTCTCGGCCCGAGCGAATCTCTTCCATCGGGGATCCACAGTTGGGGCAAGCATAGCGCCGGCCTATTTCTGGCTTGTATTCTTGGCCGCAGGGATGGCAATAGGCAATGAGCGGCGTTTCCCGGATGACCAACTGGGATCCCTGTAGGAAAGTACCCTGGGTTTGTGCGGCATAGGCAAAGGTTAGGCTGGCCGGCTCTACACAGGTGAACTGTCCTACCACCAGGTGCACCCGAGCGATCTGAGGCTGTCCCGGCTGACTTTGCCACCAGTCACGTAGTGTTTGGATCAAGGCGCGGGTCATGTCGGTCTCGTGCATCTCTTACCTCCAGTCGCCGGCCATTTCTGGCGTCGCCTCCGGGTGGATGTAGGCGGGCTTCTCTCGGCGCGGCAGTTGCCCAGATACCACCAAATGGGCCAGCGTATCGCAAATAACTCGGGTGGCCATTAGAGCTGTGATATCGCTAATGTCGTAGGGGGGAGAGACTTCCACCACCTCCAGGCCACAGATCGGTGCTTCCCGCACAATGCGCTTGAGCAAGTAGAGCGCTTCCCGCGGCAGCAGCCCACCCGGCTCTGGCCAGCCTGTACCCGGCACAAAGCCGGCATCGATGCAGTCGATATCGAAGCTGATGTACACACAATCGGTGCCGTCTAGGGCTTTTTCGAGGGCGAAATCGGCGGCTGCATCCAAGCCCATTTCGGTGATGTCGGTAACGGTGAGGATGTGGGTGGCCCGCTCCCGGCACACCTTCACCCCTTGCCGTGGCACTTGCCAGCCACCAATGCCCAGTTGCACCAGGTTGTGGGCCGGTGCGTTGCGGATGTTGGTGGCATGAAACCAAGGACAGGTGTGCATGCGCTCATCCAAGTCGGTTTCTTGGGTGTCCACATGGCGGTCGAAGTGGATGATGCCCATCTTCTTGTCCCCCAAGTGGCGACAGATCCCCCGCACCGTGGGAAAGCCAATCGAATGATCCCCGCCCAGGATGACGGGAAAGGCGCCAGACCCGAAAATGTGAGCTACCCCTTTGGAGATTTGGTCGAAGGATTTTTCGTTGTTGGCCGGGATCGTAAAAATATCGCCGACATCGCAGAGGGTGATCTGCTCTCGCAGATCGACGCCAAACTCAAAGTTGTAGGGGGTGTACAGAGCGGAAATGCGCCGGATCCCCTGTGGGCCAAAGCGAGTGCCGGGCCGATAGGTGGTGCCGGAATCGTGGGGTACACCCACCACTGCCACATCGTACTCCCCAACTTTGCGCACATCCTCCAGGTAGGGAGCCTTGAGGAAGGTGTTGATGCCGGCATAATGGGGCAATTCGCCACGGGAAAAGGTGGGGATGGAGCGATCGCCGATGCTGGCTGCTGCCTCGAGGCCAAACTCTAAGCCTCGACTCACCTCTTGTTGCCAACCGGATAGGGAAAGCCTCGCTTCTTTGGCCAAAGCCGCTTGGGCTTCGGTAGAAAAGCCGTTATTTGCGTTCGATTCGGTGGTCATGGTTGGGATCCCCCGTTAGGTGGTGTATTCGGCGTTGATGCGCACGTAATCGTAGCTGAGATCGCAGCCCCAGGCCACGCCCTGGCCGGATCCCTGATGGAGATCCACGGTAAAGGTCACCGGATCCCCTTTCAAGTACTCAGAGGCTGCCTTGCGATCGAAAGCCAGGGGCATTCCCGCCTGCATGAGCAGAAAATCCCCCAGACGGATATCCAACCGGCGGCTGTCGAAGGGGATCCCGGCTCGGCCGGCGGCGGCTGCCACCCGTCCCCAGTTGGGATCGTTGCCAAAAGCTGCCGCCTTCACCAAGGGAGAGCTGGCGATCACACGGGCCATATGCCGGGCTGCCCCATCATCCACAGCCCCACACACCCGAATTTCCAGCAGCTTGGTAGCTCCTTCCCCATCGCGGGCAATGGCCTTAGCCAGATGAATGCAAACTTGGTTGACCATCTCCGCCAAAGTCTGGGCAGCTTCTGTGCCGGCTTGCAGGGGTGGGATCCCACTTTGGCCGTTGGCCAGGGCCAAGAGCATGTCGTTGGTGCTGGTATCCCCATCCACCGTGATTTGGTTAAAGCTGAGGTCAGCAGCTTGCTTGAGGATCTGCTGCCACAGGCGGGGATCCACAGCCGCGTCGCAGGTTAAAAAAGCCAGCATCGTGGCCAAGTTGGGGTGGATCATGCCGGATCCCTTGGCAATGCCCCCGACCCTGACGGTGTACCCGTCGATCTCAGCCTGCAGGGCAACGCTTTTGGTCACCAAGTCGGTGGTGATGATGGCGCGGGCGGCGCTCTCCCCCCCCTCTGGAGAGAGGCTGTCGATAAGGCCAGGCAGGGCTGCTTGGATTTTCGGCATTTCCAGTTGTCGCCCGATGACCCCTGTGGAGGCCGTGAGCACCTGATGGGCCGGGATCCCCAACCGTTCTCCCACCCAGAGGGCCAGTTGGGCGTTGTTGCGCTCTCCTTCTTCTCCGGTACAGGCGTTGGCTTGCCCAGCATTGCAGAGGATGGCCCGCACCGGCTGCTGTTGGGCGAGGATCCCTTGGTTGTAGGTGACACAGGCTGCTTTGACCTGATTGGTGGTGAAAACGCCTGCCCCAACCGCATCGCACTCGGAAACGATCAAAGCCAGATCCGCAGCTCCTGAGGGCTTGAGGCCAGCGGCCACTCCAGCGGCTCGAAATCCTCGCGGGGCTGTAACAGCACCTGCAACCGGTTTAAATGGGGATCCCATGTGTTCCTTGGCCAGAGGGTGGTCGGCAACATCATACCGACTTGCTGCTCCGATTTGGGTCATCGCAAGCTTTCCGTGAGAAACTCTCTGGAAACCGGTTCTGAGGGAAAGAGTTGTAGTTACGCCTACCAAGCAGAGGCGGCAGAGAGGGTTATTTTGAAAGTGTGTGCTTCCTCTGCTCCGGGAATTGCCAGCCATGCCCACCCCTGTCATTACCCTCAACCATGTCAGCAAGGTCTATTCCAATGGCACGGTGGCTTTGCAGGACATGAATATGACCATCCAAGAAGGGCAGTTCGTTAGCTTGGTGGGGCCATCCGGCTGTGGGAAAAGCACAGTGCTACGGTTGGTGGCAGGTCTGGGGCATCTGACCACAGGCTCTATCGAATGGGGGCAAAATCTTGAGAAGGATGCTCCCCAAGGGGAACCCAAGTTGGCCTTTGTGTTTCAGGAACCGGCCCTTATGCCTTGGGCGACGGTGATGGACAATGTGGGGCTACCCTTAAAGTTGGCAGGTGAGCCCAAGCCAAAAGCCGATCGAGATGTCTTGGAAGCTCTGCAACTGGTGGGCCTGCGGGGGTTTGAGCGCAGTTTTCCCCGCGAGCTATCGGGCGGCATGCGCATGCGGGTTTCCATTGCTCGCGCCCTGGTAACCAAGCCGCAGGTGTTGCTGATGGATGAACCCTTCGGAGCTCTGGATGAAATCACCCGCAGCAAGTTGAACAGCGACCTGTTGGAGCTGTGGCAAGAAAAGCGCTGGACGGTGATCTTTGTTACCCACAACATTTACGAGGCCGTCTACCTGTCCAACCGCGTGGTGGTGATGGCGGCTCGCCCAGGGCGGGTGATAGCCGATATTCCCATCGATGCGCCCTATCCCCGCTCGGAAGACTTTCGCACCTCTTCCCTTTACAACAACTACTGCCGTGAAGTGTCGGCCCGTCTGCACGAGGCCATGCACGGCTCAGCTCAGGATCCCCCCTATTTGCGCCCCCTCTCTGCTGGACGTTTGCGCTGATGGGATCCCTGGCTTAGCGGTGTTCTCTCTGTTGCGTAAGTCCCTTGATGCCCCAACCTCACGATATGTTCGACCTGTTTGTCCAGCTTCTCGAGCCATGGCGCCGTTGGCTGGGATCCCTTGTTGGCTTGGGGGAGAGCTGGCCTCTCCATTGGCCAGATTGGTCTCTGCCCAAGCTGACCGGCGCAGTTGGAGAAAAACTCGGATCCCAACCCACGGATGAGGCAGACATACCGAGTGCCGGCTCAGGGGTGCCCGCGAAGGGGTTGAATCTGGGCCGTTGGTTCAACCTGGAAGTGATTGCCCCCGTCCTCGTCGGGATCCTCTTCTTGGTGGGCTGGGAAGTGGCGGTGCGGGTAACGGGAGTGCCCCACTACCTCTTGCCGGGGCCGATTTTGGTGGTGCAAACCCTCATCCGCGACTGGGGAACGCTTTTTCCTTCCCTGTTGATCACTGTGCAAATTACGGTGGTGGCCTTTTTGGCTGCCACAGTGTCGGGGCTTTTGGTCGCGATTGTGTTCACCCAGAGCAAGTGGATTGAGCGCAGCTTTTTCCCCTATGCGGTGATTTTACAGACGATGCCCATTGTCTCCATCGCCCCGCTGATCATCATTTGGCTGCGCAACAACACCTTTGCCGCGATGGTGGTGTGCGCCTGGATTGTGGCTTTTTTCCCGATTCTTTCCAACACCACTCTGGGGCTGAACAGCGTCGATCACAACCTGCTCAACCTGTTCCAACTGTACAAGGCCAACCGCTGGCAAACGTTGATCTACTTGCGGCTACCCAGTGCCATGCCCTATTTCATGGGGGGCCTGCGCATCAGCGGTGGCCTCTCTTTGATTGGGGCGGTGGTGGCGGAGTTTGTCGCTGGTACTGGCGGGCAGCGGGCCGGGATCGCCTACCAGATCTTGATCTCCAGCTTCAACCTGCAGGTGCCCCGCATGTTTGCGGCCTTGATCTTGGTCACCGGCTTGGGGATCCTGATCTTTATTTCCTTAAGTGCTCTATCCGACAGGGTGTTGGGCAAGTGGCATGAGAGCGCTGTGCGCCGAGAGAACTGAAGAACTGAAAAATTGAACTTTGGTGGAAATTAGGGCCCCCTCTCTAACATCTAGGGTCATTTGGATTCAAACTAGGACGCTGCACCCACCCCTAAAACGTTGAACGCACGCGGCCAAAGGCTTTTCTCAATAGCTCAGGCGCCTCACTCTAACCTGAAACGACTAAGTGCCTTGAATAGGAGCAGGTAGAAGACGTCTTCTGGAAAAGCAGAGGAACCGCGCTGCGTTTGCTGTCGGCGGCTATCTCAGTCCTACTTGTGGGTTGCTATCGGAGGGGGATGAACTCGGTGCGGCCAATGATTTGCTGGCCTTGATCCGAGAGCGCGTAGTTGATGAAATCGGCCACCACAGGGCTAGTCCTCTGAGGTGCCACCAAAAACACATTCCGCGCCAAGGGGTAGCTGCCCCTCTGGATGGCCTCACGGGTGGGCATCTGGCCGTCGATGGGCACAATCCGCACCGTTTGCTGGTTTTGCACCTGATCGACAGTGCTGTAGGTGATGCCATCTTCTCCCAAAGCCCGCAGCAGCGGGGTGGTGACATCTTCTGTGGCGGTGGTGAAGTAGGGAGGGTTATCGGGAGCAAAGGGCGACCCCAATAACACCAGCTCTTGGAAAACGCTGTAGGTGCCGCTCTGGGGGGCGCGATTGAGGACCCGAATCCGCCGATCCGGGCCGCCCACCTGGCTCCAATTGGTGATCCGACCCTGGAAGATATCGGCCAATTGCTGCAGCGTCAGTCCTCCTTTGTAGGGGTTGTTCACCCCCACCGCCACCGCCAGGGCATCTTTGGCCACCGGGATCGCCTGTAGACCCGCCTGCACTTCGCTGGCATTGAGGGGGCGGGAGCTAGCGGCCATCTGGATGCGACCTTCCATCAGGGCCTTCAGGCCGGCATTGGATCCATTGGGCTTGCCATCCGGGATCCCATAGGCGAGGGGAATGCCGGGGTTGCGCTGGGTGTAGCCTCCCTTCAGGGCCAAGACGAGCCGGATCATCGTGACGCTGCCATCCATCTGGAGCACTGCTGGGTTGGGCAGAGAAGTATCCAGATTAACGGCGTTGGCGGGCGGATTGGGCGCTTGAGCCTGAGGGGGGTTGGGCGCTGTTGGGGCTTGGGGCTGGGTAGCTGGAATCTGGCTGGGGATAGGAGGCGTGTTCTCTCTATTCAGGAATGAGTCCAACAGGCCGGAACGATAGGCATACCAGCCGCCGCCTCCCAGTATCGCGAACAAAAGAATGTAAACGATTGGAGGTGGGCCGGAAGGTCGTGCAGTCATGGGATCCCCCCTAAAGAAAATTCACGATCCAGACTTTTGAGACTTCCCCCTCTGTTGTATCAGCTATCCACGCAGATTGGGTGAGCAGCAGGTTAAGGTGCATCTATCCGCACATGGCCGCCTCTCGTCCCACCTCGCGCAGCTCGATCACATCCGCACGGGGATCCGCCTGCACAACTTCCAACTCGATCCAAGCCCCCAGAGGAATCTGGCGTTCTAGGCGCACCGGCACCCGAAAGGCAATCTCATCCAGCATGGCCAACACCAAGTTTTCCTGCTCGCGCAGGTAGCCCAAGACCAAGGCCCGCCAAGTTTGCCCCGGTCGCAGCCGCAGGTATTCGATGCTCCAGTAGCGCTTGGATTTCCGCTCCACCTGGTTGGCCTCAGCGGTGCCCGGCTCAATCCCCACCAGCAACTGCTGCACATCCGCCTCCGTCAAGGGCAAGGGATCCCCGCGCAAAAAGGCCTTGATCTGGTAGTGGGCCACCAAGTCCAGGTAGCGCCGAATCGGGGAGGTAACCTGACAGTAGGCCTCAAGCCCCAGCCCTGTATGTCGCCCCGGCTGGGTGGCTACTTCCGCCCGCGATAGACAGCGCATGATGGCAAAAGACCGAACTGGCCCCTGGGGATACCTATCCAGCACTTCGGGAGGAGGTAAGTCGGGAGCCGGCTGCAGACGATAGGGCACCGGGATCCCATTTTGGCTGGCGAAGCGGGCCGCCACGTCGCCGGTGAGCACCATCATTTCCGCCACCATCTGCCGCGCAGGAGTATCCTCGATCACCCGGAGGTGGGGGATCTCGTCGATGACCTTGATATCTTGCTCGGGCAAGCCAATTTGGATTGCCCCTTGAGCCATCCGCCAGGCATAACGCCACTGGGCTGCCCGGGCAATGGCTGTCAGTTGAGCCTCTGCCCCCAACTCCAACATTTCATCGGCATCTTCGTAGGTGAGGCGGTAGGTCACTTTGATCTGGCTGAGGCAAATTTCGAAATCCCGGATCTGGCCGTCGGATCCCAGTAGAATGCCAAAGCTGAGGGCGGGCCGCACCTCTCCCTGCACCAAGCTCATCGGGCCAGTGGACAACTCCGGTGGGAACATCGGGATCACCCGCTCCGGCAAATAGACGCTGGTGCCACGCTTGCGGGCTTCCAAATCGAGGGGATCCCCCCACTGCACCCAACAACTGGGATCGGCAATGTGGATCCAGAGCTTCACCGCGTCATCCGACCAGAACTCGACGCTGAGGGCATCGTCAATGTCGCGGGTGCTGGCATCATCGATGGTGTAGGTGTGGAGGTGGGTGAGATCCTGCCGCAGGTGGGGATCCCAGAAAGAGGGAGGCTGGCTGAGCAGGGCTTGGGTGTATCGCTCCACCGCCTTCGGGAACTGGGTTGGGATCCCGGTGAGGCGCAGGGCCAGGTTCTCGTGGCGGCTCCACAGCCCCAGAGCCACCAAAGCCTCAAAGGCCCCCTGCGGAGTGTCAGGAAACCCCATCAGCTCCAGCAGTTGCGAGGCCCGTTCCCGATCCGACGGGTTGAGATTGGAAGAGAGATCCTCGTGGCTGCGAATGGCTGCTGCTGCTCCCTGCAGGGCCAGGCGCTCCAGCAACTCCAAACGGGCCCGCTCGGCAGGAGTCCAGGGATACCCTTGACCGGGATGAGCCAGAGCCTCCCGCAGGTGGGCCTCAAACTCTGCTTGTTCCTGCTGCCGTTGTTGGGCGACGGCCATTTGATGGAGGATCTCCTTCACCTGAGCCGGAGTGCGGGGTTCGTAGCTTTCCCCCTTTTGCTTGAAGTAGGTGCGATCCTCGCTCAAGAGGCGGTAGGCGGCATAGGTGGAGACCGGGGAATCATCAGAAAACAACAGCCGAGCCATCTCCGCCAAGCTCAGGGGCTGACGCTCCTCCTGCACCAGTTCCCAGGCCAACGCCAAACTTTCGGGATCCAACTTTGCTTGCACCGCCTGCCAAAAGCCGGGAATGTCGGAAGCCGTGAAGCTGGATCCCCCGTTCAAAGCAAAGGTAATCTGGCGAGGGTGAACACTATGAACCTGCCCAGAAGGCACCCCCAGCAGTAGGTTCTTCTTACCCTCAGTGCCCTGAACCACTGCCAACACACGGTCGTTATTGTAACGAAACTCCACCAGTGTGCCCTTTTCCACCCGTTCTCCCCATGTCGGCTGTCGTTAAAGCGCAGGCTTTCTTCCATTCTCCATCAGCTCTGCCCGCCTGCCTACCTGGAAACCCCGGCCAGAAGACATACGGACACTATGAACAGGTAGCAGATGTCAGATACATGGGTACTTAAGCATATAGATATATGACATATAGACATATGAGATACGGGTTCTCAGGTAGATTACGGCTATGTATAGATATATGACATATAGACACATGAGATACGGGTTCTCAGGTAGATTACGGCTATGTATTGGGTACTGCGAGTCTCAAGCAGAGGCCAGCTCTGCCAAGTTCCTGGGATGAGGTTACCAACTGGAGTCCCTAAATTGCGTAGAGATACTGTTGCCAACGTTTCCCAAGTATGTATTTCCACTTCCATGTGTGAGGCTCTAGGGGTAAGGCACAGTTATCACGGACTGCTGCCTGATCTAGCGAACAAGAATCGGGCACTTACGGATTGTTTTCCTGCGGTGAAGATCCTCAAAGCAGGAGGGGTTGTGTTTTTTCCCTAGAGCTTCTTAGCACTCAACTTTTTAGCACTCAAAAGGTGAGCTGTGGACAACCCGAAGCGACTGTTGCTCATCGACGACGATCCGAACTTGATCCTTCTGGCAAAGGATTACTTGGAGTTTCGCGGCTACGAAGTGGTGGCGGCGAGCAACGGTCTGGAGGGGTTGGAAGCGATGCGCCATTTCACACCAGACCTGATCATCTGCGATGTGATGATGCCGGAGATGGATGGCTATACCTTTGTGGAAACCATTCGCTCCAACAGTGCTACAGACTGGATACCTGTGATTTTTCTGTCGGCGCGTGGGCAAACGGCAGACCGGGTGCGCGGCCTGACCACAGGGGCAGATGTTTACATGGTCAAGCCCTTTGAGCCGGAAGAATTGGTGGCGCAGGTGGAGTCTTCTCTCAGACATACCGAGCGCCTGTTACAAGTGCAGAATGTGGGCATTCAGCCGGTCATAAAACTGGATCGGGAAATTGAACTTACGCCAACGGAAACCAAGGTGATCCAGTACGTGGCCAGGGGCCTGTCCAACCGCGAGATTGCCGAAGTTCTTGGGGTGAGCCAGCGCACCGTTGAAAGCCACGTCAGCAACATGCTGGGCAAAACCGGCCTGCACAACCGCACAGAACTGGCCCGCTGGGCGATAGAAAGTGGTTTGGGCAAAAAACCGTTGTAATTCCCGCCACCCCTTTCAACGGCTGGAGAACTCTATCTCCTCGGCGCGATTGGAGATAGGGTAGTGATCGCACTTGAAGGGCAAGGTAACTGGGGTGGGCAAGTCTTTTCAAAAATTGGCGGGGGAGGATCTGCTGGCCTTGCCCCAACGTACATTGGCCGCCGATTTTCACTGCGTTACCCAAAAACTGGGTCTAAAGCCCCGTCCTTCCAGGACAGTTTTTGCCCTGTTGTTGTCATTTTAAACAGGAATGAAACATTTCCGTTGCATTGCTTCCTAGCTCCTTTCTCCCTCTGGGACAGGATCTAAAGGTGATTGTGGAAGCGGCGTGGAACGTTTGGGCGGCAGCGGGGGTGTCTCAATCTAGTTTGAAATGACTATAGACCTGCAATGATATAGACCTGCAATGAAATAAACCCATGCTGGTCAGGGAAGCCAAACTCCTCAACGCCGCTCCAGCGCCATACCAAGCCTTGGATGAGGCCCTGCCCAGTTTGTCCGCAACCAATGCTTGCGTCACTGGATGGATGAGCGTGGTGTCAACAAAGCTGCCTTGTACTCCCGATGCAATGTTAACTTGGCAACTGGGATGGGTTTCCCCGCAAGGCTTCCAGGAAGGCAAATACTGCAGGCGGATGCAGCGCAGAGGCCAGAACGGCAGCCCCGATCACCCGCTCCAGTGGGATCGGCAGCCGGCGGATCTGGATCCCTTCGGGAATGGGAATGGCGGCCAAGCGGGGCAAGATGGCAGCCCCCAGACCCTGTGCCACCATGTTCACAATGGTGGAGTCTTCCTTCACCAGGTAGGCCACCTTGAGGGTTTGGTGAGCGGCTTCCCAGTGGTTCCGCACCGCGGTGGTGCATTCGGCGTAGTTGTAGAGAATGTAGGAAAAACGGGAAAGATCCTCCCAGGTCAGGGTTTCCGGCAGGGGCCCAAAACTCAGCGGAACCAACACAATGAACTCATCGCGGGCAATCTCCCACGTCTGGAGATCCTCACCAGCCCGCGGCAGAGGCAATAGACCAATATCCACCTGGCCCGATCGCAACAGATGTTCGACAGTGGCCGGATCTTCTTCTGTGAGGGTGAGGGTAATCTGCGGAAATTGTTGGCGGAAGCGGGCGATCACCGGTGGCAACAAATGAGTTGCAGCACTGCGAAAAGCGGCAACCCGCACACTTCCCCCCCGCAACCCTTTTTCCAGGTTGGCCTCATAATCCATTTGTTCCCGCAGTTGCAGCATTTTGCGGACATGGCGCAGCAGTCGCTCTCCCACCGGCGTCAGGCGTGCCCCAAAGCGACCGCGCACCAGTAGAGTCACCCCCAATTCTTCCTCTAGGCTGGCAATGGCCCGGCTCACCGCCGACTGGGAAATGTGCAATTGCAGGGCGGCATCGCTGAAATTCCCCCGCTCCACCACAGCCACCAGGGTTTGCAGTTGTGAGATGTTCATGGATCCCATCTATTCGATCTGCGCATAGATGTGATGCTATCTCAGGTTTGAACCCTCCGCCGCACCTGACTAAACTACGACATAACTTCTCCTTCACACTGCGAAACAGCGGGAAACAGTGTGAAAACCTCTTTATCTTCCTGTCGTTGGTCAAGTGTCCCTATGTCGAGATCCATGTTTGCCCTATTGCCTTTCCATCAATTTCGAGATACTCCCGGCGTGCGCTTTTTCGACATCACGGTTGCGCGATCCAACGCCCGCGATTTGGTTTACCACGATGGGCCGGCCATCAGTCCCCCCAATAATCCTCAGGGCTATTGGCAGTTTTATATGCATCCACACCAAGAGGACAACCTACTGGCTCTATGGGGCGGACGGACGTTTTACCTGGTGAATTTTAGCTGGCGGGATCCCTTCCATATTGTGCGCCTGGAAGCCAACCGAGGCATTTTGCGCATTCCTCCCGGCACTTTTCACCGTTCCGTCTCCGATCCAGAGGGATCCATTGTGTTGAACCAGGCGGTGCGCGACGAAAAAGCCATCTTGGAAAAAGAATTTCGCATCTACGACAGCAGCCGTATTCCCCGATTGCTGCAGGTGACCTCGGCGCCCGCCCCTTTGCCCCGCATTTGTGCCTGAGAGCAACCCAATCATCCTCCCCCGTTCCCTTAACCTAGCCGCGAGTCAATCGAGGCTCGCAAGTGGGCAGCAGCATGGGTGAGCTGTGCCTGGGGAATGGAGGGGTCGAGGTGTCGCCCTGCTGAGTTGGCAAGGCTCAGCCCTCTTTGCGGATCCCTGTAGGTGAAAGCTGAGGCTAGAGTAAAGATGGGTGCTGGGGGATCCACCAATGCTCTCTCTGGAGCGCAAGGGCATAGCGGATAGCTCGATCAACTTGGCGGAGTACATCGACCACACGCTGCTGTTGCCGATGGTTACTCCAGAACAGATCGACCAGGGGTGTGAGATCGCCCTGCGCTATGGTTTCCCCACTTTTTGCGTTCCTCCCTGCTATGTGCCGCGGGTGGTGGAGCGGCTGCACGGATCCCCGGTCAAGGTGAGCACGGTGGTGGGGTTTCCCCTGGGCACAACCACTGCAGAGGCCAAGCTTTACGAGGCCCAACTGGCGGTGGAGCAGGGGTGCCGGGAGCTGGATGTCCGCATCAACTTGGCTTGGCTCAAGGCGGGAGAGCTGGATCGCCTCCATGCCGAGATTGCCCAACTGGTGGAAGAAACGGGGGTTTGCGTCAAGGCCATTTTGGAAACGGCTCTGCTGACCGAGGAGGAGAAAAAGCTGGCCGGGGAGATTTGTATCGATGCGGGGGCGGCTTTTCTGATGACTTCCACCGGCTGGATGGGGGGGGCGACGCCGGCAGATGTGCAACTGTTGTGGCAACTCAGCCGCGGCAAAGTGGGGGTGAAAGCGTCGGGCGGCATTCGCACGGTGGCTCAAGCAGAGGCCATGATCCAGGCGGGGGCCAGCCGTATTGGCACCTCTTGGGGGCTGGAGCTGATGCAAGAGCTGAAAGCCAGAGGAACCCCATGAGTGGCCGCACCTACCGGGTTACGGGCATCAACCTGAAAGGGATTCCCCTGGGAGAGTCGGATCGGATTGTTACCATCTTGACTCGCGAGCAAGGGTTGATCCGGGCGGTGGCCAAGGGATCCCGTAAGCAGCCTTCCAAGCTGGGCGGGCGGATGGAGCCTTTTGTCATCAACGATTTGCTGATGGTGCGGGGGCGCTGGTCTGCCCAAGCAGATACCTCCCAGCGTCTACAGCGCATTGTCCAAGCGGAAACCCTGCAGACTTTTCCTCGTCTCAGCCGCAGCTTAGCCCATCTCACAGCAGCGCAGTATTTGGCGGAGGTGGCCTTGCTGTTGGCCTTGCCCGATCAAGCCCAGGAAGAGCTGTTTGTGGTGTTGGTCGAACACTTGGAACGCATCGAGCGGGCTGCTTCGGAACAGGCCGTTCTGCCCTTGCTCACCCATGGGTTGTATCACCTCCTGGCGTTGGCAGGGTTTGCCCCTCAGGTACAAGCCTGCTACTTCTGTCAAGGGGGGTTGGTCGGCAGCGTTTTTTTCAGCCCCCAATGGGGTGGCTTGATCTGTGATCCCTGCCGGGTGGCCCAGCGGCCCAGCCCGATTGCCTGGGTCTCAGCCTCTGCCTTGCGTGCCTTGGGATCCCTGCCCAGCTCCACACTGCCTCTGCCGGAGGATTCCCTGCCTTTGGCTGCTTGGCTGGAGGCAGAACGTCTGTTGCGGCGTGTTTTGGAGCATCATACAGATCGAGAGATCCGTTCCGCCGAGCTATTGGCCAGTTGCTACGCTGTTCCCACCGCAAACGGTCAAGGATCCCCAGCTTTTCCTGAGGGACATCCCGAAAAATGGGCATCGGCCTGAAAAAGTTGTGAAGGTATGTATCAAGTCCGGCCCGATAGCCGCAAAATAGAGCATCGAGGCGGGTTGGCAGCCGATTTTGGATGATAAATTAGGTTATGGAAAGTAACTTCTTACGAAGGCCTCTCAGGTTTGAGCAATGGTTTGGGGGGAGGAGTGCCTTGCACCAGGTACTGGGCAGCATCATCAGGTGGGATTGAAGTTGGAGCTTTTAACAAGATTGAATCGACTGCTGAGAGGGCCTTCTGCTTGGTGCTTGTTTCCCGGAGCTGCATCCCTGGGGTGCGGCTTTGGTTAATTGCAGATGATTGCTTGTGAGTGTTCAATTTCACTCGGTGAGTCTGCCCAACTGAGGAGCAGCCCCTGAGGTTCCTGCATCCGCCCAACTCAAGATAGCGCCCACCTTAGTTCTTTTTCAGATCTCTCTTTTACCGAGTACCGTTAGAAGTTCAGGAGTTGCAGCACCGTGGAAGCACAGCGTAAGGAACGGATTCTGGTGGTCGATGATGAGGCCAGCATTCGACGCATTTTGGAAACCCGTCTGTCCATGATCGGATACGATGTGGTCACAGCTTCGGACGGCGAGGAGGCGCTGGAGGTTTTCCACAAGCAGGATCCCGACCTGGTGGTGCTGGATGTGATGATGCCGAAGCTGGATGGCTATGGGGTCTGCCAGGAGCTGCGCAAAGAATCGGACATCCCCATCATCATGCTGACGGCGCTGGGAGATGTAGCCGACCGTATCACAGGGCTGGAGCTGGGGGCAGACGACTATGTGGTCAAGCCCTTTTCGCCCAAGGAGCTGGAAGCTCGCATTCGGTCGGTGTTGCGCCGGGTGGCGCGGTCGGCCCACGATGGGATCCCCAGTTCTGGGGTGATTCAAGTGGGGGATATTCGCATCGATACCAACAAGCGGCAGGTCTACAAACGGGACGAGCGCATTCGCCTGACGGGGATGGAGTTTAGTCTGCTGGAGTTGTTGGTCAGTCGGTCGGGGGAGCCTTTTTCCCGCTCCGAGATTTTGCAAGAGGTGTGGGGCTATACCCCGGAGCGCCATGTGGATACGCGGGTGGTGGATGTCCACATTTCGCGGCTGCGGGCCAAGCTGGAGGATGACCCCAGCAACCCAGAGCTGATCCTGACGGCCCGAGGCACCGGCTATCTATTTCAGCGCATCGTTCAGGGGGAGGAACAGGCACGGTCTTGAGAGGGGATCCCTTGCAACTTCTCTTCGAGGGCAACCTGGACTCGCCTCAGCACGCCAACCCAGTCTCCCGGTGTGTCTTGTCGAAACAAGCGCATCACCCCGGGGTACCAGGGGCTATCTTCTCGATGGAGCAGCCAGCGCCAATCGGCGGCAAAGGGGAGCAGCACCCATACCGGCTTGCCCATCGCCCCGGCCAAATGAGCAACGGCTGTATCAACGCTGATCACCAGATCCAACTGGGCAACGGCTGCGGCTGTATCGACAAAACTGCGGAAACGGGATCCCAGCTCCAACACTTGGTGCTGCTCCAATAGGGATCCCAGCGGCCTTAGATCTTCCCCCACCTGCAGGCTAACCCACTGGATGGAAGGCACATGCAAGTGCTGGAGCAACAGATTCAGAGGACAACTTTTCAGCCTTTGTACGCGGTTGAGATCAGGGTGGGCACGCCGACCGCTGGCCCACACCAGCCCCACCTTCATCCGCTCCTGGGAAAGCTCCGGCCAGTCTTCCCGCCAGGAGAGGCTCAAAGGGATCTGCGGCCCGCCGGCATGAACGGGATAGACAAGATAGGGGATGCGGGCCGGGATCGTCTCCAGAGTGGTGCCCAACCGCTGTGGCAAGCTGAGCAAAGGCAGATGGCAATCGAAAGAGGGCAAGGGATCCGTTTCCGAGATCACCTGCACCTGGGGAAGGGGGAAGCACCCTATGAACAGCTCCACGAGGGATTCCTGGCAGCGAAGGCAGATTTGCGCTTGGGGATGGGCCTCGGCCAGCAGCGGCAAGTAGCGCACAAACTGAATCGTGTCCCCCAACCCTTGTTCGGCGCAGATCAGCAGGGTCTGGCGGCCCAGAGGGGATCCCGTCCACAGAGGGGAAAGAAAGCGCGCGTAGGTCGCCCCTTGTCGCTGCAGCCGCCATTCGTATTCCCGCCACCCCTCCTCGTAGCGGCCCAGGGTCAGCAAAGCCGTGCCCAGGTTGTAGTGGATCTCCGGCCAGTGGGGGGCCAACTGCAAGCTGCGCCGATAGGCTTCAATGGCCGCTTCCAACCGGTTTTGTTCCTGCAAGATGGTGCCCAGGTTGTTGTGAGGCTGGGCGTCCCTCGGCAACAGCGAGATGGCCCGTTGCAGACAATCGGCGGCCTCCTCCAAGCGATCTTGCAGGTGCAGGCAATGGCCGAGGTTAACGAGAATTCGCCCCTCCTGGGGTGCAAGGGCGAGAGCTTGGCGAAACCAGCTTTCGGCTTCCTCAGCTTGGCCATCGAGCATCAGGGCATTCCCCAAAGCTGCCAAGGCATAGACCTGGGGAGGCTGGGCTGCTGCTGCCTGTTGCAACACCTCAATTGCCTGGGCCAATTTCCCCAGGGTGAGCCAACAACTGCCCAATCGGAAAAGCAATTGCCCATCACCGGGCGCAAAGGCCAGGCCCTGTTCGTAGGCTCGCGCCGCTTCCTCTGGGTTGCCAAGCTGCATCCAGGCATCGCCCAGATCCTGCCAGGCCGGCACCCAATCCCCCCGCAGGTGCAGAGCCAGTTGCAAGGGGGTCAAAGCTTGGCGGGGATCCCCCATCTGCAGATAAAGGGATCCCAGCAACGCCTGAGCAGCGAACAAACGCGGCTGGGTGCGGGTAAGCTGCCGGCAGAGGTGCAGAGCAGCTTTCAGATCCCCCGCCTGTCGGTAGCGTTGAACCCACGCCAGAGCCGCCTGCGAAGAGGATGGGATCTCGGATCCCCGCTCTGGATCCTGTGACTCAGCCGCTTGCCGGTTGTCTTTTCCTCGCCCAAAGCCCCGTGGCACGTCTTTGCCTCTTTTGAGATCCTTTTCACTTCATTAGCCCCCTCCCCCCAGTGTCCAAATGACAGCGGTGGGACAGGATCCCTACCCAGGCTAACAAAAGGTTCCCACTGCCCCGGTTTTCACAGGCCATCCCTGGGGCTCAGTTGCGGCGAAACAGGCTGTCCAAGTAGATGCGCGCCGCCCGCCGGTCGCTCTCCCCGCTTTGGAGCAGGAATAACGAGAGCGCTGCCGTCACCACCCGATCCTGATCCCAGTCGGGATGGCGGGAGAGGTAGTTTTGGAGGGTGTCATGCAGCTCCTCGGGAATTTCACTCAAAATGCTAACGCTGTGAGAACTCATAGTCCAACCACTCACTCGGGGTCAAGAGGGGAGAAAACGGCATCCCGCAAAACCTGCGGCCACAGCCAGAACTTGGGCAGCCCGAACAGAGCGAGCCCGCAACACCAAAACCCAACCTAGGTAGGCTAGGGGCCTCAGCAGGCCTGCAAGAAGAAAAGCAAGCGATATAGGTTCATAGCTTGCCCCTATCCCGGCGGATGGGAGGGAGGGCATTCACAACTGTTCCTAAGCCTGTCGTGGGCCGTAGAACAGATGAAGTCTTTTCTTTCTAAGGAGAGCGCTCGGGAAAATCTCCACACCACTCGCCCTCAGGTGGGGCTATTCTGCCCTCTGCCCTATGGGGGATGTCAATCCCAAGCCAGGGATCCAACAGGACAAAAGCTCTCCATTGGCCTTGATGGGATCGGAAAAAACGGCGCGATCCCGTTACGTTTCTCAGGGTGTAGTCGCCTGAACCTTACCCACCTCCACTTTTCCACAGAAACCCCCGATGCCGCCCCCCGAGGAAAAAGCCCTGTGGAAAACGGCCCGCCCGCCTGTGGAAAGCCTGGGGAAAACCTGTGGATTTCTGGGAAATCTGAATTTGTCCAAAAATTTTTGTGTTTGTGTCGAGCATTTCTCAGGGCCACTCAACTCCGTAGCGCAAAAACAGCTCCTTGGAGCCACGGCGGCATTCCAGCAGCTCCAACTGGGGCGGGGATCCCTGCACTTGCCAACCCTCAATGCTGGCAGGCGCATCGGCATATCCACTCAGCAGCACCGGAGCGAGGGTAACCCACAGCTCATCCAAGGCCCCTGCCTGGAGAAATGCCCCCAAAAGCCGCCCCCCGCCCAACAACCCCACCCGTTCAATGCCCAAGCTGCGCAGGCGCGCCAGCCGTGCCGGCAGATCCCAATCGGCAGCCACCCAGATATCCTCAAAGCCGGTTCGGTTCTGCCAAATTTGGGATCCCTTGGGAGTTGTCCACAGCCAACGGGTGAGGGGCTGGCGAAAAAACGGCAAATCCTCAGGAATATCCCCGCTGTCGGAACAGATGATCGTCAGGGGCTGGGGAGAGAGGCCCTGAGCGGTTCTGCGTTGGATCAACTCGGGATCCCGAATACGCAGACTGGTGCCGTAGGCCCGCAGAGTGGCTGCCCCCATGATCAAAGCCTGTTGCTGGGCAGCTTGGGTTTCCAAATGCCGATAGTCCTCAGGGCTGCTGAAGGAGGGCCTCTGCGCTCGATGGGCTGCGATCTTTCCATCCAAGCTCTGGGCGAAGATGGCTACCAAATGGGGACGATTCAAAGACAAGATTGCTGAGAAAGGGTGGGCAAACCCTACAAATTGACCAGAATAGAGTCAGGCATCGCCGGGGGAACCGTGGCACCGGTCACCAGAGCGCCCACGCGGAACGGATATGCTAGGGACATTTCAATCCTCCACCATCCGGGTTGAAGTCGAGGCCAGTGCATCGACCGTGCAGCGCTGTCTGACAGAGGTGGGATTGTTGCAGCAGTGGATCTGGCCCCAGCAACTGCAGGGATCCCTTCCCGAAAGGCTGGAGCTGGGCAGCACCTTTGCGGCCCAATGGGGCCCCCTCTCGATCATGCACCAGGTGGAAACCCTGCTGCCGGAACGGCTGCGCCTGCTGATGTGGGGAGGAGCCGATGGCTACTGTGACTGGCTGTGGGGGAACGGCTGGGTGCAGTTGCGGGTAGAGGCCGTCTCTCTCCTGCCCTTGGGCTTGGGACAATTGCTGATGCTGCGGCGGCTGCAACAGTTTGCCCAAAGCCAAGAACAGCGCCCCTCTTAGGACTTAAAAAGCGACCTTCCGGCAAAATCCGTGGATCCTCGGCTTGACAAAATGCGTTTCGGTTGCAGCATGCTACTTCTCTAAGGATTTTCCACTACGATAGTTGTAGCAGAGCTTACTCTTCCCGTCCGAGAGGCCCGATGAATCCGCCGACCAGCCCCACCCCAACCGCCATTGAGCAGGAAAAGTTTGAGATCCGCTTGGGAGAAGCCCTCAACCGAGCAGGACTGCTCACCCCCGCCCAACTGGCTCAGGCCATGTGGGAAAAGGCCGACAACCCCTTGATGTTGGGGGAGCTGTGTATGCAGCACGGCTGGATTGCCCCCCAAGATCTCTATCCGTTGATCCCGGTCGAACTGGTGCGTATCGGCGAGATCTTGATGCTGCATGGGTATCTGGAGCTGGAGCACATCCATCAGGCTCTGATTCAGCAGCGGCAGCACCCGGAGCGCAAGCTGGGGGAGATCTTGGTGCAGCAGGGCTGGGTGCAACCCCACTGGTTGGAATGGGCCTTGGACAAGCAACAGCGGCTGCGGCGCCAGAAAGGAGCTGCCAACAGTTGGGAAGTGATGGTGGAGCAGTGGTCCACCATTCCCGATCAGCCCCCTCTTTATGTCTCCCCTCTACAGGTAGCCCAAGAGACCTACAGAGTTACCCAGCAATACAAAGCCCAGCTGGAGCGCTACCAAGAGCAAATTGCCACCTTAGAAGCGCAACTGGAGCAACAGCGGCAGCAGCAACAGCTCCTGGTCGAACAATCGCTGCAGCAGGTTGCCGACCATCAAGCCCGCCAGCAGGAACAGCAGCAGCGCATTGCCCAATTGGAAGCCCAAATTCAACAGGAGACTGAACAACAAAAGGCTGCCCAGCAGCGCATTCGGGAACTGGAGGAGCAACTCCAAGCCCAGCAAACTCAGGGATCCGCGCAATTGCAAGCCGCCCAAGCAGAGCTGGAGACCCTGCGGCGCCGCTGCCACGAGCTGACAGAATGGCAATCTCAAGCCAAACACAAGCTGCAAGAGCTGGGATCCCGATTGCAGGAGCAGCAGAAGATACAGCAGGCTCAGGCACAGCAGCTCCAAGAGCAAACCCACCTGCGTCATACTCTGCAGCAAATGGAAGCCCAAGTGGCCGCCCTGAACCAATCGCTGCAGGAGCACCAACATCAACTCCAACTGGCCCAGTCCACGAAACAGCGCTTAACTGCCGACCTGGCCCACGTTCGCCAAGAAGCTGCCGAGGCCACCCACCGCCTGCAAGTGCAGCTCCAAGAAACCCAAGCCCAACTGCGAGAAACTCAAGATCGCTTGCAGCAAGCCCAAGCCCAAGTGAGCCAGCTCCAGGCCCAACTGCAGGCGGCCCAAGCGGAAAACCGTGCTCTAGCCGCAGCGGTAGCCGAAGCCCGACGAACTTCCCCACCTGCAGCCGCACCGACCCCAGCTTCGGAGAAAGCCCGGCCAGAGGCAGAGGATCTCAAGGCCCTGACCGTAGCCGACTGGGCAGCGGAGCTGAGTGCCCCAGAAAGCGAATTGCCCCCGCAGCAGTATTTGGGGGAAGAGGACTTGGAAGCCTTGCAGCGAGCCACCCCCTGGGTACAGCGGGTATTGACCCAATTGCGGGCGGCTGGCCTAATCGACAATGCCGGCATCGAAACCGTCATTCACGCTTGGGAAAAGGAAGGGGGCACCTTCACGGATGTGCTGGCCCACCACAGCGGCCTCAAGCCGGAGACCGTCAAATTTTTCAGCGAAGGGGGCTACTCTGTTCAACTGGCGGGGGGACGCCACGTGGCCGACTACCTCAAGGCTTCTGGATTGGTCAGTGCCACCCAAATCGAACAGATCCAGAAGCACCTGCCGCCAGGGGGATCCCTGTGTCAGGCCCTTGCCCAAGCCGGGATTCTACGCCGGGCCACTGCCCTGTATTTCGAGCGCCACTTCGGCGGGCAAAAGCCCCGCCGCCCGCTGCGGGAAGAGCTTTAGAGGAACCATGCTCTATCGCTGACGCCAACGACCGACAAGGGATCCGAATACAGACACAAGCTGCCAACAAGATGCCAATTAGACTAGAAACTAGATAGAGATAGATCATCAGAAGCGACCGGTTTCTCACCCCTGAGAGACCCAAGTTACTCGGTAGTTGTGTCGATCTCTTCTGCTATGACTACGGAAGCTCCAACTCGACCTGCTCAGCAGTTCTCGCCCTCGAGAACCCAGGTTCGCCAGCCCTACCCCCACTTCAAGGTGATCGTCTTGGATGACGATTTCAATACCTTTCAGCACGTTACGGAATGTCTGCTGAAATACATCCCCGGCATGACTTTGCCCCTAGCGCGGCAACTGACCGTGCAGGTGGATGCCGAAGGGCAAGCAGTTGTTTGGGTCGGCCCTCAAGAACAGGCGGAGCTCTACCATCAGCAATTGCTGCGGGAGGGGTTGACCATGGCCCCCTTGGAGCCGGCCTGAAGCACCAGGCGTTCGTAGCTGCGCTCAACTGCTGCCAACAGCTCCGCTTGGCCCCAACCGGCGTAAAGGCTGCTGGCAATGGCCAGCCCACCCGCCCCCACCCCTTCCTTGACATAGCCCCGCTCGTAAGCCTGTAGAGGCAGATAGCGGCTATTGGCAAAGCTCAGTTGGGTGGCCAAAAGGGGAGCAACCCCCAACAACTCTGCCAAGGCCACCGTATTGCCCGAGGGATCCTCTGCCACCCAGCGGGTGGTTCCCACCACCACGTTCTCTGGGGGCCAAGGGATCCCCTGCTCTTCCCCCCAGCGCTGCATCAAGGCCAGCACTGCCAGCATTTGGGTTCCCCCTGCCAGCAGCACCGCTCCCCGTTGCGCTGCGCCCATCGCCAACCCGGCCACAAAGGGCTGCATGGGATCCCCCACTGCCGCCACCACCTCAGCAGCAGAAGCTCCCCTTGGCAGACGGGCCAATCCCTGCCGGGCCAAGGCCAGCTTTTGGGCGTGGTTGCAGACCGGGTGGCTGCTGTTTACCATGCCCTCTGCTGCCCACCCCAGTCCCAACAACACCGCCAGCGCCGTGGTGGTGCCCCCTGCCACACACTCCCCAATCACACAGTAGCCTTGCTCCAGCCGGGATCCGCGGTCGTACCCTTCTTGCCAAAGGGATCCCACCTGCTCCAAAGACAGAGCCTGTCCTGTGCTCAAGCAGCGGGCCACTCCCCCAGAGCTCACCATTTCTGCCCCCGGCAAAGGTTCCGGCAAGCCACAATCGAACACTCGGCACGGGATCCCCAACTCCCTCAGGATGGCGCAGCTGATCACCACTGGGGAAGGATAGCCATCCGGAGAGGTGGGCAAGCGGTGAGAATGGCCCGCCAGCAACACTTCCCCATCGGCAAGAGCTGTGTAGCGACGCAAGGAGGGGGTAGCGCCGGCAGCCGAAATGCCCGGAACAAGAGCCGTTTCGGTAAACCCCAAGCAGGTCAGAAACAGAGGTCGGGATCCCTGCACCCGTTCGCACCACCGCCGGGCCACAGCCGGCTGAGTGTAAGCCTTAACGCAAGGAAACGGAAGCATACCGGACACCGAGGCAAACAAGCCAGAGTCTATCCTGAGCCAGAAGGGCGGGATCCCGTACTCGCAGGAGGGGTTGCCTCCTGCTGAGGCAATCGGATTCGGATAGGATGGGTATACCCAATGCAGTTTATTCAGGGCAAACGGAAGGCCATGAGCTTCTTCGACTCTGAGATCGTCCAAGAGGAAGCCAAGCAACTGTTTCAGGATTTCCAAAACCTGATGCAGCTTGGTCAACGGTACGGCCAATTCGACCGGGAAGGCAAAAAAATCTTCATCGAACAGATGGAGGAGTTGCTGGAGCGCCAGCGCATTTTCATGAAGCGGCTGGAACTCTCCGACGACTTTATGGCTCAAATGACCATCAAACAACTGCAAACTCAGCTTGGGGGGTTTGGGCTCTCCCTGACCCAAATGTTTGACCAAATGCACCAGACCCTAGAGCGCATGAAAGCTGAGGCAGACGCTGAGCGTTGACCCCCAAGAACGACCTACACGAAGGGATCATGTCTTCTTCCCGCCAGACCCGCAACCAGAAATTGATTCTGGAGGTGCTAGAGCATCGTTCACAACCCCTTTCGGCGCAAGAGATCTTTTTGGAGTTGCGCAATGCCAACCACACCGTCGGTCTGGCCACGGTTTACCGAGTTTTGGATGCTCTGCGCAATGAGGGCAAGCTGCAGGCGGTCAACTTGGGAGATCAGCAAACCTACTACCAGGTTCTGCCCAGCAATGGCCACAACCGCCATCACCTGATCTGCACCGAGTGTCGGCAGGTGGTGCCTTTGCCCGATTGTCCGGTGGAAGATTTGGAGGCACAGCTTTCCAGCCGATACCAATTTGCGATCGAGTACCATGTGCTTGACTTCTACGGCGTCTGTGCCCAGTGCCGTAGAGGGGTTGGGCCAAGCCCGGACTCACGGCGTTCCTCTTTTCTCAAAGCTAAGCCCAAATGATGAGCTATCTCTGGACGGTGTTGATCGGGCTGGCCGGCGCCCTGATCGGGGTCAAGCTGAGGCTTCCGGCAGGAGCGCTGGTGGGCTCCATGGTGGCGGTGGGTCTGGTGAATGTTTGGGGAGCGATCCCGATTCCCGCTCCCCCAGCCGGGATTCGCTTTGCCATGCAGGTGGTATTGGGCATCCTCTTGGGTACCAAGCTCACTGCCGATACGCTTTTGGCCCTAAAAGATCTGTGGCGACCAGCCCTGCTCTGTACAGTGATTGCGGTGGGCACGGGGGTCTTGTCGGGGTACCTGATCTCCCGTTGGCTGGGGATCGAGCGCTTGACTGCCATCTTGGGCACAGCTCCGGGGGGCATTTCCGACATGAGCTTGATAGCCCTGGATATGGGAGCCCAAACCAGCACAGTGGTGGTCATGCACTTGGCACGCCTGATCAGTGTCGTCGTGGTCGTCCCCTGGGTGGTGCGACTGCTCGTTCAGCCGGGCACGAGTTAGCTAGACCGCCGGGAAGCCCCGCCCTCTGTGCATCAGCATGAGTGCCGGAGTATGTCACGAAAGTCCTCGGAGCAGAGACGGCGGGTGGGTTAGACTAGGGGCGATACAGAACTTAACAACTGAACCGCCGCCTTGGAACTTTCCCCCTCTCCCCTCACCTGCCATGCCGCCGCTGCCGGATCCCCTTGGAGCGCTGCTCTCCGTTCTGCAGATGGCTCTTTGGGCAATGTCTCCTCTGGCCAAGGCGATTGGTGGCCTCTACAGCTGCATTGGCAGGGGGAGCCAGACCCGGTACAGCCTGAGCTGGTGCAGGTGGATCCCGTGCTGCGCTTGCTGCTTTTGGGGGATGGCTTTACCACCCGTAATCTTGCTGCCTTGATCCAAGAGCCGATTCAGGCTCATCTGCTGGACACGGGCCGGGTTGATTTACAGGCAGAGCAGGGCACTGCCCCCAAGTCCATGCAACAGCTGGCCAGAGATTTGGGGCGGCTGGGATCCCCTTTGATGCGGCGGCGGGTTTGGCTGTGCGGAGTAACCTCTCAACAGCCCTTGCTCTATGCCACCTCTTGGTGGAACTCCGAACATCTGGTTCAATACTTGCCCCATCCCGATCGGCCCATTGGCCAAAATCTGATCCAAGAAAAACTGGAGACCTTTCGCGAGCTGCGCGGCCTTTACCACGGCGAGGCAGACCCGGTTGCCCGGCTGCTGCAGTGTCCCGGTCCCTTCTGGGCTAGGCATTATCTTTTGTTGCACAGGGGCCAGCCTTTGACCGTCATCTACGAGGTGTTTTCTCCACGGCTGGCCGCAAGGGCCCTGTCCCGCTAGCGCGACGGAGACCTCCAACGGCGCACGGCTGCGGTGATGGCGGCTGCCACCTGCGGATCCAATTGGGCGCTGGCGGAGATGCGCTGATAGTCCTCTGGGGTCAGTTGATGGGCGACGATGATCTCGGCAGCAGCAGCCTCAAACTGTTGTTCGATTTGCCGACGTTCCTCGCTGCTGTTGGCCTGTTGGAGGCGATTTTGGGTGCTCTCCAGAAGAGGTTGCACCGCCAGGAGGGTGCGGGCAAAGCGGTCAATCTGCTCAGAAGAAGGTGGAGAGGTGGCTTCAGAAAGACTAGCCGGGGCCGAGGTCATCGTCTCTGAAGAGGTTGCGGGCAGATCCCCATCCCATCCGGAGTCTGGCCTGGGCGAGGGAGAGGGATCCGGGTTGGCAGGAGCCTGGAGGGCCACTCTGCCGGCTGCGTCCAAGTCTTGGGCCGGGTTGAGGGCATTCCAAAGGGCCAAGCCCGCCAAACACAGAGCAGCCCCTATCAGTCCAGCACTCAAGAGGGCGAGCCAACTGACAGAGGTCGCAGTCGGCTCAAGCACCACCTGCACCGGCGCATGAGGAGGCAAGGGTTTGGACATGAGGCTGAGATCGTAAGCCCGACGCTGCTGGCTATCGCTGAGAACTCGGTAGGCGTGTTGTAGCTGGAGGAACTCCCGCTGGGCCAACTGCCGCAACCCTGCGGGGATATCGGCAGGCAACCGATCCGGGTGCAGTTCGCGTGCCCGCTGGCGGTAGGCAGCTTTGATCTCCTCCAGGCTGGCTTGGGGAGAAAGCCCCAGCTGTTGGTAGTAGGTGGGGGAAGCAGGCAGAGTAGGCATGGGAGCAGTTGGTTGCAGAACAGAGGGAGAACCGGCTGCCTTCGAAGGCCAGCCACCTTACCCCAACAGGGATCCCTCCTTTCGGACCAGCATATCCTGCCCGGTTCAGCGAGGCTGCTGGCCCAAGAGCTAAGACACGTAAACCCCTGTTAGAGGCGCGCTCAGGGCTTCTTCCAACTCTGCCAGGCCAAGACGACGCTCCAGAATATCCATCACCTCGCGGCCAAAATCATGGGGGTTGCGATCCCAGGCTTCCAGACACACTTCCCCAAAAAAGGATCCCAGGGGTTCTGGGTTCCAGAGCAGTTTGCGCGCCGTCCAAGGAGTCATGTGCATGGGGTTAAAGCGGTCGTCGATAACACCGATTTTGCGAGCAAAATCTTCTAGATGAGTGTGGGGTTGCAGGCCGATGAAGAAGATGGCCGGCTCAACTTTGTCGCGACCAAAGATGGCTTCCAGCTCGCGATGGTACCGTACTGTTTGCCGAATGGTTTCCGGTCGCTCGTCGATAACATTAAAGGAGTAATTGACCGAAACCAGGTCGTTAAATCCTGCCTGTTTGAGGTAGCGGCAGCTCTCCAGTACCGTGCGCAGGTTATAGCCCATGCGCATTTTGCGCACCAGCTCCTGGGATCCGCTGGTGATGCCGATCTCGAAGTAGCTCATGCCAGTTTTCACCATGAGCTCGGCCAGCTTTGGGGTGAGGTTGTCGGCCCGAATATAGGCAGCCCAACGAATATCGGTCATGCCGGCATCAAGGATTTTCTGCAGCAATTCCTCCGCATCCTCAATGTAGCGGCGGGCAGGGATAAACTGGGCGTCAGTAAACCAAAAGTTTCGCACTCCTCGCTCGTACAACTGCATCATTTCTCGGATCACCTCATCCACAGGGTTGAGGCGCACCTGCTTGCCTTCGATGACGGTGTAGATGCAGTAGCAGCAGTTGTGGGGGCAGCCGCGCTTGGTTTGTACCCCAATGTAAAAGTCGCCCCCTTCTAAGTAGTAGTCAATTTCCGGCCAAATGGCGGTGATGTAGGTGTAATCACAGGCGGTTTTTTGCAGAGGTTGGGGCGGCTCGTGGATCAAACCTGGGCGAGGCTGTTCCAGCTTGGCCCGATAGCAGCGCTCTGCAGCAAGGCTTTGCCCTTGGATCACTTTTTCCAGCAGGGTTTCCCCCTCCCCTACCGAGATGATGGTGCCTTTGGGCAGATAGCGGCCCAATTGTTCGTAGAAGACGCTGACTGCCCCACCTCCCAGCACCGCTTCAGCGTGAGGTTTGTAGCGCCTGGCCCTGCGGAGCCCCTGCCAGACCAGCCGGGTGTTGCGCCAAATCTCGCCATAGTAGGCCAGCACCAGCCTGAGGCTATTCAGGGATCCCCGCAATTTTTTCAGGGGGTTGCGGGCGTAGAAAAACTCAAAAGAGTGTTGCAGTAGATTGCCGGCCCGCCCGTTCACCGGCGCATAGACTTGAATATCCCGCCAAGAGAAAACCAGCAAATCCGGCTGAAACTGATCGATTTGCTCCAGCATGCGGCGGCGAAAATCCAAGGGCGGGAAGGTGCCCATATCGAAGATGCGCTGCTCAACTTGGGGGAACAGCTTGTGGACGTGATCGGCCAAATAAACCACCCCAATGGGAAAAATGGGGTTGCAGGGCAGCCGCACATAGAGGATTTTTTGAATCTTCAGGTTCGAGGCCATATAACCTGAGAGCTTACTTTACATCTCTTCACTCACTCTAATCGCTTTTTGAGAGGCGCGGCGGCAGGGATCCAAAAGGGACAAAGATAAGCTAAAGCTGAAGCAACCAGCAGGGTCGGACCTGAGGAGAGGGTATGGCTCCAGAGCGTCCAATTTGGCACAGTCGCTATCGGCCAGAGCGGCGATTGAGCAAGCGCAGCGGCAGACACACCTATCTGGCCCAGGATTTGCTCACCTCGGAGCAGGTTGTGATCAAGCTGCTGCTCTTCGGGCCAGACTTCGATTGGGCCGACCTGAAGCTGTTCGAGCGGGAAGCCCAGATCCTGCAGACCCTCTCCCATCCGGCCATTCCCCAATACCGCGACCACTTCGAGATCAGCCTAGAGGGAGGACGGGGCCTAGCCCTGGTGCAAACCTACATCGACGCCCCCTCGCTGCAAGAGTGGATGGAGCAAGGGCGGCGCTTTGCCGAGCCGGAGGTGCGGGAGCTGGCGCAAAAGCTGCTGCGCATTCTCGTCTACCTGCACGAACTCCATCCCCCCGTCATTCACCGGGATCTCAAGCCCAGCAACATTCTCTTGGGATCCGACCAGCAGGTGTACCTAGTGGATTTTGGCTCGGTTCAGGCTGCTGCCCCACGGGAGCAGGGATCCTACACTGTGGTGGGAAGCTACGGCTACATGCCCCTGGAGCAATTTGGCGGCAGAACCGTGCCCGCTTCCGACCTCTACAGCCTGGGTGCCACCCTGATTCACCTGCTCACCGGCCAACACCCGGCGGATCTGCCCCAGGAGGGAGCCCGGATTGTGTTCGAGCAAGCGGTGCACCTGAGCCCGCCCTTTCGCGACTGGCTGCGGTGGTTGACGGAGCCTCTGGTGGCGAATCGTCCCGCCTCTGCCCGGCAGGCCCTGGAGGCGCTGGAGCATTTGGATCGTCGTCCCGCCTTGATTCCCTCAGACGCAGCAGCAGTCCCTACTCGACAGCCAGCAGGCAGCCGGATTCAACTGCACAAGTCCGAACAGACCTTTCAGGTGGCGATCCCGGCCCGGCAAACCGATGTTTTGTTGTTGCTGTCTATCGTCTCCTCCATCACCTTTTCCGCGATCATGTTGGTTGGGCTTGTGCCTTTTCCGGGCAATCTGGTGTTTGGCCTATTCATGCTGCCCTTCTGGACGGTGGGGTTGGAGATGGCGGGCAGGATCCTCTACGGTCTATTCGGCAAAGTCCACCTGCAGATCGACACAGAATACATTCGCCTGGTTCACGAGGTGTTTGGCCTGCGCTTTCGCAACGTTCCCCCCAGTCGGCGATGGGATATTGACCGGCTGGAGCTGATCCCACGCCATACCCGACGGGATTCCGATGGGGATCGGGTGGAGGTAAGCCCACAGTTGAACGTCTGGGCGGGCAACCGCAAGTACGAGCTAAAGGATCTGCAAGAGCCAGAGTTGGAGTGGCTGGCCGCGGAGCTAAGCCGTTGGCTGCAGATCCCAGTTGAACGGCAAAAGGTGTAGTCGTTAGGTTTTTTGCATTTAGTTATGATAAGGACAGTTTTTGGGTAAGGTCTGATGAGTTATCTTGCTGCAGATCACAGCAAATAAAATAGCAAAAAATTATAGCTTTCCTGAAAACAGAATCCAGACCCACATCGGCAAAGAGGCAGGATGCAAACAGTTTATCCAAGGCCTGCTGTAATAGCTCGCTCTGGATCCCCGTGGCGCTACCTCCCAAAAAGATATGGAAAATGATACACCAGAGATTCCATCGCTGGAGTTGCTTGGGAGTTTGGGAAAGACCCTGACTTAGAGCATCTTATCCTTGACTCAACTGTCGTTCGTGCTCACCCCTGGGCAGCCGCAAAAAAAGGGGAGCAAGCTTTGGGGAGGAGTCGAGGTGGATACAGCACTCAGATCCATGTGAGTGTGGATGGTTTGGGGAAGCCGTTAGTGTTTAGAATCACAGCAGGGCAAAGCAGGATATTACCCAAGCAGAGGCATTACCAGAGAGTTGGCAAGAAGAGCATACGAAGGTGATAGGGGATAAGATTCTCAGGAATTCAGGGAGAGGATAGACAAGGGAAGGCCGGGTGCTGATTCCTTCTAAGAGGAATAGGAGGGTGGTGGGAGATTTGACCGGCACGTTTACAGGGAGAGGCATTTAGTCGATAAAAGATTTTTTTGCGATTTAACACGGATTGCTATATTGGTGCTTGTGCTGAGAATTATCTGGCCAAATTGCTGTGGCTAAAGTTTAAGGGTATATGTGGCAAGCGTGGCTTCTGAGTCAGTGGGGGGTGGCACTCTGGCTCAACCTGGCTCTGGTGGTGCTGGGTCTGCTGAGCCCTCAGAAGGCTTTGACGCGAGCAGGGGTCATCCACGCGGGCCTGCTGGGCCTGCTGGTGTGGGGGGGGCTGGGGGGGCGGGGCTACGCGGTGGTAGCTGCCTATTTTTTAGTGGGAACAGCCGTAACCAAACTGGGGATCCGGCGCAAGCAGGCGCAGGGGATCGCCGAAAAGCGAGAGGGGGCGCGAGGGCCGGAGAACGTCTGGGGATCCGCTTTAACCGGGGCAGTATGTGCGCTAGGATACGCTTTCTTCCCGCATCCCCTGTGGTGGTTGGGATACAGCGCCAGCTTTGCAGCGAAATTGGCCGATACCGTCAGCAGCGAGGTGGGGAAAGCCTATGGCCGCAAGACCTTTTTGATCACCACCTTCCAGTCCGTGCCGGCGGGCACAGAAGGAGCTGTAAGCCTAGAGGGATCCCTGGCGGGGGTGGCGGCAGCGGCAGGGATGGCCGGGTTGGCCTGGGGGATTGGCGGGGAGTGGGTGGGGGAAAGCCCATTTTGGTTGGGCATCTGCTGGCTGGCTGGGATCCTGGCCACCTTGGCAGAAAGCTGGATGGGAGTGGTGTTGCAACCCCGCCTGGCCTGGATGAGCAATGAAGTGGTGAACGGCATTCAAACAACCTTGGCCGCTCTCCTGGCCGTGGGGTTGGGAGCGCTTTTGGGGATCGGATCCTGAGAACAGGGTTGCTTCGGGACAGTTGCCCAACTCTGGCCCAGAGCAACTGCGCCGCTAACGCCAACACGGGACAAACTGTTGCCCTGCAATCGGGAAGGCTCCCGTTGGATCCCCTCGCATAAGAAAAAGGAGAGAGACGCTCCAGAAGCTCTCTCCCCCAAGCTGGTCAAAACTCTGAACCTCTCTCAGCGCAGGCCGCTGGGCTTGTAGACCAGGAAGCTGAGCACCTGGCACTGCTTAATGTTGTCGAACCCCACCACGCGAATGAAACAGTTGGGGTAGGCGCTGCGGCAAGCCTGCACTTCGCTGAGCACCTCCTGGGGAGAAGTGGCGCTGAACAGGGGCAGCTTCCACAGCGTCCAATAGCGAACCGTTGGTTCAGACGATTCGTTGAACTCTATGGCCGGGATGTAGCCCTGATCCAAGATGTACTGCACCTGCTTGATGATCTGCAGATCCGTCAGCGGCGGCAGATAGGAGAGGGTTTCGTAGCGGCGCTCTTTCGGTAAGGTTTGCATGATGGGTATCACTCCGTTTCGGGTCTAGGGTTTTGTGGGGGGGATCCCGCTTCCGGGTGGGTAACGGGTAGGGATCCTGTTGCTGAGGTGATCCGTTCTAGATGATTGCGGCGGTGCTCCATGTTGGCTTGCTGGATGCCGGCTTTGGCCATTTCCGGCAGGTAATCGACCACCTCCGCAGCAATGTGTTCACGAACGGTCATGATGCGATAGGCCAACTCAGGACGCTCAGCCAGCAAAGCCCGCAGGTAGGCTTCCCCATCCTGAAGGTTTTGCCGAGCGGAGAACTGCTGTAGCCAAAGAGCCCTGGGGGGATCTGTTTCGCTCAGTTGAGCCAGCACCGTGCGCATCGCCTGATAAGTCAGGTAGCTGATCAAGGTCTTGACGGTGTCTTTGGCGATCTGTTTCAGATCCATTGCCGATCCAGGGAGGGAGCCAGTAGGGCAAGAGAACCGTAGGGATCCCTTGCCCCCAGCAGATCTCTAGAGGGTGTCGACGGCCTTGAACTCGAACTTGATTTCCTTCCACAGCTCGCAGGCAGCCGCCAGCTCCGGCGACCACTTGGCCGCTTCCCGGATAATGTCGTTGCCTTCGCGGGCCAGATCTCGACCTTCGTTACGAGCTTGAATACAGGCTTCCAAGGCCACCCGGTTAGCGGTTGCGCCCGGCGCATTGCCCCAGGGGTGCCCCAGGGTTCCGCCGCCGAACTGCAGCACCGAATCGTCGCCGAAGATTTCCACCAGTGCCGGCATGTGCCAAACGTGGATCCCGCCGGAAGCCACCGGCATCACCCCTGGCATGGAAGCCCAATCTTGGGTGAAGAAAATGCCGCGGGAGCGATCGGCCTCTACGTAGTTTTCCCGCATGAGATCCACAAAGCCCATCGTGATGGCGCGGTCGCCTTCCAGCTTGCCCACCACCGTACCGGAGTGCAGGTGGTCGCCACCGGACATGCGCAAACACTTGGCCAACACCCGGAAGTGGATGCCATGGTTCTTCTGCCGGTCGATCACCGCGTGCATGGCCCGGTGAATGTGCAGCAGAATGCCGTTATCCCGGCACCACTTGGCCAAGCTGGTGTTGGCAGTGAAGCCAGCTGTCAAGTAGTCGTGCATGATGATAGGGGCGCCCAACTCCTTGGCAAACTCGGCCCGCTTGAACATCTCTTCGCAGGTGGGCGCCGTCACGTTCAAATAGTGGCCCTTGATCTCGCCGGTTTCCGCTTGGGCCTTGTGGACAGCCTCCATCACGAACAAGTAGCGATCCCGCCAGCGCTGGAAGGGCTGGGAGTTAATGTTTTCGTCATCTTTGGTGAAGTCCAGGCCGCCCCGCAGAGCTTCATACACGGCCCGCCCGTAGTTTTTGGCAGAAAGGCCCAACTTGGGCTTGATGGTGCAGCCCAGCAGCGGACGGCCATACTTATTCAATTTGTCCCGCTCCACCTGAATGCCATGGGGAGGGCCCTGGAAGGTTTTCAGGTAGGCCACCGGGATCCGCACATCTTCCAGCCGCAGCGCCTTTAGGGCCTTAAAGCCAAAAACGTTGCCCACAATCGAGGTGAGCATGTTGGTCACCGAGCCTTCCTCAAACAGATCCAGCGGATAGGCGACGAAGCAGAAGTACTGGTTGTCTTCGCCGGGAACCGGCTCGATGTCATAGCAGCGGCCCTTGTACCGATCCAAGTCGGTCAGCAAATCGGTCCATACCGTTGTCCAGGTGCCCGTCGAGGACTCAGCCGCCACGGCTGCCCCCGCCTCTTCGGGAGGAACACCCGGCTGAGGAGTAACCCGGAAACAGGCCAAGACGTCGGTATCCTTAGGCGTGTAGTCGGGAGTGTAATAGGTGAGTCGGTAATCCTTCACACCGGCTTGATAGCCGCTTTTGGATTGGGTTGCTGAGTAGGCCACGTTGATCTCCCTCTGAACGAATTACAGAACCAGAAAATGCCCTTCACGGATGCAACCAAGAGGAAAAAACCCAGGGCCAAAACTCGAGACCGCCGAGTTTCCGTGAATAAGACCGCCCCACAACCATGAGGCCAAAGTTGGGCTTTAAGACACTCTTCATCCCGGCGGATGGAAGCCCTAAACCCTTCTTTTCGAGCGCCTTCAATTACTAGCTTCGACTCCCTGGATTTGCAAATCCAGCGGAAAGGAATTTATACAGCGCCTAAGCTAGAATCTCGGCAAACACAACTCTATATAGGTTTAATCCTAAGCTACCATCCGCAATAATGGGCTGATCATTACTTTCTTTATGAGTTTGATTAGTTTAATTAAAGTGAGGCCCCCTGCTTCCCGCTGAGAATACAGATTTCTTTGGCTTTCTTAATATCCTTTGGGTGGAATCCCTGGCCAAAACCAAAAGCTCCCTTCTTTGAGGGAGCGGAGCAAGTCCACCCACAGGATCTGGAGGGTCAAGAAACGGCTGCCAGGGTTGGCTGGGGTCTCTTGCTGATCACCTGGTCGATAAGGCCGTACTCTTTGGCTTGTTCTGGGGTCATGAAGTTGTCGCGGTCGGTATCTCGTTCGATGCGCTCTAGAGGTTGGCCGGTGTGGTAGGCCAGCAGGCTATTGAGGCTGTTTTTGATGAAGAGGATCTCTTTGGCCTGAATTTCAATATCGGTAGCTGGCCCCTGAGCTCCACCAAGGGGTTGGTGGATCATGATGCGGGCGTGGGGAAGGGCAATGCGCTTGCCTTTGGTGCCCCCTGCCAGCAGAAAAGCTCCCATGCTAGCAGCCAAACCAATGCAGATGGTGGAGACATCCGGCTGAATGTGCTGCATGGTGTCGTAAATGGCCATGCCGGCATAGACAGAGCCACCGGGGGAGTTGATGTAGAGGTAGATGTCTTTTTCGGGGTCTTCCGATTCCAAGTAGAGCATCTGGGCCACAATCAGGTTGGCAATGTCGTCGTCCACCTGGGTGCCCAAGAAAATGATCCGATCCCGCAAAAGACGCGAGTAGATGTCAAAGGCGCGCTCGCCTCGCGCAGATTGCTCAATAACGGTGGGAATCATGCCAGTCCAAGCGATGGGTCAGTCCTTACTAGTGTAGTCTAAGCCACTGGATGGATGCTTTGCTTAGGACGGCTCACCGGCCTTGCTCGGTACCGGGCTCGACGGGGTGTGAGTCTGCTAGAACAGCAGAGAGATGGGGTGGTTGTGGCGGGATCCCTCTTCTTCTGGGATGTGGAACGGGTCTGAGGTGTGGCTCTTTGTGATGTGGTGAGGTGAAGCCAAGATGGACGTGATCCCAGATGAACCGATTGTGATTGCCAGCCTGCTGAGCCTGGCTTTGCTGGGGATCTTGATTCTGAACTTGGCAGGGCGTGGGTCTGGGGATGCAGATTAAAAGGTTGACAAGCTTACTTATCCTTCTTTAGGATTAGGATCGCCTTGTCGGAGAGCGCCCCCATCGTCTAGAGGCCTAGGACACATCCCTTTCACGGATGCGACAGGGGTTCGAATCCCCTTGGGGGTATTGGGTCAGAGTTATAAGATGAAGCCGTCAACAGGGGATCCCTGGCAGCGGTGACACCTTACTCAGACTTTACTCAGAGAGGCTTTGCCGCCACAAACCACTCCAGATACAAGCTGGGAGAGCGGGTCATCTGGGATCCCCATACAAGCGGCATGGGCAGCCAACTGCCACTCCCTCGAGGGGGATCCCTATTCCACCCTTACTCCTCAACAGGGGAAAAATCTCCAAAGCAGCGGCCTAGAAGGTTAGGCTTAGTTGTCCAATCGGCTACGGCTTGGGTTTGAGCAGACCTAGGGCCTGCCAGGATCAGGTGCTGGCCACCAGAGCTTCAGCCGGCGTGGCGGCGACCAACAGCTCATCTTTGATAAGCTCTGCCAGCTCCTGCAGTTGGCGAATCGCCTCTGCCCCTTCCAATTTCATAAGCTCCCGGTCATCCCGCATTTCTGTCCAGCTAATGGAGCACTCGGAAACCAAAAAGCGGATTAGGTGCCCCTCTCGTAAACTGACCATAAACGAGGCACTCTCGAAAGACGTACCACAGGTGTAGCAAGAGGCTGGGTAGCCCCGCTTCTCCAAAACGATGGCCAGAGCCTGCAAACTCATCACCAGATCTTGAACATAGCTGCGGTATTGTTCCGCCAACCGTGTGAACATCACACTCCTCCCTAACGGATTGGCACTTTTGGGGCTTAGCCTAGCTGCAAATGACCTAACTAGTAATTTATGCTTAGGACTAGGATTACATCTATCATAACAATCGACAATCCCTCAAGGAAGTGATTAAGGCCACAGAGTAGGCAAGGTCTACCTCAGTGAAATGTAGTATTCAACACTTCTCTTAACAAAGACATCAAAGTTTACTCCGAGTCAACACTCTTATCGACTGGGATCCTCACTCAGTGCTCGCCCAGTCTTTTCTCAAAATGGCTCAGCGGCTGCTCGCGTCAGCAGGACAGTTGCCTCAAAGCTTTCTCTTGCAAGGGTCTCACCGATCGCGAAGTAAGACGCGGTCTTTTGACAAGAGACCGGCGGGAGTGTCAAGTGGGCCAAGGCTTGCAGACGAATGCAGATCAAGGTGGGTTCCCGCCCGATTATGCTGAGAAAATTCTCGGCATGGACAATTGAGAAGGAACGGCTTGATGCTGACACCTGTTGATCTGGAAAAACGAGTGGCTTATTTGCAGAGTCCCCAAGCCATTCGGGATCGCTGTCAGTTGCTATTGGAAAGGGTTTTGGCCGGTGAATCAGAGCACTTTCGCCTCGACCTGAATCAGATGGGATCCGTAGCCGACTATGTGATCACCACAATGCGGGCCCATTATCCCAACGGGGAAATTCCCTTCCACAGCCGCTGGCAACATTTTCAGGTGGGATCCGGGGAGCGCCTAGCCCGTTTGGAAAATCGACTTAAAGACATGGATCCGCTGGAGCGGCTGCGATGCAAGTGGGATCTGGCCATCGTCAGCGTGTTGCTGGACGCAGGGGCAGGCTCTGCCTGGAAGTACCGGGATCCAGAAGGTCAGGCGGTGGTGGGTCGTTCCGAAGGTTTGGCCTTGGCCAGTTTCGACTGGTTCTGGCGAGGTGGGTTTTCCAGCGATCCCCAGCAGCCTCTGCAGGTGGATGCGGCGGGCCTGGAGCGGATCACCTTGGCGGATTTGGCAGCAGCTTTCCAGGTGGGATCGGAAAATCCTTTGCTGGGACTGGAGGGGCGCTGGCAACTGCTGCAAAGGTTGGCACAAGCTTTGTGGGCTCAACCTCATTACTTTGGATCCGGTCACAATCTTCCCCGTCCTGGCCGGTTGTGGGACGCCATCCAGCCTGAGGATCCCAGCGGTGGGATCGAGGCAGCACAGGTCTTACAGGCGGTTCAGAGGGGGGTTGGCCCCATTTGGCCTGGGCGAGTCTCGCTGGCCGGGATCCCTCTGGGGGATGTCTGGCCCTATCCCCACCTGCCCCAAACGGAGCCGGGGAGCCATTGGGTGCCTTTTCACAAGTTGTCCCAATGGATGACCTATTCCCTGCTGGAGCCGTTGCAGCAGGAGGGGATCCCGATCTGGGGTTTGGATGAGCTGACGGGTTTGGCGGAGTATCGCAACGGGGGGCTGTTTGTGGATTTGGGGGTGATCCAGCTCAAGCAGCCGGAGATTGGGCAGCAACCGCATCCCCCAGATTCGACGGTGATTGTGGAGTGGCGGGCCCTGACGGTGATTTTGCTGGATCAAGTTGCCTCCTTAATCCGGGAAAGGCTTGGCTGCTCTGCCCAGGAGTTGCCCCTGGTGAAAATACTGCAAGGGGGAACCTGGACGGCAGGGCGGCAAATCGCTGCCCAGCTCAGGCCAGATGCTTCTCCCCCCATCCAACTGCTCAGCGATGGCACGGTTTTTTAGGGATCCCCTTTCGAGATTCTTAAGAAGTTCTGTAATAATCTCAGGGCCAAATCAGGACGGGATCCCCAGTGCAGATGCAGGTACGAAGCGTGAAGGCGCTCGGTGGCCCATCCTTCCTGTTGAAGCTGGGCGGGGGATCCCCAGCCATAGATTGGGCTGGGGGAGATGGGGGTGCTGCGGGAGCGGTGAAATTCATGCCCGCGCAGGCGATCCCCGGCTGGGGCCAGCAGGGTTGGGCGCAAAACGGCAGCTGCGCGGTAGCCCAAACACAGCCGGTCGGCCATGTCTACTGTGATGGGCAACAGCCCGGCCATCGGGTAGGTCTTTCCCTGAAAATCGGTAAGGGATTGGCCCAGCACCATCAGTCCGCCGCACTCGGCGTAGAGGGGTGGGTGGGTGGGCGGGGGAGGTTGTTGGTTAATTCTCTCAGATAGAGGTGCTGCAAACAATTCCGGGAACCCTCCCCCCAGCAGCACGCCGTCGCAGGGATCCGGCGGCCATAGTCCCACCTGGAGGGGGGAATACTCCAGCAGCTCGGCCCCACAGGCCCGCAACAGATCCAAGTTGTCGGCGTAGTAGAAGTTAAAGGCGTGGTCTTGGGCCACCGCCACCCGTACCTGTTCGCAGCGGCGGGGCGGAGTCCTTTCGGTGAGAGGGGGGATCCCTGGCCACAGCTCTCCTACCGCTGGAGGAAGCCTCCGAATGAGGGGCAATAGGCTATCCCAATTGACGTGTTGCTCGGCCAGCTCGGCCCAGGCAGCTTGCCAGTGGGGGAAGTGATCCAGTTCTGAGACAGGCACCAACCCCAGGTGTCGGCTGGGCAACCGCAAATCCTCCCGCCGGGGAAACTGGCCCAAGACTGGGATCCCCGCTGCAGCCGCTGCCTGCTGCAAGATTTGTCCATGCCGCTCCGAGGCCACCCGGTTGAAAATCACCCCAGCAATGGAGAGGCGGGGATCCCAGCGGCTCAAGCCGTAGAGCAAAGCGGCCACCGTCGTTCCCATGCCGCTGCCATCGATCACCAGCACCACAGGGATCCCGAGCAGGCGGGCCACATGGGCGCTGCTGGCAAAAAAAGGCTCCGTTCCGCCCTCGGGGAGGGGTAGGGATCCAGGCGCTCGCCCATCGAAGAGGCCCATCACCCCCTCTACAATGGCTCCATCCTTGCCCTGGCAATGGTGGCGAAAGCAGCGCTGCACAAAGTCCTCGTCGGTCAAGAAGGGATCCAAAGTGCGACAGGGGATCCCGCTCACCGCCGTGTGAAACAGAGGATCAATGTAATCCGGCCCCACCTTGAAAGGTTGGATGCGCAGGCCCCGTCGCCTCAGAGCGGCCAACAGAGCCAGAGTGATGGTGGTTTTGCCGCTGCCGCTTGCTGCCGCCGCCAGCAGAATGGCCATCTTTCCTGCCCAAGGGTTAGAACTCGATGCCGATTTGCGCCTTGATCCCCTGGTCACGGAAGGGATGCTTGACCAAAGTCATCTCCGTCACCAGATCGGCTCGGTCGATCAACGCTGCCGGCGCGCCCCGCCCCGTCAAGATCAGGTGAACCCGCTCCGGTTTCTCCGCTAGCCCGGCCAACACCCTGTCCGGCGAGAGATATCCCAACTTGAGGGCGACATTGATCTCATCCAGAAGCACCAACTGAAACTCCCCGCTGGTGAACAGCTCCCGCCCCTTTTCCCAGGCCGCCTGTGCATGGGCGATGTCCCGCTCCCGATCCTGGGTTTCCCAGGTAAAGCCCTCTCCCATGGCGTAAAAGGCTATTTTCCCCAGGCCCAGCTCTGGATGCTCGGCCAACTTTCGCAACAGCTTGGCTTCCCCCGGATCCCAGGCCCCCTTGATAAATTGCACCACCCCCACCGACAGCCCCTGGCCGAGGGCGCGGAAGATCATGCCAAAGGCAGCCGTGGTCTTGCCCTTGCCCTGCCCCGTGTGCACGATGATCAAGCCCTTGTCATCTCGCATGCCCGACAGACGCTGCCGCTGGATCTGCTGGCGTTTTTGCATTCTTTGGCGATGCCGCCAGTTTGGGTCAGCCTCTGTGCCCGGTGAGCTATCGCAAGCAGCCTCAAGTTCTGTTGTCGAGGGGGGCAGGGGCTGGGATCCCGAAGCCGGTGCAGGCCAGCCAGACAGGGCGGGTTGGGCCATAATCATAAAAATTGAGATTCGCCACACAAGCTGAGGGGAAGGTGCTGTGCCTACGGCAGGGGAACTGCACCACTGGCGCGACCGTCGGGGCAAACCCAAGTTCCCCACAGTGAACCGCCTTTATCCTAATCCCTCATCTGGTTGCATTGGCTGGGATCATGAGAGAACCGGCTGCTGCTTTCCGAGATAGCCTGCTAATGTACTGCTTCATCTGGGCAGTGCTGGCAATAGGGTGTTTTCAAGTCTTGCCCCGCATCCAAGTCGTATCTGCCGCCGAGTTGCAACCGTGGCTAGCGCCCAGCTACTTTGCAGGTCTGGGGGGATCCCTATTGGCAGCCTTGGGATCCCTGTTGGCCATCTCAGCCGAAACGACGCCAAATCCTGCCGACAAAAAGCATCTGCACCGCTTGGCTTGGGGATTGGGGACAGTTGGCTTTCTCGGCGTTCTCTCCCCCCTGGGCTTGGCCGGCGCATTCTTTCTCAAAGCCGCTCAGGGGACAGACTGGTGGCAGGGTCTGTTTGGCTGAAGCCGCCCACAGCTTATTTTTTTGACAAATGGGCGGAGGTTGGGGGTACTATAGGGACAAGTTCCGTTCTTTATCCAGAGCAGACTGAGGGACCAGGCCCAATGAAGCTGCGGCAACCCGGCGGAAGCCTCCGCTACGGTGCCAATTCCTGCGGTTAGTCAGTAACCGAAAGATAAAGGCAATAAAGTTTTCTCTAGAGGATAGCCCTCTTTGGCGGGGGACTTTTCTGGCAACTTTATCCTTTAGCAGCTCCCATAGCTCTGGTCGCGGCAGCGAGGCAAGGCCTTCGCGGCAGTGCTGGTGCGTCAGCGGTGCAGAACGCTTGCTGGTTGCTGGGCCTTTCCTCTGGCTGAGTTGGGGCTGGTGCGGAGCACCTGGGGATCCCTGGCCGGCTCTTTCTCCGACGGATAATGAACGAGCGGGTGAGCCTTGTTTTTTGTTCAGGTTCTCAGTTCTAGCTTATAAGGAGAAGGTTCGTTGTCCAAGTCGTTCTTGTTTTCCTCGGAGTCGGTGACGGAGGGGCACCCCGACAAAATCTGCGATCAGATCTCCGATGCCATCGTGGATGCCCTCTTGACGGCGGATCCCCTCAGTCGGGTGGCCGCCGAGGTGGTGGTCAATACGGGCCTGGTTTTGTTGACCGGGGAGATCACCTCGCAAGCGCAGGTCAACTTCACCCGTCTGGTGCGGGACAAGGTGGCCGAAATTGGCTATACCGATGCCAAGAATGGGTTTTGTGCAGAAAGCTGCGCGGTGTTGGTGGCTTTCGATGAGCAATCTCCCGATATTGCCCAAGGGGTGAACATGGCCCTGGAAAGTCGCGGCTCCCAGGAAGATCAATTCGACTTGGTCGGGGCCGGGGATCAGGGGTTGATGTTTGGCTTTGCCTGCGATGAAACTCCCGAGTTGATGCCCTTGCCCATTAGCTTGGCCCACCGCCTCAGCCGCCAGTTGGCCACGGTTCGCAAAAACGGCACCCTGCCCTATCTGCGCCCGGATGGCAAAACGCAGGTGACTGTGGTCTATGAGGAAGGTCGCCCGGTGGGCATTCACACCCTGCTCATCTCCACCCAGCACACACCCACGATTGGCGCCATTACGGAAGAGGCGGCGGTGCAAGAGCGGATCCGCGCCGATCTCTGGGAGGCAGTGGTCACGCCGGTGTTTGCCGAGCTGCCCATCAAGCCGGATAGCCACACCCGCTTCCTTACCAATCCCACCGGCAAGTTTGTCATCGGCGGCCCTCAGGGAGATGCGGGCCTGACCGGGCGCAAGATCATCGTCGATACCTACGGCGGTTATTCTCGCCATGGGGGCGGGGCCTTCTCCGGCAAGGATCCCACCAAGGTGGATCGCAGCGCTGCCTATGCGGCTCGTTACGTGGCCAAGAACATCGTGGCAGCTGGCTTGGCGCAAAAATGTGAAGTGCAGGTGAGCTACGCCATTGGGGTAGCCCGCCCCATCAACATTTTGGTGGAAACCTTTGGCACAGGGCGCATCCCCGACGAAGAGCTGTTGCGGCTGGTGCAGCGCCACTTCGATCTGAGGCCGGCAGCCATTTTGGCCCAGTTCCAACTGCGGGAGCTGCCCCGCCAACGGGGGGGACGCTTCTACCAAAATGTAGCGGTCTATGGTCACTTCGGGCAAACTCACCTGGATCTGCCCTGGGAGCGCACCGATAAAGCCGCTCTGCTGCGGGAGGAGGCTCTTGCCAAGGCGACTGCCCTCTTGGCCTAAGAGGGGATCACTAAGACGGCCTGCTGCCTCAATGCTTGCCCTGGTGCAGTTGCTTAACCAGGTGGGGTAGCTCCGGCAGGATCAGGCTGCGCATAGCCAGTTGCACGGCTGCTGGGGAGCCAGGCATGGAAAAGATCAAGCACTTTCCGTGGATCCCGGCGATGGCCCGAGAGGCGATGGCCCGACTGCCAATCTGGGCATAGCTGAGCTGGCGGAAGATCTCCCCAAAGCCGGGCAAGGTCTTTTCCAGGAGAGCCTCGATGGCGTCGTAAGTGGTGTCGCGGGGGGCGATGCCTGTGCCACCATTCAACAAGATCACCGGCAGGGATCCGGCCCAATCCTGAACCTGCTCTCGAATGAGCTGCGGTTCATCTCGGAGAATGCAATATCTCTCCACCCGGTGGCCGGACTCCTGGAGGGCTGTGCAGATAAACTGGCCGCTGTGATCGGTTTCAGGGGTGCGCGTGTCGCTGACGGTGATCACCCCACAGGGCAAGGAGGCAATGTGCTCTGCACCGCTGTCGCAATCAAGGGGAAAGGTCATGGCGGGGATCCCTGAGGAAAAGGTGGCAAACCCATCAAGACTGTCCCTGAGGAGGCTCGGCAGGAGTTGGCGGGTCAACGACCGTCTGCGGAATCTCCGGGAATGTGCTCTGCACCTCTGTCGCGAACGATGAGGACTCTGTCCCACTGGCACGAGGGGACTGGGCGAGCAGGCGGCGCAGCTTGGGGGGAAGCTCCTGCAACTGCTCCAACAACAAGTTTAGAGATATGGCCGGTTCTCGGGAAAACAGGGATCCCGCGGGGGGTACCGGCGGCAGAGGAGAACAGGCAAAGGCAGCCGCAGCCAAAGAGCGGATCCGCTCCTGCTGCTCCTGCCAAAGGAACTGGCCGATTTCTGGGGGAAAGGTAAGATGAGGAGAGCCGCGACGCTGCCAAAGGCGGAGAAGCTGCTCCACAGAGGCGGCCTTGTACCGCCCCTGGTAGAGGGCTTCTAGCAAGGCTGCCGGGATCCAAAGATCCGGGAACAACTGGCTCCAGCGCTCCACCCAAACCTGGCTGGGTTGACCTTCCAGCTCAAACCCATAGTGCTCCAGAAAGGTGGCAGGATCCATCAGCCCATGGCAGCCCAAGGAAACTCAACCCAAGCTAGTCCAGATCCGCCGAGACAAAGGGGAGATAAAGCCTTTCTCCCTGGATCTCGCAAGACAGCTCTCGTCCAAGAATACCCCTATTTGCCTTTCATGAAGGCTCTGTGAAGAGGCTATAAAGCTGCAAAGCTGCGGTACGCTTAAAGACTCAGTGGCTGACGGGCCCCAGCTCAAGCGCTGCCTCCAGAGCGCGCTCGCTATCAGGAAACTGCGTCAGCAGCCGTCCTAGGAAGGCGACATCTCCCGTCAGGCCGTACAGAGCCATGAGCACATCCCCAGCATGGCGGCTCTGGGGGAAGCGGTTCAGCAGCTCATTGCCGGCGTAGATCGCCTGGCGGGCATAGCCATCCTGCAGGGCTTTGGCTTCCAGAAAGTAGCTGTAGCTGAGGCTGCCAGGATCCACGTAGTCCGGCAGTGACGTGTCGAACAAGCTGGTATCTTCTGTCACTCCTGGGGGGAAGCCCGGCAGCGGATAGATGGCTGCCGTTTCCTCGGGAGGGTAGGTGGTGTACTGGCGGTAGAGGATCAGCACCTGCCGGTACAGGCTTTCTTCCTGAAGATGGGCAGGGGCGGTGGGATCCGCCAGCACAGAGCCGAGTAACTCTGCTGCTACAGCATGGTGATTGGCCCGCTGATAGTCCGATAGAGAACTGGAGGAAGCTGGTTGCGGCGGCGCGCTTCCATCAGCATCCCCACTCAGGCCACCGGCACGGGTTTGGTTAAACAGCCACAGGTACCCATTGCGCCAACCGTCGGCAGCGGCCCAGTGGGCGGCCAGTTGATAGCGTTGTTGGGGAGTGGATTGGGCTTGCCAACGGCTCAATTGGCGCCAGCGTTCTCGTTGGGCCTGGATTTTCGGTTGCAGAGGGGTGCGGCTGGCGGGCACGGGATCCCAGTCGTCCAGCCAGTAGCCGCCATCCAGCAAGGGGTAGCGATCCAACACAGCATCCAAAGCCAGATTTTCCGTCAGCTGCAGGGCTAGGTCGTAGCGGTGTTCGCGGGCGAAGCGAACCGCCAGAGCATAGCGGACGGCGGCGGCCAGAGGATGCTCGCCGTGGCGGTCGAGAAAAGCTTGCAACTCGCTGGGGGTTGCACCGCTGTCTAAGAGCAAAAGCAGGCGGCGGCGCAAGACGTAGCGCATGTCTCCATCGCCGAAGGGATCCGCCAGCCAATTGGCCAAAAGGACCAGTGCTTCTTCCCTTTTGCCCTGCCACTCCAAGGTGCGTGTCAGCCAGAAGAGGGCATCGTCGGCACCGGGATGATTCGGGTAGACGGTCAGCCAAGTCCGCCAAAGGGTCTCTTCCTCTGCCGGGGGGAAAGGCCGCGGGATCGGTTCGCCGGTCTCGGGGTTGTAGAGGGAATGGCCAAAATAGCTGCCCCCCCGAATGCGGGCGTATTCCCGGCAAGCTTGCGTAAAGCGGGAATTGGGAAAAGCTTCTGCCAACTGCAGCAAAACCAGGTGGTCGTCGATGCCGTGAAGAGAGGCAAAGTCCTCGTTGAGAGCCTTCTGCAGCAGCGGCTCCCCGCTGGGATCCCCTTTTAAGTAGAGAAGAGCCGCCGCCAAAAACCGCTGCGGGTCAGCATCATCGCCCACCACGCTGCGCAGCAACACCTGAGCGGCAGGGGGGAGAGTTTCTGGATCCGCTATCTGCAGCAGAAAAAAGTGTCGGGATGGGGGCGGTAAATCTTCGTACAAAGGGCGCACCGTTTGCACCGTCGGCTGTTCTAGGATCAACACTTGGCCGGCACGCCCATAAACATCAGTGTATGGAGAAACATTCCCCGCAACCCGCTGCCGCACCGCCTGCACCTGCGACAGCGCCCAAGAGGGGATCCTTTCCTCCTCGTAGGGCAAGGCGCTCAAGAGTTTCTTTGCCCGCTGCGGAGAGCTGCTTTCCAAGGCGGGGAGCAGCGCTCTGTAGACCTGATCTCGCAAGGGAAATTCTTCTTGGGTCAGCAAGCTGTTGAGCCAGTTGAGATTAAAACTCCACTCGGGGCTATCGGCTTGGATCCCGGCCAAGGCCAGCTCGGTGAGGCGCTGCACCGACTCTGGCCGATCCAGCCCAAACAGCTCGTATTGAGGCGCAATCTCCTGCCCGCTTGAGTAGTCATAGCCCCCGAACAAAGCTGCTGGGGCGAAAAACTGAGCCGAATTTTGCCGCAGCCGATCCTCCAACCACCAACGGCTGTAGGGCAGGCCATGGCTTTGCAAGGTGTAGAAGGCGTAGCTGCGGCGGCTCGGGTCGGCGGATCCCCCCCAGCGGGCCAACACCGGATAGGTAAGAGGAAACCAGCGATCACTTTGGCCGGGATCGAACGCTGGCGAGCCTCCATAGCCAAACTCAGAAAAGACGGTGTACCGATAGAAGATCAGATCCCGGTGCATCTGCAGCCGTAGCCGCTGCAGTAAGGCATAGCCCCCCGCTCCTAACCCCGCCAAGAAGCCGGCAGTGAGGGCCACCATTGCTACGGGACGAAGGGGAAAGCGGCGGGACGAGGGCGCAGCAGGAGGGGTAGCTGGATTCATAAAACCCAATCCAAATCAAAGCAGGCGCCCCCACTCTACTCGATACTCGACTGTGTTGGAAGACAGAGGGAATGCCCACAGCCGTTTCCAGCCGGCTTGAGACGCCGGCCCTCTGCGCCACCCAAGGTCATCAGTCTTACCCCTGCCTGAGAGGGATCCCGGCCAGCCATTTCTTGGAAAGGCTCTGCTGTATTGCTTTATCGTTGTTTCAAACAAGATTAAGACACTTTGCCGCCGACTCCTACCCCCACAATAAGAGGGGCGGCTGCGCCGCTCTTCTAAAACCCTTGCCTTTGACCATTCCTGCAGTGCATCCCCCGATTTCTTGGAGGCCTGAGTTGCCAGCACCCTTTCAGGATAGGCTCTCCCTTAGCCGGCGGTTGCCATGGCCTTCAACCCCTTCAAAATCAGGTAGTCCAGAATACTGGTGTTCTCCTCGCCGCGATAATTAAAATTGGAGCGCACCAGCCACAGCCCCTTCTGAGTGCGGCAACAGAGGTTCAGCAGCGTGCGGGCCAAAATCTGTTGACGCGCCTGTAAATCCCGCGCCGCATCGAAAACCTCCCCGTCCCATTCCGGCGTCAGCACACGGCTGTTGTAGAGCACATGCCAGAGGGAGCGGGACCAGCTGGGGTTGGTGATATCAAACCAAAATTGGTAATCCGCCTCCAAACCCCGAGTGATGTAGGCCCCCGGAGTTGCAACTACCAAGTAACGGGAATAGTCGGGCTCGAAGCGGCTGCTGCTGGGGGTCTGTCCCGAGCGGATCATGGCCAAAAAGGCGGGATCCCCTTCGGCAGGGAAGGCCTGACGAAACCGCCGTGCCGCTTCCATCAACACGCGCAGCAGCTCTTGATCCTGAGGGGAAGCAATCACCGAGGCCAAGTGATCGGCAAAAAACTGCTGGAAGAAAGCGGCCAATGAAGGGCCGGGATGATAGCCGCGCAGCCAATCGAACAGTCGCTGGTAGCGCTCCAGGTTGGCAAACCCCACCCGCTCCGGCTGCCGTACTGCCGTTCGGGGACGCAGAGAACGCCCCACCGGATCCCAGGTATCTTCGGCCAACAGAGCTGCCCGGATGGGATCCAGCCCCAGCACCCAGCTCAACATCAGCCGCCAAGCCGGCAAAGTGGGAAAAGCACCCCACTCGGGATGGGCCAATTCTGCTGCCGTCAGCACCGCCCGCACCAAGGGATAGCGGATCAACGCCGGGAAGGGGGCAATCGACAAAACCGGCACTTCCGACAACTGCTCCTGCAAGCTCAGGCTCACCCCCACATCCATACGGGGCAGCAAAACAGCAATGCGATGGGCCGGGATCCCGGCCCCCAAAAGCCGGCGAATTTGAGCAACCATCACCTCCACTGCCGCAAACTGGGTCTCTTCCTCCAGCGTTTGCACCAGCGGCAGTCCTCCCCCCTGCGGCTCGGGCAGCGGATGAGAAAACTGGGGATCCAACACCCGCGCAATCTGCACCCCTAAGCGGATCATGCCTGCTGAAGCGCGATGGCTCCCCTCCAGAAACCGAACCTGCGTTTTTGCCATCAAGAAGTCAGCTACTGCCTCTGGGATCCCGGTCAAAGAGACCCCGCCGCCGAGGGTGTAGCTGAAAAATTGGCTTTGCAAATGGGCTTGCCCCTGCCGGTAAAACTCCAGCGCCACGGCACAACTGTCTTCCGCCTGATCCACAATCAGGTGATCCCACTCTTGCCAAAACTCCGCCAGCGGCAGGATGTGCTCGCCAAACAGCCGAATTTGCAGGCCAAAATCCAGGGATCCCAACCGAAGTGCTGCCTCCCACAGCCGCCCCACACAGCAGCCCATTGCCTGCAAAGCCTCTGCCCGCCGCGGATCTGCCTCCTCGGGCCAAGCCCGGGCCAGCTGGGATCCCACCACCTCTGCCGGCAAACCCGAAGCCCCCGCAATATAAGCAGCACTGCTGATCTGATCCCAGATCTGGAACTCCTTGAGCCCGACCCCGGCAAAGGCTTCCCCATGCCGAGGGCACAAAGCGCAGGCTCGTTCGCAGAGAAATTGAGTGAGATCTTTGGCCAAGGGGATCGGCTCAAACTGAGGAGGCAACTGAGGAAGGCGGGCACACACCTGCGGCCAATGATCGGCCAGAGAGCGCCCAACCCGCTGCAAGAACGTCTCGATCCGCCACGGCCCCACCAAGCCCGAACTGGACTGCTGCAAGCGCCGCAACACCTCATCCGCTTGCCGTTGACTCCGCACCAAAAACAAGACCCGGCCCGGATCGGATCCCGCCTGCAACAAACTTCGATAGTGATCCACACAAGCCTGGGTCAGCCCACTGCCTGCCCAGCCCATCACACTTTGGAAGGGAGATGGCTTCCCTGGCCAATGGCTCTTTTCTTCCACTTGAGCTGCCCTTACTCTCTCCGGCCTCTCCAACCAACCCATTTTCTCAGCAAAAGTCTGGACAAACGGGCCTTCGCTTCATTATGATTGTTTTCCGTTGCCAACTGAGTCCATCCGCTTTGGCGACCCGGCGCGCTGCTACACCAGATACTGCCTCTTTAGCAGGTAAGTCTGAGCAGCTCTCAACAAAAGCAGTTTGGCGTGCAGCTTTGGGGGTGAACTAAGCAAAAGGCTCAGCGTTGCCGGCGCTGAACTTGGCCTCGGGGGATCCCTACCTTGCTCTTTCGCCTCAGCCGGCAGACTCAGCTTTGTCTTGAGCTTCCTGCTGCCACGCTATTGCTGTATGCCTATCCATCCGGCTAACTGAGCCATTGGCCTACGGCCCGCTTCGCGAACGGCTAGCCGATTGTCGGAGTGAGCTGGCTCTCAGTTGATGAAAACGAGTCGTTCAGGCTCGATTGGAGGTTCTTGTGGCACTTGGCATCCTCGGAAGAAAAGTCGGCATGACCCAGATCTTCTCTCCAGAAGGGCTGGCCATTCCGGTCACTGTCGTGCAGGCGGGGCCTTGCACCGTGACCCAGATCAAAACTCAAGCCACAGATGGCTACAACGCCATTCAGTTGGGCTACTTGCCCACTGCCGAAAAGCATCTCACGCGGGCGCAGCGGGGCCACCTCACCAAAGCGGGGGTGACAGAGCTGCTGCGCCACCTGCGGGAGTTCCGGGTTGACCAGCCAGAAGCCTACCAGTTGGGGCAGAAAATTACCGTCGAGATGTTCTCCCCTGGCCAATTGGTGGATGTGGCCGGTACCTCCATCGGGCGAGGGTTTGCCGGCTATCAAAAGCGCCACCACTTCGGTCGTGGCCCCATGTCCCACGGCTCCAAAAACCACCGCCGACCGGGCTCCATTGGCGCCGGTACAACCCCAGGCCGCGTGTTTCCGGGGATGCGCATGGCGGGGCGGTTGGGAGGTGGCCGAGTCACCACCCGCAAATTGCAGTTGGTGCAGGTGGATCCAGAGCGGGATCTGCTGGTGATCAAGGGTTGCGTGCCCGGGGTAGAAGGAGGGCTGCTGGAGATCACCCCTGCCAAGCAGGTGGGCAACAAGCGTTAGGGGAGGGATCCCTGGGTGAAACCAAGGTTGACCGGCATCCGCAAAGACGAGGGAACCATGGCAAGTTGTGTGGTGAAAAATTGGCAAGGGGAAACGGTGGGCAGCGCGGAGCTGAGCCTCAAAGTTGCTCGTCCCGAAACAGCCGCCCACATCCTCTATCTGGCACTGCGCCGGCAGATGACCAATGCTCGTCAGGGCAACGCCCACACCAAGACCCGAGCTGAGGTGCGCGGCGGCGGTCGCAAGCCTTGGAAGCAGAAAGGCACCGGTCGGGCCCGTGCCGGCTCCATCCGCTCCCCACTTTGGCGCAAAGGGGGGGTGATCTTCGGCCCCCGCAAGCGGGAATACAACCTGGCCATGAACCGCAAAGAACGGCAACTGGCCCTGCGCACCGCTCTGCAAAGTCGGGTGGAAGACCTGATCGTCGTGGAGGATTTCCAGGAGCAGCTCAACCCGCCCAAAACCCGTGCTGTGGCCCAGGCTTTGCTGCGCTGGGGGGTGATGGAAGATCAATCGGCTCTGCTCATCGTTGCCGAACGCTCGGAAGCGGTAGAGCGGGCTGTGCGCAACATCGCCCGCGTCAAGCTGATTGGCCTGGATCAGATCAACGTCTTCGATCTGCTCAACGTCGATTGGGTGCTGATCACCGTTTCTGCCCTAGAGCAACTCAAGGCCCGTTGGGGATCCGACGCTGCGCCGGCAGTTCTGGAGACTCCCTCTGAGGATGCACCTCAGGCCGACCTAGCCGAAGATCAGGCCCTGCCCGGAGATGGGCCGGAAGATCAGGCCGTTCCAGAAAGCGAACACGAGGAAGCAGAGCAAACCCCAGCCCAACCTGAGGCCCAGGAAAACCAAGCTGCCCTCCAAGGACGTCCAGCAGATCCGCAGGGGCCAGAAGAGCAAACCGAAGAGCCCCAAGATCCAGCAGAAGAACTGGCTCAAGGAGCAGAGCCGTCAACGGTAGAAGAGGCCGAAACAGCCCCAGCAGAGGAGGAAAGCGATGACTGAGAGCAAGCGGATCCTGGCCGACGTCCTGTTGCGCCCCGTCATCACCGAAAAGGCAACCGCCTTGAAGGAGCAGCGCAAATACGTCTTTGAAGTGCTGCCCACTGCCACCAAGCCGCTCATCCGAGCTGCTGTCGAAGAAATGTTCCGCGTGCGAGTCACTTCCGTCAACACCCTGAAGCCCCCGCGCAAGCAGCGGCGGGTGGGCCGCTTCGTTGGCTATCGCACCCGTCCCAAGCGAGCCATTGTGACCTTGGCCGAGGGAGATTCCATTACCCTCTTCCCGGACACCTAACCCCCCTTTTTGAGTTGTTGTCATCCCATCCCCCACCCCTACCCGAGCCATGGGCATTCGTACTCTCCGACCTTACACCCCCAGCACCCGTCACATGACGGTCTCTGACTTCGAGGAGCTGTCCCGTGACGAGAACGGCAAGCGGCCCAGACCGGAAAAGTCGCTGCTGCAATTTATTCACCGCAAGAAAGGGCGCAACAACCGTGGCGTCATCACCTGCCGGCACCGCGGTGGTGGCCACAAGCGGCTTTACCGCATCATCGACTTCCGTCGCGACAAGCGGGGGATCCCGGCGACCGTCAAAACTGTGGAGTACGATCCCAACCGTAGCGCCCACATCTGCTTGGTGGAATACGAAGACGGAGAGAAACGCTACATCCTCGCTCCCCGCAACCTAGAGGTGGGAGCCACCATCATGGCCGGGCCAGAGGCCCCCTTTGAGATCGGCAATGCCATGCCCCTGGAGCGGATCCCCTTGGGAACGGTGGTTCACAATGTGGAGCTGTATCCCGGTCGCGGCGGGCAGATCGTTCGCGCCGCCGGGGCTGGCGCTCAAGTGGTGGCCAGAGAAGGCAAATATGTCTCCCTCAAGCTGCCCTCCGGCGAAGTCCGCATGATCCGCGGCGAGTGCTACGCCACCATCGGCCAACTGGGCAACGTTGACCACAACAACATCAGCCTGGGCAAGGCGGGTCGTAGCCGTTGGTTGGGGCGCCGTCCCAAGGTGCGTGGCTCGGTGATGAACCCTGTGGATCATCCCCATGGCGGCGGGGAAGGGCGAGCCCCCATAGGCCGCAGTACCCCTGTCACCCCTTGGGGCAAGCCCACCCTGGGGTACAAGACCCGCAAACGCAACAAGCCCAGCAACAAATTCATCGTGCGCGGTCGCCGTCGCGGAGGCCGCCGGGACAAGGGCGGAAGGGCTGCTCAGTAGCCGCTGGCCATTCGCTCCCCGAAGCTTTTTCGACAGTGAATTGCTTATCAAACGGTTGAGGTTCTTATGGGACGTTCGCTGAAAAAAGGCCCCTTTGTGGATGCCAAGCTGCTTCTCAAGGTGGAGAAGATGAACGAGCGCAACGAGAAGCACATGATCAAGACCTGGTCGCGGGCCAGCACCATCTTGCCGGTCATGATCGGCCACACCATCGCCGTTCACAACGGCAAGCAACACGTGCCCATCTACATCACCGATCAGATGGTGGGTCACAAGCTGGGGGAATTCGTTCCCACCCGTACCTTCCGCGGTCACGCGGGGAGCGACAAAAAAGCCGCTCGCCGTTGAGAGGAATAACGAACAGGAAAGTATCGAGTAGGCAAGGAGAGGGCCATGGCCGATTCATCCCCTGAGGTTAAAGCGGTAGCCCGCTATATCCGTATGTCCCCCTTTAAAGTGCGGCGGGTGTTGGATCAGATCCGTGGGCGCACCTATGCCGATGCCCTGATTCTTTTGGAGTTCATGCCCTACGCTGCCTGTGAGCCGGTTCGTAAGGTGCTGCGCTCGGCGGTGGCCAACGCAGAGCACAACAACGGCTTGGATCCCTGGGATCTGGTGATCAGCCAGGCCTATGCTGATCAGGGGCCCGTCCTGAAACGGTTTCGCCCCCGCGCCCAAGGGCGGGCCTACCCCATTCGCAAGCGCACCTGTCACATCACCATCGCCGTCCGGCCCATAGGAGCTGAAGTGGTGACAGCTTCCTAACCTTCCGTATTCCCAGACCTCTACCCCTTAACCACCATGGGACAGAAGATCCACCCCACCGGTTTCCGCCTCGGCGTGATTAAAGAACATCGCAGCCGCTGGTTTGCCGATCCAGCCCGCTATCCAGCCCTGTTACAGGAGGATGATCAGATTCGCACCTACCTGACCCAGCAATTGAGCAGTGCTGGCTTGGCCGATATCCAAATTGAACGCAAAGCAGATCAAATTGACCTAGAGATCCGCGCTGCTCGCCCTGGGGTAGTTGTGGGTCGGGGCGGATCCGGCCTAGAGACTTTGCGCCAAGGTCTACAGAAAGAGCTGTCCGCGCTAGCGGGACAAAGCCCTGGTTCACGAGGTGGCGGCGAACGAACCATTCGCATCAATGTAGTAGAGGTCACCCGTGCCGACGCCGAAGCGACCTTGCTGGCGGAAAATATAGCCCAACAGTTGGAACGGCGGATTGCTTTTCGCCGCATCGTGCGCCAGGTAATCCAACGGGCCCAGCGGGCAGGCGTACAAGGGATCAAAATCCAAATTGCCGGGCGTCTCAACGGGGCCGAGATTGCCCGCACCGAATGGACGCGGGAGGGGCGGATCCCTTTGCATACTTTGCGGGCCGACATCGACTACGCCGAGCACCTCGCCCACACCACTTTCGGCATCATCGGGGTCAAGGTCTGGGTCTTCAAAGGGGAAGTTCTGCCCGGGCAGGAACGCCACGAACAGAAGTTTCCCCTGCAACAGCCCAAACGTCGGCAGCAGCGGCGGCGGCCCACCTTTGAAGATCGCTCGGCTCAGGAGGCCTGAGGGCCAACACCGGAACGTCCAGGGATCCCTATCGCAGTTGACTTAAGGAACGGCCATGTTAAGCCCCAAACGCACCAAGTACCGCAAGCAACAGCGCGGGCGCATGAAAGGCAAAGCGACCCGTGGCAACCGCATCAACTTTGGGGAATACGGCCTTGTGGCCCTAGAACCCGCCTGGATTACAGCTCGACAGATCGAGGCCAGCCGTCGGGCCATGACCCGCTATGTTCGGCGGGGTGGCCAAATCTGGATTCGCATCTTTCCCGACAAGCCCGTTACTCAGCGAGCTGCTGAAACCCGCATGGGATCCGGCAAAGGCAACCCTGAGTACTGGGTTTGTGTCGTCAAGCCGGGCCGTATCCTCTTCGAAATGGGGGGAGTGGCAGAGCCCATCGCCCGCGAGGCCATGCGCCTTGCCGCCCAGAAGCTGCCCATTAAGGTCAAGTTTGTAACCAAAGCCGACTTTGAAAAGCCAGAGCCCGCCCAGGCAACGGCTTCAGAGGTGGCCACCAGCAGTGTATGAGGAGAGTTCAGCCATGCCCATGCCCAAAATTGCTGATGCCCGTGCTTTATCGGACGAAGAGCTGAGCAACGAAATCTACGCCGTCAAGAAAGAGCTGTTTGAGCTGCGTTTGCAGCAGGCCACGCGGCAGTTGAACCAGCCCCATCTCATCCGGCTGCGCAAACACAAGCTGGCGCAACTACTAACTGTGGAGGGAGAGCGTAAGCGGGGCAAACGCCCAACCAAGGAGGAGTAATGGCTGTTCGGGAGAAGATTGGCATTGTTGTCAGCAACAAGATGCAAAAAACGGTGGTTGTTGCTGTGGAAAATCGAGTTGCTCACCCGAAGTACGGCAAGATCGTCGTCAAGACCAAGAAGTTTAAGGCCCACGACGAGGAAAACCGCTGTCAAGAAGGGGATCTGGTGCGCATCACGGAAACCCGTCCCCTTAGCCGCACCAAGCGTTGGCAAGTTGCCGAAATCCTGAGGGAGGTGAAGAAACTATGATTCAGCAGCAAACTATGCTGACGGTGGCCGACAACACCGGTGCTCGCAAGATGATGTGTATTCGCGTGCTGGGCAGCAGTGGCCGTCGCTACGCCAGCTTGGGCGATGTGATCATTGGTGTCGTCAAGGATGCCCTGCCCAACATGCCCGTCAAAAAATCCGATGTTGTCAAGGCCGTTGTTATCCGCACCGTCGATACGGTACGTCGCCCTGACGGCATGTGCATCCGCTTCGACGACAATGCTGCCGTGATCATCAACAATGATGGCAATCCCCGTGGAACTCGTGTTTTCGGCCCTGTAGCCCGCGAGCTGCGGGAGAAAAACTTCACCAAGATCATCTCCCTGGCCCCGGAGGTACTCTGATGGTTCGCCCCCTCAAACCCAGCCAAATTCGGCGCTTAGTTCGGCGACCGGGCATTCGCAAGCACCGCAACAGCCTGCGCTACAAAATGCGTATCAAGCAAGGGGATACCGTTCAGGTGATCTCTGGCGATGATAAGGGCAAAATCGGCGAGGTGCTGCGCGTTTTTCCCGAGCGCAACATGGTTTTGGTGGAAGGGGTTAACATTGTTACCTACCACCGCAAACCTCAGCGAGAAGGAGAAAGTGGCCGGATTGAGACCAAGGAAGCCCCCATTCCCGTCTGCAAAGTGATGGCCTATTCCAAGAAGCAGGAAGTGGCCAGCCGCATCGGCTATCAAATCACCGCCGATGGTCGCAAGGTTCGCGTCCTTAAGAAAACGGGTGAGATTCTCGACTAAGCTTTTGATCCCTTTCCACCATTGGTTTGGCTCTGACCCAGCCCAGAGCCACAAGGAGAAGCCACCATGCCCCAGCGTCTGCAAATCCACTACAACACCGTCATCGTCCCCAAGCTGCAAAAGGAGTTGGGCTACACCAACATCCATCAGGTGCCCCGCCTGGAGAAGATCGTCATCAACCGCGGCTTGGGGGAAGCTTCCCAAAATGCCAAGGCTCTGGAATCTTCCATTGCCGAGATCAGCGCCATCACCGGTCAGCGTCCGGTGATCACCCGCGCCAAAAAGGCAATTGCCAGCTTCAAGATTCGCAAGGGCATGCCGGTTGGCCTGATGGTAACCCTACGGCGGGAGCGCATGTATGCGTTTTTGGATCGCCTGATCAACATTGCTCTGCCCCGTATCCGTGACTTCCGCGGCGTCAGCCCCAAAGCCTTTGATGGACGAGGCAACTACACCCTCGGCATCCGCGAACAACTGATTTTTCCCGAAATCAACTATGACTCTGTGGATCAGTTGCGAGGTATGGATATTTCAATTGTGACCACTGCTAAAACCGACGAAGAGGGCCGTGCCCTGCTCAAAGCGTTTGGCATGCCCTTTGCCTCCTAGGTTGCCCACCCTGACTTTTCTTGATCTGCATCGATCTTCCGAGGAGCACTGACCCACCGATGGCCCACACCAACGACACGATCGCCGATATGCTCACCCGCATTCGCAATGCCACCATGGCTCGGCACGAGTCGGTGGCAGTTCCGGCCACACGCATGACCCGCAGCATCGCTCGCGTTCTTCATGAGGAAGGGTTCGTCAGCGAATGGAAGGAGGAGGGAGAAGGGATCCAAGCCCGAGTGGTGTTGCGATTGAAGTACAAGGGCAAAGGCCGCAACTGCAGGCCCATCATCAATGGCTTAAAGCGGGTGAGCCGACCCGGCCTGCGGGTTTACCGCAACCACAAAGAGCTGCCCCGAGTGCTGGGAGGAATTGGGATCGCCATCATCTCCACCTCCAACGGCATCATGACCGACCGGGAGGCTCGTAAGCAGGGCATTGGTGGTGAAGTCCTCTGTCTTGTCTACTAGACCTTAAGTTTTCTCTGGTCAGGAGTTTTTCCCATGTCCCGTATCGGTAGACGCCCCATCGCCCTTCCTGCCAAGGTGGAGATCCAGATCGACGGCCAACACATTGCAGTGAAAGGCCCGAAAGGTCAACTGTCCCGCAGTTTGCCGCCCTTGATCACAGTCCAGCAAAACGCTCAGATGCTCACGGTCAGCCGTCTCAACGATTCTCGTCCTGCCCGCCAACTGCACGGCCTCTGCCGCACCTTGGTCGCCAACATGGTAGACGGAGTGTCCAAGGGATTTGAGCGGCGGCTGGAATTGGTGGGCGTGGGCTACCGGGCTGCCATCCAAGGCAGCAAGTTGGTTTTGAACGTTGGCTACAGCCATCCTGTGGAGATCCCCTTTCCCCCTGGCATCCAAATTGCCGTTGAGGGAAACAACATCATTGTTGTCTCAGGCACAGATAAAGAACTGGTGGGCAATACTGCCGCCCGTATCCGAGCCGTCCGGCCCCCAGAGCCCTACAAGGGGAAAGGGATCCGTTATCTAGGGGAACAAGTTCGCCGCAAGGCAGGTAAATCGGGGAAAGCGAAGAAGTGAATAGCCTATGAAAGCCAGCCGCAAAATCACCACCCAACGTCGTCATCGGCGCATTCGCCGCAAAGTCTTCGGCACTGCCGAGCGGCCTCGCCTGGCCGTGTTTCGCTCCCATCGACACATCTACGCCCAGGTGATCGACGATGTAGCCCAGCATACCTTAACCTCCGCCTCCACCTTGGACACGGAGCTGCGCGAAAAATTCAAAGAAACCGGGACGGCTACTCAAGAAGCGGCTGCCTTGGTGGGCCGCTCAGTTGCCGAACGAGCCTTACAGATGGGCATTTCCCGCGTGGTTTTCGATCGGGGGGGCAAGCTCTATCACGGGCGCGTTCAGGCTTTGGCAGAAGCTGCCCGAGAAGCAGGGTTACAGTTCTAGCTACTGAGGACATAGCACATGGCTGAGCAGAGGGAACGTCGCAGAAGCAAAAAAAACCGCGAAGAGCAACCCACCGAGTGGCAAGAGCGGGTCATCCAGATTCGCCGCGTCACCAAGGTGGTCAAGGGCGGCAAGAAGTTGAGCTTCCGCGCTGTGGTGGTGGTCGGCAACGAGCGGGGCCAAGTCGGGGTTGGCGTGGGCAAAGCCAACGATGTGATCGGAGCAGTGCGCAAGGGAGTTGTGGACGGTAAAAAACACCTGATTGAGGTGCCCCTCACCAAAGGTTTGTCCGTACCCCATCCCATGCAGGGGGCAGGCGGCGGTGCCACTGTCTTGGTCATGCCAGCAGCTCCTGGCACAGGAGTCATTGCAGGGGGGGCAGTCCGCACCGTTCTGGAGCTGGCGGGTGTACGCAACAGCTTGGCCAAGCAACTGGGATCCAGCAACCCCCTTAACAATGCCCGTGCCACCATCGATGCGCTGCGGCGGATGCGTACCTTCAAGCAGGTGGCCCAAGACCGAGACATCGATGTGCGCCGCCTACTTGGCAAGTGATGGACAGGTATATCGAGCAAGTGAGCTAGAGGTAGACATGCGACTGGAAGACATTCGGCCTCAAGCAGGTTCGACGCGGCGGCGGCGGCGGCTAGGTCGTGGCGTCTCTGCTGGACAGGGAGCCTCCTGTGGCAAGGGGATGCGGGGGCAAAAGGCCCGCAAGGGGGGCAGTACACGGCCCGGCTTTGAAGGGGGCCAGACTCCCCTCTACCGGCGTTTACCCAAGCTTAAGCATTTCCCTCGCTACAGGCGGCGTCTGGAATACACCCTGGTCAACCTGCGCGCCTTGGCGGATCTGCCTGCCGGCAGCGAGGTCAGCCTGCAAAGCTTAATGGAACGAGGGATCGTCACCACCAACGATGGCCCGCTGAAGATCTTGGGAGATGGGGAAGTCAGCGTGCCCCTGACGATCAGGGCGGCGGCTATTACCGCTTCAGCCAAAGCCAAGATCGAGGCAGCCGGAGGTCGGGTGGAAATCTTGGGATCCTAGACCCCTTCTTCCCGTTGCTCTGGCCGGCTTCTGCCGGGTGGCGCTGAGTTGCACTTTTTTGATTTTGCTTTGATTTTGCCGACTGCTCCACCAGCAGCGTAGAGTGGTAGATAGCTAACCTTGCCCTTTGCTCCCGCGAGATTCTCTTCCCTATGGTTGACACACGAGGTTCCGCCCCCTCTGCCCAAGAGACCTTTATGCAGATGGCTATGGCCTCTGGCCTGCGCAGCCGTCTGTTTCTCACCTTGGGCTTGCTGCTGTTGGTCAGACTGGGCATTTACATCCCCATTCCCAGTATCGATCGGGCCCGCTTTGCCGCCGAAGCTGCCAACAGCCCTGTGTTTGGCTTGCTGGATGTCTTCTCCGGCGGGGGGATTTCTGCTTTGGGAATTTTCGCCCTTGGGATCCTGCCCTTCATCAATGCCTCAATTATCATGCAGTTGCTGGTCTCGGCCATTCCAGCCTTGGAGAACCTGCAGAAAAACGAGGGAGAACAGGGGCGGCGGCAGATTTCTCAGTACACCCGCTATGTCACCTTGGTTTGGGCCATCATCCAGGGCATTGGCATTTCCTTTTGGGTGCGGGAGTTTGCCAGTACCACCAATGAGTTGGCCTTCATGGCCTCCACCACCCTGGCTCTGGCGGCGGGATCCATGTTTGTGATGTGGCTGGGAGAGATGATCACGGAGAAAGGGGTGGGAAGTGGCCCTTCGCTCTTGATCTTCGTCAACATTGTTGCCACTCTGCCCCGTGCCCTCGGACAGACTATTAGCCTGGCCCGTGCCGATAGCAGCACCATCGGTGGCATCTTGCTGTTGCTGGCAATCTTTTTGGTCACCATTGTCGGCATTGTCTTTGTCCAAGAAGGCAGCCGCAAGATCCCGATCGTCTACGCCAAGCGCCAGGTGGGCAACAAGCTGTTCCGCGAGCAGAAAAGCTATCTGCCCCTGAGGCTAAACCAAGGGGGGGTGATGCCGATCATCTTTGCCTACTCGGTGATGTCCCTGCCTCTGGCCTTGGCCCAGTACACCCAAAACCTGACCTTGGTGCAGGTGGCCAACTTCCTATCCCCCACCTCCTGGTTCTACATTCCCTTCTATTTCGTGCTGATCCTCTTTTTCAGCTACTTCTACACCTCTTTGCTCATCAACCCGGTGGATCTGGCTCAGAACTTGAAGAAGATGGGAGCCAGCATTCCGGGAATACGTCCGGGCAAGGCCACTGCTGAGTATGTCGAAGGGATCCTCAACCGCCTGACGCTGCTGGGGGCTTTGTTCCTGTGCGCGGTGGCCATCATCCCGACGACGGTGGAACGGGCAACCGGCATCACCACTTTCCAAGGTTTGGGGGCGACCTCGCTACTGATTTTGGTGGGGGTGGCGATCGAGACCTCCAAGCAGATCCAGACTTATGTCATCTCACAACGCTACGAAGGGATGGTCAAACAGTAGTGCCGAGGTTGATCTTTCTGGGGCCGCCGGGGGCGGGCAAAGGTACACAGGCGGAGCGGCTGGCGGCCATTTACCACACGCCCAAAATTTCCACAGGCGATCTGTTGCGGGCCGAGGTGAAAGCCCAAACGCCCCTGGGGTGCCAGGCCAAGGTTTACATGGATGCGGGAGAGCTGGTGCCCGACGAGGTGCTGATCGGAATGGTGAAGGGGCAGTTGCAGCAGTCTCCGGAGCAGGGTTGGATCCTGGATGGATTTCCTCGCACCTTAGCCCAGGCAGAAGCCTTGGAAGAGCTGCTGCAAGAGCTGGGACAAGATTACGACTACGTCCTCAACTTGGAGGTGCCGGATGAGGTGGTGGTGGCCCGGCTGCTGGCCCGTGGCCAGGAACAGGGGCGCAGCGATGATGCGGATCGGTCAGTAATTCTCAAGCGGCTGGAGGTCTATCGGCAGCAGACGGCTCCCCTGATCGATTTTTATGAGGCCAAGGGGCGCTTGCAACGGGTCAACGGCAACCAGCCGGTGGAATCCGTACAGGAACATCTGCAGGCTCTTTTGGAAGGCTTCAGGAGGACGGCGTGATCAGAGCAGGAGCTGGAAATCCCTCCCAGCGGCGGGGCATGCAGCTTATTGAGATCAAATCTCGCCGCGAAGTGGAGAAAATGCGGCGGGCCGGTCGGGTGGTGGCCCAAGTATTGCAGGAGATCGCGGAGCGCCTAGAGCCGGGCTGGACTACGGCAGATATCGATACCTATGCTGAGAGACGGGTGGCCCAACTCAATGCTTTGCCCAGTTTCAAGGGCTACTACGGCTTTCCCGCCTGCGTTTGTGTCAGTGTCAACCATGAGGTGGTGCACGGGATCCCCAGTCCCCGTAAAGTGGTGCAGCCGGGAGATGTGGTCAAAGTGGATTTTGGTGCCATCGTCGAGGGCTGGCATGCGGATTCCTGTATCACCATCGGCCTGGAACCCCTGAGCGACGCAGCTCGGGATCTGATCGATACTGCGGCCAAAGCCCTGCAGACGGGCATCGACTGTGTGCGCCACGGCGTTTGGCTTCAGGATGTCTCGGGTGCCATTGAAGATTACATCGAGGGGCGGGGCTATTCTGTGGTGAAGCAGTATGTTGGTCACGGGGTGGGGCGCAACCTACACGAGGAGCCGCAGTTTCCCAACTATCGCACCCGCGATCTGCCCAATCCCAAGCTGCGCTCCGGCATGACAGTGGCCATTGAGCCGATGGTGAATGCGGGGGGAGAGGCAACCCGAGTGTTGCCAGACCAATGGACGGTGGTCACAGTAGATGGCTCTTGGTCAGCTCAGTTTGAGCACACGGTCTTGGTCACCGAGTCTGGAGCAGAAATTTTGACCGATCGCACGCCTTTTCAGTCCTAAGGGATCCCCTGATGAAGGACTGCAACGGTTAGGATAGAAGAGATGGAGTATATTTTCATTTCTTAACAGCGCGTGTCGTCACGGCTGTGGATTGTTCTGTTGTTTGTTATGTTGTTTTTGGGAGGGCTCATTGTCTAAGGAAGATGCCATTGAAATGGAGGGGGTCGTTACCGAATCCCTGCCCAACGCCATGTTCCGAGTGGATCTGGACAACGGCTTCAACGTGCTCGCTCATATCTCCGGCAAAATTCGCCGCAACTACATCAAGATCTTGCCCGGCGACCGGGTCAAGGTGGAGCTGAGCCCCTATGACCTCAACAAAGGGCGCATCACCTACCGCCTTAAGAAAAAGTAGGTTCCCTAGCTGGGCTGCTGAGGATGAAAGAGCTGAGCCAAGTTCTCAAGATCGGGCTCTGGACTACTGTCGGCGGGTTGGGTGCTCTAGCCGTTTTCAACGCTTGGATCTCTTCCCAAACTCAGCCTCTGCAGAGCCTGCTGCCGGGAGAGGAAAGGCATCACTTCTGGCGCGGCCATCGCCTGTTTTACAAGGTCATGGGATCCGGCCAGCCGTTGTTGTTGTTGCACGGCATTGGGGCAGGCTCCTCCAGCTATGAGTTTCGTGCCATTATGGCGGAGCTGGGGCAGCACTATCAAGTCTATGCTCTGGATTTGTTGGGGTGGGGCAACTCAGAACGTCCAGATTTGGAGTACACCGGCAGTCTCTACGCCGAGATGATCTGGGATTTTGTCCAGCAGGTGATCGGGCGACCCTGTCACGTCATTGCCAATTCCCTCTCGGCAGGGTTTGCGCTGCGCTCGGCCCGTCTACAACCCCACCATTGGCAGAAGCTGTTGCTCATCGCCCCTCTGGGAGACAACAGCCTCATCCCCGATGCGCTCGGGATCCCTTTGGCTCAGATTGCCTATGGATTTCTCAGCCTGCCCGTTCTGGGGTTGGCCTTCTACAACGGCATCACCGCCCCCTGGAGTGTACGCTTGTTTACAGAGCAGAGCTTGTTCTCCCCCAGCTACGCCCTGGATGAGGCGGTGGTGGACTACTATTACCGGGCAGCTCACCAAGCGGGGGCTCAATTTGCCCCCCGTTCTTTTCTCACCGGCAGGCTCAATTTGCCCATCCAAGACGACTTTCGCGTGGTGGCCAAGCCCATGGCTCTGGTCTGGGGAGAACAAAATCGTCTCACCGGCCCAGAACAGGCAGAGCGGTATCGCGCTTTGCGCCCGGAGGTGCCGATATACCGGTTGCCAGGGGCTGCTTTTCCGCACATTGAAGCGCCGCAGACCTTTTTGTCGGTGGCTTTGCGCTTCTTGGCCGAAGCCGATCCTGCCCTGCCGGGATAGACAGATGGGGGATCCCTTCACCCCTTGGAAGAAAACAGCTGGGGATTGACGCAAGAAGCAGCCCTGACATCAGGGGGAACGACCGTACTCTCGGCTGACGCGACCACCCCCAGCCACTTCCCTGAGGGGAAAGGGGAGTTGATACAAGCCCGGCAACTTAAGTGGGCTCCCCGGCCTTATCCTCCCAGGGATCACTATCCACAGGAGTGGAGCTGGAAGGGGGAGGGGTCTCTTCTTTGGCATACTCCTGTTCCCAAGCCGGTTGTTCGGGGGCGGGTGCGGGCTCAGGTGGACGAGGACGCACAGGCTGCGGCTCAGGTTCAGGCTCTTCTTCTGCGTAAACGTCTTCTTCTTCGGCTTCGTATTCCTCGTCGTATTCTTCTTCGTAATCTTCCTCGACAGCGGAACTCTCGACAGCACTGGGCAGGGCAGGAGCAGGGCTAACTCCGGCTTCCCAAGGGGGCTTGCCGATTCCCAGGGTTTCCAAAATCCCCTTGGCCAGTTGGGTTAGGCGGGTCTCGGCGCCATCGGCAACAATAAGGCGATCCCCGCCCACAGAGACAATCTCGTCAGTGGAGAGCAGATAGGTGCTGAGGATAAAGCCAGGTAAAAAGGTGAGGCCAAGGTTGGAGAGCACCAAGCCCGTGATGATGCCGGAGACGGAGTTAAACTCAAAATCCTTAACTTTGCCGAGGCGGATCCCTTCTTCGGTTACCACCTCGCTGCCAACCACGCGACTCAGGCCCTCCAAATCCAAGTTATCGAAAACTTCTTCGCTGGGGACAAGAACTGCATCCTGACCCAACGCTGTTACTTGCCGCAGCTCCATCAAACGGGGGGATCCGGCAAGGGCTTTTTCCAGCACCCCCAGCACCAGAACCTGCTTGGCTTCCAGATCCGCCCAAACTTCGCTGACTACCCCAAGCCGGGCTGCGTTGCCCTGGCTGATCACCTGCGTTCCCAGAACCTGTGACCGCCGACGAACCTCTGATCGCACCAGCGCAACAGATCCTTTCCCAGTCGTCATGATGGTTTCCCCGTCGTAAGTCAAAACGTTCCCGTTGTTGGGCTGCGTGTCTGACACAGTTCGCCAGAATTAAGTAAGTTAATAGTACCACTGCCTGTCTCCTCCCTCGCGGGCTGCCCAGGTGGGATCCCGGCCAATCTGCCTGCTCCAGGCCAGAAACTGCTCTGCCATCGCGCCCAGGGAATAGTGCTCTTCTGCCCGTTGCCGACAGCGGCTCCTGTCGATGTGATCTAGGCGCTCTACAGCCTCTGCCAAAGCTGCCACGTTGTCCGGCTCGACGATCCAGCCGGTTTCTCCATCGCTGACAATTTCCGCGGGCCCACCCCGGCGGTAGGTAATCACCGGCACGCCACAGGCCAAAGCTTCCACCGCCACCAAGCCAAAGGCCTCCACCCACTTGGGGGTCATGATCAAGGCTGAGCATTGCCCCAAGATCCGCTGCATTTGCGGGGTGGGCAAAAACCCTCGGTAATCCAATTGGGCATGCGGGTACTGCTCTTGGATCTGCTGCCAGTAGCCTGGCTCTTGCAGGTGGCCTAGGATCACCACCGGCCTTCCCGTCTTCTCGGCTAGGGCAGCACAGTCTTCTAGGCCCTTCTCCGGGGCAATGCGGCCAATCCAACACAGGGATCCATTCCCTTGGGGCACAAAGTCGTAGAGGCGCAGATCCACCCCGCAGGGCAGATAGACAAAGGGATCCCGACCTGCCGCCATCTCGGCTCGGGCAAAGGCAAAGGTCTGGGCTTGCGCCCGCGAATGCACCGCCAGCCGACCAGGGTAGCGATGGGCAATGTGCTCTAGAGCCTGATCGACGGCATCGCTGAGGGATCCCATGCTAACAATGTGGGCCACCGGGGTGCGGAAAAAATCCGTCAAATAAAACGAGAGCCAATCGTAGCTCCAGTTCACGATTAGATCGAACTGGTCTTGCAGGTGGGCAGCCCGCTGCCACAGGTTGGCCAGCAGAGAGGGGGTGTGGATCAGAACCGGCTGATCGCGGCGCTGGGTTTGCGCATAGGCCGGGGGAAGGCCCGCCACCGGCTCGATCACCTCCTCCGGCAACTCCGCCATTCGGGATCCCACAGGGGCCAACACCCGCACTTGGGATCCCATCTGGAGTAAGACACGAGTCAGGTTGGCAAGATTGAGCTCCACACCACCACCGGCCCCGGATCCCAGAGGTCCAACAGGGGTGGAGAGGAACAGATAGCGGTAGGGACGAGCCATAGGGAGAGCCTCGGTAGCTCAGCCCATTGTCTTCTCAATCCGGATACCCGACTCCTTTTGCCTGGCCTCAAAGCCCACAGCCTGCCCAGAACTTTATGAGGCTTTGGCTACAAAAATTTCTCCCTTCTCCACCTTGACCTTGTAGATGGCCAGGTCTGCATTGGCCGGGCCACGGGTACGGCTGCCATCGGCAGCAAAAGCCGAGCCATGACAGGGGCAGACAAAGTTCTCCCCCCGCCAGTTCACATCACACCCCGCATGGGGACAGGCGGCATCCAAAGCCAGCAGAGAATCTTCTTTTTGCGGATCCCCGACCAGCCAGAGGGTGGCGGTGTTTTTCCCAAAGGCGTTTTCCACCTTGAAGGGGCCATCTTTGAGATCGGCCAGAGTGGCAACTTTCACAAACTCCGGCTCAGAAGCCTTAGAGCCAGAAGCAGTTCCCTGGGCCAGGGCAAAACGGCGCCGGGTAAACCCAGGTAACCAACCCACCAACGAGCCAAAACCGAGAGCCAGCCAGCGAAGAAAACCACGACGATTGTTGTACATGGCTATGTGTCCTTGGAGGTGTGCGAAATGTAGGTCATGAGCCAGCAAAAGACCGGCCCCTTCAGAAGGGATCCCCGTACAAATGCTGCCCTTAACATTTTGTTACACCGGAACAGTTTCGGCCAGGGCCAAGCCGCACTTTTTCCGGCTAGAGTACGCAGCAGCAGGCATCTTGGTTGCTTCATTGATTTGGCCGATGGGATGGGATCCCTTTCGGCTGTTGTACGCCTGGAGCCTAGGGTCGGGAGGTAAACAGCTCAGCAACCGTGCAGACAAAGCCGGGCAACAGGGGAGAAGACAACGCATCCTGAGCCAACAGCGTTTCTACCAAGACCAACTGGGCCTGTTGTCTGCGATACACCTCTACTCTCTGAGCCAGCCGATCGACGATCCAGTACTCTTGCACCCCATGCACAGAGTAGAGTTTCCGTTTTGCCAAGCGGTCTCGATCCTCATGAACTTTTCCAGGTGATAGGACTTCAACCACCAGCTCAGGGGCACCCCGAAAATGTCCTGCTTCATCTTGAATCTGGGATAGCCGCTCATAACTAACCCAAACAACATCGGGAGACACATTATCAAATTCGGAAAAGAGGATCCCTGGCATGATTGAGGGTTCTCCCAATCCTGTTTCTAGCGACCACCGATGCAGTGCGGAGAACAAACACCCGATAATGTGCTGATGTTTGTGATGAGGAGAGCGAGTCACCAGCAGTTCTCCGTCGATGATCTCGTAGCGGATCCATTCATTCTCTGGAAGAGCCTCGATATCCCGAGTGGTCCAGCGTACTTCTGTAGCAGTCATTAGCTATCCCTATAGCAATAAATGGTGCTATGCCCAGGGCACCCTGCTGCTGTACCTACGACACTGGGCCGACACCTGCAGCGCTGTCGCAACGGCGGGAACCACACTTGGCGTAGCCAAATCTTAACCCAGGATCCCGTTCACAGAAGCGAGACGGAGTCCTTCCTCTCTAACCACGACGGCTCAATGGGTAGAGCTTCTACGGAGCTGGACTATTGGCTGCGCTATCGTGTGGGGCTAGTTGGGATAGATGCGCAAGCGGCGGTTGGGCTCTTCGCCAAAGCTTTGGGCCCGCAGGTGGTAATGTTCCACCAACTGGTGTTGGAGCTTGCGGATCAGAGGCGAACGGGGCAAAAGTTCCACCGGCTGAGACTTGGGAATGACAATTTGCTCCACCGCCAGGCGGGCTTCTTCCAGAGCTTCGGTTTCATCGCCTGAGCTGGCGCGAATGAACAGCTCCAGGTCGGAATCGGATCCCTCTTCGCTTTCAATGTTGAGAATATGGCGCAGGGCGCGAGCCAGGGCAATCAGAGTATTGGCCTTAACGGTGTGAATCGGGATCTGGCGGGAGTGGGCCATCTGCTGGATCTTGGAACGGCTGCGCACCTGGGATCGCAAGGCCAAGACAATGTCTGCCTCGTCTAGATCTTTGGTGACATCCGCCGACAGTTTCAGGGTTTGGATCACCTGCTCCAGGTAGAAGCGGCTCACTCCGTAGGGGTAGATCATCAGCGGCCCATCCGGATTCTGCTGCCGTCCTGTCGGGGCTAGGGCGGATCCCTCCCAGTCCAAATCTTCTTCTTCGTCAGAGCCGGATTCCGCTTTGGATTCGGCCACCACCTGAGCGGCAGGACGGGATCCCGCCGGCGTTAACGGGACAGAGTCCTCTTGCCTATCCAGGAGCAAACCCGATGCTCCTCCCTGTGGCGAGCGACTTTCAAGCGGCTCTGAAGGCAGAGCTTCCATCCGTCCAGAGCGTTGCCATCCTCCCCGCTCCCGTGCTGCGGAGATTGTGCTGCCGGCAGGGGGCCATTGGGGGCCAGATAGAGCCGGGCGCCCGTTTGCGCCAGCGGTGCTCCGCACTATCACCACCTGGCCGCGTTCGTCTAGACTGCGGGTTTGGGTCAGGGGCTCGCGGTTGCGCAAGAGGCGATCCACAGTGGCGGCCACATCTTCATGGATGACCCAGCGGGATCGCTCCAGCATCTCTATGGCAATCTCAAACGTAGGGGGAGCTTTGCGCTCCAACACACTCTTTTGAGAGCCGCGCCGCCGCGCCTCTTCATCTCCTAGGGTGACGGATTGGATCCCGCCTACCAAGTCGGAGAGGGTGGGATTTTTGATCAGGTTGTCGATGCGGTTGCCATGGGCAGTGGCCACCAGTTGTACCCCCCGCTCGGCAATGGTACGAGAGGCCAAAGCTTCCAGTTCAGTGCCGATCTCGTCGATGACCACCACTTCGGGCATGTGGTTCTCCACCGCCTCAATCATCACCTTGTGCTGCAGCTCTGGGCTGGCCACCTGCATCCGTCTGGCCCGGCCAATGCCCGGGTGGGGCACATCGCCATCGCCGGCAATCTCGTTGGAAGTGTCGATAATAACCACTCGTTTGCCCAGCTCATCCGCCAGCACACGGGCAATTTCCCGCAGGGCCGTGGTTTTGCCCACCCCTGGTCGGCCTAGCAACAGCATGGAGCGCCCCTGTTCCACCAAGTCGCGGATCATGCTGATCACGCCGATAACGCAGCGACCCACCCGACAGGTGAGGCCAATGATTGTGCCTTGGCGGTTGCGGATGGCACTGATCCGGTGCAGGGTAGAGGCAATGCCTGCGCGGTTGTCACTGCTGAACTCTCCAACCCGGCTGATCACCTGATCCAAGTCGGCCCGGGTGATCACGTCCTCGGAGAGGTAATCGGCAAAGCCGGGGAAGCGGGCTTCGGGACGGCGGCCCAAATCCAGCACCACCTCCACCAATCGATCCAGGTGAGGATGCTGTTCTAGGCGCTCGCGAATTGGAGCCGGCAGGATATCCAAAAGCTTGCTCAGGTCGTCGCTGTATTGAACCTGGCCGGGAAAGCCGGTACGTTCACGTAAGCGGTGCGGAGCACTTTCCGGATCCATCGACGGACTTGGGGTTGAGGGCTGTACGGGGAAACTCATGGCTGAGCAACGTCGTTAAACGCAGGAAAAACAGGTTTGCCTAAAAGCAACGGATCGCCGCTTTACTTGCTGCACCAACTGCTTGGCCAACGGGATCCCTGCCACCAATCCAGGATTCCATCCTGACTCCGATGAGCTGTGAGCTGGCTCTTCCAGATAGGCTGACACCAACTGTCGCGCATAGCTGCCGAAGGCCACCCCCGCCACTGGCCATCGGGGATCCAACAGCGGCACCGTTTGGGCGTTGGTTCCTCCTGCCAATTGCACATAGCCCGGCAGGCCCATGTTCAGTACCTTCTCGGCCAACTTTAGGGCAGCTTTGCCGGTGCCAGCTCCAATATCCCCACTCATAGGCCGGCCATCCACCTGCCAGATCAACACCTCCGGCAAGGGATCCATGAGGGCCAGCAGATCCCTCAAATAAGCCTCTAGGCCCGGACCATCGTTAAAGCTAATCGAGATGGCCTGGAGCTGAGGTAGCCAGGGCTTCAGGGATCCCCACAATTGCTCGAATGGCCTCTGGCGACCGATGCAGGTGTGAATCTCCACCGCTTGAATGCCCAGCTCGACCAAAGGCGGCAAAACTTCTGACAAAGCGACCTGGTAGCCGAAGGTAGCAATGCGCCGGTGGGGGCAAACCGGCTCGCAGCGCCCACAGCCGTAGCACAGCTCTGTCTGGATGTGGACTTGAGCAGGAAGGGCTGCCTGTGTCAAGGCATGGGGAGGACAGACTGCCAAACAAGGCTGAGGACAGTCGGCAGGACAGACGGGAGCCGTCAGCACCGCCTTGCGGAAATGCACGTCTTCACCGTCATTGACGCTGACCATCAACCAAGGGGATCCCGCCTGGGGATCTTCGGCTTGTGCCCGTTGGATCCCTTCTTGAGCGGCCCGCACAATGGCCGGATCGGCAGCAACATCAATGCAATCTGCCCCGGCCAGCGTGTAAAGGAAAGCCAGCTCCCGAACCGAGGGCAAGTGGTGGAAACTTGCACCGCAGATCAACTTAAACCAGGTACCCTGTTGCAGCGAGGCGGTTGGCAAGGTCACAGGCACAAGAAGCCGCTAGCAGGATGGGAATCTGAGCCGCAGGCCATCTATTTGAGATGGTAGCAAAGAAATTTCCAGGATCCTGAAGAGAGGTTCAGGCGCTCTGCAGAGGTTGCCAACGAATTGACCGTTCTCGGCCCAGTTCCACCACAAACTTCACTCCCTTGTCTTCCCGACTCAGCTTCACCAGGTAGGAGAGTTCCTGTTGGCTGAACACATGCCCCTCGTAAAACCAAAACACCAACCCCTTAGCTTTTGGGGGCAAGGTGGCCCGATACTGCTCGATCAACGCGGGAAAGAAATAGGTGCGCCGCTCCGATTTGCCCAGCGTGGCAGGCCGTACCCCATGAATGCGCGTCAAATAGCTGGCCAGATCCCCGATTCCCTTACTGGAGAGGGTGACCACCTCATACCCAGCTCCGCGCAGCCGCCGCAGGTAGTGCCCTTCGGATCCCCCCTCTGGGGTTACAAAGATGGCCAAAGCCCCAGATTGCTCCAGTTGCTGCACAAACTTTGCACCTGAGCCGACCAGCAGCATAGGAAGAACTCCATTACTCGTCTAGGGTTGGACAAGCAGCCCACCTGTGCTCATTGTAACGGGATGGCGCCTGAAGCTGGGGATAGAAGCTGCCAATGGAACCCATAGAATACTGGCTATCTCCCTGTTTTGCAGAAGGGAGCGTAAAGAAGGGTTAAGATACGGGTAACCTGCTTGCAGGTCTCAACCCACAGGTGGCGGACAAAGGCGGATGGATCCCCCTAGTAGGGATGGCCTCCCCGCCACTTACACAGCGACAACAGATGAACCTCATCATGCGACGACGCGAGCTGTTGACCTTGGCGGTGGCCGGGTTGATTACAGCACCCCTCAGCTTAGCAGGAGAGCAAAGAGCAATGGCCCAACAGACTTATCCCTTCACCAAAACCGACGCCGAGTGGCGGCAACTGCTCACCGAAGAGCAATACTATGTGCTGCGCCAAGAGGGCACTGAGCCCCCCTTCCGCAACGCTTACTACGACAACAAGGCCCCAGGTATCTATGTCTGTGCCGGCTGTGGTCAGGAGCTGTTTTCCTCAGCGGCCAAGTACGACAGTGGCACCGGTTGGCCCAGCTTTTGGGAGCCGATTGCTCCCCATGTGATCGGCACCAAGACGGACTGGAAATTGTTTGTGCCCCGCACGGAAGTCCACTGCTCTAACTGCGGTGGGCATCTGGGGCATGTGTTTCGGGATGGCCCCCCACCCACGGGTTTGCGCTACTGCATCAATTCTGCTGCCCTCAAGTTCATCCCAGCCACCACTTAGAAATCCTCTTGGCTCCAGCTAAAACTGAGCCGCCTGTCTGGGTGAGCCTATGTCGGACTACACGTTCCTGGATGCTGCTTCGATTCTGCTGCGGGAGGGCCTGGAAGCTCTCTTGGTGCTGGTGGCACTGCTGGCCCTTATGAGCAAGAGCGGGCAATCGGCTCAGAAGCGCTGGGTGTGGATAGGGGGATCCGCAGGCTTGCTGGCAGCGGTGATGCTCGGCCTGCTGGTGAAGCTGTTTTTCCAGCAGATGCTCACCCACACGCGGCAAGAGGTGCTGGAAGGGATCACCGGGCTGGCGGCAGCAGGTTTGTTGTTTTCGGTCAGCCTTTGGTTGCACCGCCGGGCTGCAGTGGTTTCTTGGCAAACCTTTGTGCAGGAACAGGCGCAGGTGGCACTGGCCACCGGTCAAGTGTTTTCCTTGGCTTTTCTGGCATTTATGGCGGTGTTTCGCGAGGGGGCGGAAACGGTGCTGTTTTATGTGGGGTTGGCCTCTTCCCTCTCGGCAAAAGATTTTTGGGCGGGGATCGGCCTGGGATCCCTGGTGTTGGTGGCACTGGCGATCTTGCTGCTGCAGGTGGGGCTGAAATTGCCGCTGGGAGTTTTTTTCCGGGGTCTAAGTCTGCTGATTTTCTACTTGGGCTTTAAGTTTTTGGGCAGTGGCTTGCACGCTCTACAGGTGGCGGACTGGCTGCCCATCACTCCTCTTGTTGGGATCCCAAAGCTGCGCTGGCTGGGCATATATCCCACTTGGCAGACGCTGCTCCCCCAACTGGTGCTGCTGGGAATAGCTTTCGCCTTGTGGGTGAGGCAATGGCTGCGGGCTGATTCTGCTCAGAGGCTTTCTTCGTGAAAAACGCTCTCCACCGGCACTGGGGATCCCATAAGCCATAAGTTTGATGAATCCCTGTCCTGGTTTTGATGGATGGCAATGATGCAGGTCACAATTTCATAGTCGTTTCAGGTTGGGACAAGGCGACCGAGGTACTGGGAAAAGCCTTCTGGCCCTGTGCATCTAACGTTTTAAGTGCGGGTGCAGTGTCCTGGTTTGAATCAAAATGACCCTAAAAAGAAAGCGCTCTGTACGTCGCGCCTGAAACCGCACCCAGTCAAGCCTTCCAGTCCAAGAAAGCAAAGCCTACCGGCAGGGATCCGGCAGGCCGCTGGATTTTGTCGGAGATCCCCAGTAGGAAACCCTGTCGATCGCTACGGAATCGACAGAGAGCATCCACTCTGTGGGGTTCCCGAGAATCAGGTATCGTAGACCCGGCATTCAACAGCATCTGGGTTTTCGGCGCAGTGCTGCTCTAGGCTGCTGGGAGTCCTCGGCTGGTGGCTGCGAGCTGCCAGCACTTCTTCAACTGCGTCCCAGGCCGCACGGCAGTGGGGATCCCCTTCGCCGTACTCAGAGCAGACGTTGCGAGCATTTTCCAGCTCTTTGGCGATCACTTCAGACAGTCCCATGTTCTCAAGCTCCTTTAGACTAGATGGGGCCGGTGGCCCGCTGATGTAACCGGCTGACGCAAATCTGCAGGGATCCAGCGTAATCCCGGATCAACAAGTAGAAACCAGCCGATCCAGACGGGGAATAAGTTCAGGATAATGACCTTGTGCCAACCGAATTGATCAACCGGATACATTACCCATTCTAAACAGTGACGGCAGGGGGGTGCAGCTGCGCTTTCGCGATCTCTTTGGGATCAGGATGCGCAGGGATCCCTCAGGCCCCAAACAGTTGTTCAATCCGTTGCCGCACCTGCTCTGGGGATCCCTGTTGACGCACTTGACCTTCCGAGAGCAAAATCGCCCCGTCTGCCCATTCCAGTTCCGCCAGCCGATGGGTTACCCAAAGGGCGGTGATGCCTTCTTGATCCACCAGTTGCCGGATGCACCGCAGCAAATCCGCCTGGCTGTCGGGATCCAACAGGGCTGTGGGCTCGTCCAAAAGCAGCACCTCACTGCGCCGGGCCAAAGCCCCTGCCACCGCCACTCGTTGCTTCTGTCCGCCGCTGAGGCCGTGAATGGGCCGACGGATCAGGTGCTTCAATCCCACCTGCTCCAAGGCCGTTTCCACCCGCCGGTGAATTTCCGCCAAGGTCAGAGCCTCTGCCCCCAAGCCAAAGGCCACATCGGCTCCCACCGTGGGCATGAACAGTTGGTGATCCGGATTTTGAAACACATAGCCCAGCCGACCGCGAATCTCCAGGCGGCCCGAAAGGGGCCGAGGATGGGTCAGGGATCCGGACAACAGTTGCAACAAAGTGGACTTGCCGCTGCCATTGGGCCCCAACAGCATCCACAACTGGCCCTTGGGAATGACAAAACTGCACGCCTGCAAAACCGGCGGACGTTCCGGCCAAGCAAAGGTCAGGCTCTCCACCCGAATGGCCACCTCAGACATGGGGATCCCTTAGCGGCAGAGAGAAAAGGGCTGTCCTCAGCTTTGCAACTGGGCCAAAAAACCGGGACGGGCTCCCATGGGGCTGGCGCCGCCCGACTTGGAAGTCATTTGCACGCCACATAGCTCACCGGTGAGCAGGAACACCTTTTTGCCGGTGCGGTCACAGGTCAGCTCCAAACTCTGAGGGGATCCACTCTGCAGAGCATTGACGATGCTTTGGTAGGCCCGGTTGGCCGCTTCTTCCTCTTTTTGGTGGACAACGATGGGGGCAGGGTTCCCTTTCAGGAGCAGTTCCAGAGTGTACATGGCTGACCGTTGTGTAGTGGGCCGTGGACAGAAGAGAGGCACCCAGAGGACGCCGTTGGCGACAGCAGGACGAAGTCCTTTTCCAGTATCGCAGGTTGGGCCAGGGTACCGGCAGGCTCAACAAATGACGGGGGAGTTTCTCTCGCCAGATTAGGCCAGGCCGGTGCCGAGAAAAGGCAGCAGGCTAATCAGCAACAGGCCCAAAGTAGCTAGGGATCCCGCCAAGAAGGAGAGGGATCGCCCAATGGGAATATCGGCAATGTAGAAAAAGTTGTAGAGCAGCCGCGCCAGCAGAAACACCCCACACAGCACAGCTACCCCTTCATCTCCGCTGAGGCCAAAATACCAGGGATCCGAGTGAGGGCCGGTGATGTAGGCGATCAACGCTGCTGCCGCAAACATCCCAAAGGTCTCAAACCCGTTGGCGTGGGCCCAGGTGGCCCGTTGCCCGTAGGGAGGTAGCCTATCAAACATAGCCCGAGGAGCATGCAGGTCGTAGCCAACGCGGGCACGGGCATAGCCCACCACCCCCATGGGCAGATAGACCAAGAGCATGGCTGCCGCGATGGAGAACAGGGGGATGGCTACGAGAGGAGGATTTGGCAACATAAGATAGGCAAAAGGGCGGTGCACAATGTACAGAGGAGAGAAAAGAGCCCAGCTTGGGTGGGAGCTATTGCCGGGAAAATCAACACCAGAACCATTATCCATCTATCGGGCTGTCTATCCAGGCAGATGCTTGCGTCAGGAAATCTTGCGGATTTGCCGGCGGCGCTCCTCATATTCAGCGCGGGTGATCAAGCCCTGTTTCAACAGGCTTTCCAACTGCTGTTCGGGATCCCGGGCTTCTCGCCCTTCCACACTGGTCCATTCCAGCTCGATCAACTCTCGGTTGAATCGAAAATCGAAATCGGCATTGCTCATGGTCAGGATCCACAGCCCTTCCAGCAAACAAAGGGCGCGTACCCCGTAGCTGAGAATCTGCAGCGGGATGGAAGGAACGAACACCATCAGCCCCACCACCAAGTAGCCCCAGCCCCAGCGTTGGTGCCCCATATAGAAGCGCTGCAACCCTGGGATCAGCACCCCCAGCATCGCCAGCCAACCGGCCACCTCTCGGATTAACCGCCGACGATCCTGTGGGGGCGTATCAGGATCCCTGCTCTCGGCCATAGACTGCACCAGCTAGATGTGCCATTAAGCTAGCTCAGTTTTGGCCGCACAGGGCTCAGGAACTTGGATCCAACCTTAGAAGATTTTTGAGCAGCATCCCGCCGCCTATACTTGATGGGGGCGGTTCGGGGAAGGAACATGGCAGAGCGGGAACTATCGGTAGCGATCTTGGCAGCGGGCAAAGGTACCCGGATGCGGTCGCAGTTGCCCAAGGTGCTGCACAAACTGGGATCCCTGTCTTTGATCGAGCGGCTGCTGCGCACGGTGCTGACGTTAAAGCCCCACCGCTGTCTGGTGGTCGTGGGTTATGAACAAGAGCAGGTGCGCCAAGCCCTGCGGGAGTACCCGGTTGAATTTGTGGAGCAGGCCCAGCAATTGGGCACCGGACACGCCGTTCAACAGCTGTTGCCCGTCCTGGGCGGTTTTCAGGGGGATCTGCTGGTGATCAACGGGGATGTGCCCCTGCTGCGGGCAGAAACCCTGCAAGCTCTGGTGGAGCGCCACCGCCAGGTGAACCCAGAGGTAACCTTGCTCTCGGCTCAGGTGGCGGATCCCTATGGCTATGGACGGGTGTTCTGCGATGCCCAACAGCGAGTGCTGGAACTGGTGGAAGAGCGAGACTGCACCCCAGCCCAACGGCAAAATCGCCGCATCAACAGTGGGGTGTATTGTTTTCACTGGCCGGCTCTGGCTCAGGTTTTGCCCCATCTCAATCGCAACAACGCACAGCAGGAGTACTACCTAACAGATGCCGTCAAGCGGGTGGGCAAAGCCATCGCTCTGGATGTTGCCGATCCGCAAGAAATTGTGGGCGTCAACGACCGCCGCCAACTGGCCCAGGCGTACCAGATTTTGCAGGATCGCCTCAAAGAAGCCTGGATGGAAGCCGGGGTCACCTTTGTGGATCCCGACAGCAGCAGCCTCGAGGAAACGGTGGAATTGGCCCCCGATGTGGTGATCGAGCCCCAAACCCATCTGCGAGGGGTGTGCCGCATTGGCTCGGGAACCCGCCTGGGGCCGGGCAGTTGGATCGAGTCCAGCGAGATTGGATCTGGGTGTCACATTCTCTACTCGGTGGTCAGCCACAGCCGCATCGGCAACCACGTCTGGATAGGCCCCTACGCCCACGTGCGCCCCCACAGCCAGATTGGGGATCACTGCCGCATCGGCAACTTTGTGGAAACCAAAAATACCCAGATTGGATCCCACAGCAATGCCGCCCACTTGGCCTACCTGGGCGATGCCAAGCTGGGATCCCAGGTCAACATCGGCGCGGGCACCATCATCGCCAACTACGACGGCCAGCAAAAGCACTTCACCGAAATTGGGGATCGCAGCAAAACAGGCGCCAACTCGGTGTTGGTGGCTCCTTTGCAGGTGGGATCCGATGTCACCATTGCCGCCGGCTCCACCATCCCTGCCCGCTACCCCCTGCCGGATGACTGCTTGGTGATCGCTCGCTCCCGCCCGGTGGTCAAGCCCGGCTGGCGACTTGGGATCCGCTCTTCCCGCCCCCAGGAGCTCCAGCCCATGCCGCCGGGATCCCTCAAGATTTATCCCTTGCGCCTTTTCCCCGGCCAAGATCTCAAGCAGGAACTGGAGCGAGTGGCCCGGCAGCAGCCCTTGCAAGCGGGGTTTGTCCTCAGCGCCGTCGGCAGCCTTAGCCAAGCCACCCTGCGCCTGGCCGACCAAACGGGGGATCACCTGTTGTCGGAACGCCTGGAGATCCTGGCCCTGAGTGGATCCCTGTGCCCTGACGGAGTCCATCTCCATCTCACCGTTGCCGATGCCCGAGGCCAAACCTGGGGGGGACACCTGCGCCCCGGCTGCCTCATCTACACCACCGCCGAAATTGTCCTCGCCGACAGCCCGGAGTACCGCTTCTCCCGTCAACCGGATCCGGCCACCGGCTACCTGGAGTTGCACATCCAACCCGTGGCAGGGGATCCCTGCTGGCCGTCCCCACCCCCCCAACCCCAGCAAAACCAGCAGACAAAACCAGAGGCTGACAACAGCAGGCCGAAAAGCTTACAGTAGTCAACATGAGTTACCTAAAGCTAAAGGGGGCTTGTGAGCGCCAAGCCGAAAGCTTCACGGAACTCATGGACGCTTTGCGGTGTGGCGGGCATGTTACTGGGTTTTCGGACGCAACTCATTCTTAACCGCAAGCAAACAACTCTAGCCGCCCAACACGCTGCGGTAGCCCGCCACGCCTGTGGAGATTCCTCTGGCGGGGTGGTAAGCCTGAAGCTTACTACCAGTCACGAGTCGTGGAAGCAGGAAGAAAGCAGAGACGCGACAGGCACTGAACACTCTGGAAGTGTTTGTTAGCGTTTCGTAGGTCTTTCGGAGCGGTCATCAGTACCCCGTTGAGCAGCCAGAAATTGTTAAGCTTAACGCACGGATGGCAGTATCCGGCCATGCCCCGAGTGACAACTGCTGACGAGCTGCTGACAGAATATGCCTCTGGCGAGCGCAACTTTCAAGAATCCAACCTGGTGGGGGTGGACTTGGTGCGCTCCAACTTGCAAGGGGTGAATCTGAGAAGGGCCAACCTCTCCTTTGGCAAGCTGAGTGGCATTAACCTGCAGGAAGCCGATTTGCGCGGCGCCGATCTCAGCTCGGCCAACTTGATGGGGGCCAACCTCCGCGGGGCCAATCTTTGGGAAGCCAACTTGATCGGCGCGGATCTCAGCTTTGCCGACTTGCGGGAAGCCAACTTGCACGGTGCCTACCTTTGGGAAGCCAAGCTAACCCGTGCACAACTGCAGGGAGCCGATCTAAGCGGGGCAAAAATCGGCGGAGCAGTGCTGACCGGCGCTGACCTCAGCAGAGCCACCCTACCCGACGGGAGTGTGCGGGCTTGAGCCACCCCCCCAGCAGACAAGGCAGAATGGAACTGTTGCGACGGGATCCCTGATGTTGCTGCTGTTCAACTTGGTCTTGACACTGCTGCTGGCTGTGGGAGTGGCAGTCCTGGCCGGACAAAACCCCACCACCCTGACCGTACATTTCTTAATGTGGCGCTCGGTGGAGCTGCCCTTGGGATTTCTCATTGCCGCGGCTGTCGGCTTGGGCCTGTTGACGGTGGGGCTGGGCTCTCTCCTCTGGCCTGGGCGCAGCTTTTCTGCCACCGCCCGCCAATTACAAGAGCGGGTGCGCCAACTGGAAATGCAGGATCAACCGCCCCAATAACGGCCAATTCCCAAAGGGATCCCCCTGCTTTCTGGCTTTGGCTCAACAGCTTCGATCCCGCCGTTGACTTGCTGGACGATTTTGTCGGTGGCCCTGAGGAAAGCGTGCCGAAATAGCTCGCCGACTGAGACTGGGCGTAAGCTGAGAAAGGATCCCTTCGCCGTCTGCTTGATCAGTGCGTATCTCCAACCGTAACCATGCCTCATTCCCAACCCACTTCCCCGGATCCCTCTCCCCAAGACCCACGGGCCCTGCGCAAAGCCCTGCGCGGATCCAGTACCTACTTCGCCAAGGGGTTTGAAGAACACAAGGATCAGGCTCAACTGGAGCTGCAAACCACCTACAAAAGCCCCCTTGTGGAGCAAATCCGTGCCCAGTCCTACCGCTATCAGCGGGGCGACATTACCATTCACCTGGCCAGGGCCTTTGGCTTTTGCTGGGGCGTGGAACGGGCGGTGGAATATGCCTATGAAGCGCGGCGACGCTTTCCGGATCGGCAACTGTGGATCACCAACGAGATCATCCACAACCCTCTGGTAAACCAGCACCTGAAGGAGATGGGGATCCGCTTTGTGGAGAAAGGCCCAGACGGCAAGAAGGACTTCTCTCAGATCCGGCCCCAAGATGTGGTGATTTGGCCTGCTTTTGGGGCAAGTGCATCGGAAATGGCGTTTTTTCGGTCGCAGGGCAATGAGATTGTCGATACCACCTGCCCCTGGGTTTCCCGCGTGTGGAACCAAGTGGACAAGCACCGCGCGGCCCAATTTACCTCTGTCATCCACGGCAAGTACAACCACGAAGAAACCGTAGCCACCAGCTCCTTTGCCGAAAAGTACCTGGTGGTGCTGAACCTGGAAGAAGCGGAATGGGTCGCCCGCTACATTTTGCAGGGCGGAGATGCGGCAGAATTTCGGCGGCGCTTCGGCAAGGCCACTTCCCCCGGTTTTGATCCGGATCGCGATCTGGAGCGGATCGGCATCGCCAACCAAACCACCATGCTAGAGGGGGAGACCCGCGCCATTGCTAAGCTCTTTGAGACCACCATGCTGCGCAAATATGGCCCCCAGGAGTTGGACAATCACTTCATGAGCTTCAACACCATCTGCAATGCCACCCAAGAGCGGCAGGATGCCATGTTCGAGCTGCTCGAGCAGCCTTTGGATGTGGTGGTGGTGATCGGGGGGTTTAATTCCTCGAATACCACCCACCTGCAGGAAATTGCCCTGGCCAAGGGCTTGCCTTCCTTCCACATCGATGGCCCCGACTGCATCCAACCCAACAACCGCATCCGCCACAAGCCCCTTCACCAAGACCCGACGGTTACCGAAGGGTGGCTACCCGATGGGCCGGTGCAAATCGGCATTACCTCCGGTGCCTCTACCCCAGACCGCGTTGTTGAAGAGGTGATTCAACGCATCTTCGCCCTGCGTGAAGAACCTCGGCGGATCCCTGCCTAGGGATCCCTTCCCTCTTCCCTTTGAGCGTGCTCAACACCCTTTTTCAGGTTTATCCTCCCTTGCTGGGCTGGACGCTGCTGGGTTTTTTTCTCCAGAAGGGGCTGCCCGGCGGCTGGAAGCGTTGGCTGGATCCCCACGCCTTGGGGCGATTCATGTTTTGGGTGGGAGTGCCCCTCAGCATTGTTGGGTTTATGCAGGGGGTGGATCTGTCGGGCCAAATCTGGGTTGCTCCCCTGATCTGCTGGCTGTCGGTGGGGCTGGGGTTTGCCTTGACCAGCGCTTGGCTGTGGTGGCAGCGCCACAACTGTTGGAGCAGTGCCCAGCAGGGCAGCTTTCACCTGACCGCCACTCTGGGGAACACCGGGTATTTGGGCTACCCCATCTGCTTGGCTGTGGCCGGAAGGGCTTACTTTGGCTGGGCCCTGTTCTACGATCTGCTGGGCACTCTGTTCATGGCCTACGGGTTTGGCGTGTGGGTGGCCAGCCGCCACGGCAGTTCCCATGCCCAACCTTGGCAGGTGGGCCTCCACATTTTGCGCACCCCTGCTCTTTGGTCTTTTGCTATGGGCCTACTGCTGACCCGCGAACCCCTGCCGGGTTGGCTCTCTCAAGGGTTGGCGGCTTTTGCCTGGAGCATGATCCCGCTCAGCTTGATGATTTTGGGGATGCGGCTGGCCCAGGTGAAGCGCTGGGGATCCTTTCTTGCCGCCGGAGTGGCCCTCTTGATCAAAATTGTGATTGTGCCGCTCTTGGTGGGAATCGGCCTTGCCTTCACCCCCTACCCGCCTCTGGCCAAGCTGGTGCTGGTCCTGCAGAGCGGTATGCCCCCCGCCATCGCCACCCTGGTGCTCACGGAAGAATACGACTTGGATCGGGAAATTACCGTAACTGCCTTGGCCGTGGGGTACTTAGCCGCCTTGCTGACCTTGCCCCTCTGGCTGGGACTCTGGGGATCCTAATAGGCCAGGTGAGACAAGGTTTGCTCTAGGTAGCGATGCACCAGTTGATCCAGCTCTGCTTCCTGAGTGGGCAACTCCCGGCCCTGGAGCCATCCCCGAAAACCCGAGCTTTCCACAATGGCCTGCCGCAATGGCTTCCAAACTGCTTGCGTGCGCAGTGCTGTATCGGAGCTGAGAGCAGGACTGATCATGAGAAGAAGGTGAGTAGGAGTGATTCACCCTCAGAATAGCTTGGATCCCAGTTGACTTTGGCTCTCTAGGATACAAATCTCCCCTCTATGCTGAGCAAGCCTTCTCTCAGTCGCTCAAGCCAAAAAATCCTCAATATAGTCATTCCAAACTAGATTGAGACACTCCCCAGGCGTTCCGCGCTGCTTCCGCGGCCACCCCCAGACCTTCTCCCAGAGGGAGAGAGGAGTTGGACAGAAATGTTTCATTCCTGTTTAAAATGACCATACATCCCATCAACTCGAGCAAGAGGCCCAGGGATCCCTAAACAAACAGTTGGCTGCGCTGCTCGACCCGCAAAGTTGGCCCCAAGGCATTGAGAAGAGAGACGCCGTAGCTGCGGGCAATGATGCGGCTATCCAAAATGGCCACCCATCGGGTGGATGAGCTGGAATCTTCTCCCGAATCAGAGCTTTGCCGCAGAGGCGCAACAGCCCGTTGCAACTGGGCAGCGGCCACCGGCAAAAGGTACTGACGGAACCAGTCCTGCTGGGTGCGTTGCAGATATTGCACCCGTCCGGCCACCCTTGGGTCTTCCACAGAAGGGAAAGGCAAAGTGGCGATCACCATCAGCTCAGGGCGCGGCAAGCCGGCCTTGTGGTGCAGCCAGTAGGGCCAGTCGCAGACCAAAATGCCCTTTTCGCCGGGGAACGGGCTGTTTACCCGCACCCGTGAGCCGAATTCGGCAGCCAAAGCCGCTCCCACCTGTGCTTGCAGAGGCTGATCCGACACCAACACCACCACGAAGCCCTGCGCTTGAGGGATCAGCTTTTTCAGCTCTTGCAGCAGGTGATCCCGAAATAGAGGGCTGTTGGGCAAGGGCAGGCGCGGCAAGTAGAGGGACAGCTCCGCCCCGCCGGAACGGGGCCAACCCTCGCCTGAGGCAAACCGCAACGGCGTCAGATCCGGCAAGCCCAACCGTCGCCGGTAGGTTTCCGCCTGGCGATCCAGATCCAGCGCTTCCCCGATAATCACCACCGGCTGTGTGGCCCAAATGGGGGCCAACCAATCCTGCAGAGCCGCCGGGCTGTGGTGAAGGGTGAGGCGACCGGTTTCTCGGTCGGTTTCGGCCCACCAAATCCATTTGGAGACGGGATCCCCCTCAGAGCTGAGCCGCCGGCGGATTTGATCCCAGGGATCCGGCAGCCAGCCGGGGTAGCCTGTCACCAAAGACAGCACAGCATCCAGGTGAACCTGTTCATCCGCATGAAGCAGACAGCGGGAAAGAGGCCGCCGCAAAAGCTGAAGGGACAAATTGACCTGAACCTGGGAGAGCTGCTCCGCCTCGGCAGGGAAGATTTGCCGGAGCTGTTGCCAATGGCTGGCTTCCAGGGTCACCGTTAGCGCCTGGTAGGCCCAATCTTCCAGGTCTTCGGCTCCGTCGAGGATCAGAGGGATCCCCGTTGGCACTTGCGAGGATCCCTTTCTCAGGCGAGCTTGCAGCCAATCCAGGGGATCCACCAACAGCAACCCCTGGAAATCGGGATCCGGCCAGCGGTCTTTTTGCAGGACAGGCTTATGCAACTGCAGGGTGTGCTGTAGCCAGGGGATCTCTTCCCCCAAAATTTGCGCCTGCACAGGAGCTGTAGCGCAGAGCAAGGTGGGGTTGGGCCACATCAGGGCCGGCAGCAGATAACTGAGGCGGTGCTGACCCCCAGCAGGCACCTGGATCAAGGTGCTGCGACCCAACCGCAACCCTCGCGCCACCATGCGAGCCATCGTCAACTGGTGGGGCCACAGGGCTTCGGGAGACTGCCGCAAAAGCTGCCGCAACTGTTGGTGGACTTCAACCTCAATCACAGTTCAGTACGCCGGGGGTCTGCCACAGACGGTAGGGTGAACTAGCCTATTCTAGGGTAGAGAAGAAAACCAAAGCCCATCTCTGGGGTGAGCGATGTCTCTTCTAGCTGCTGTTTCCACGGGATCCCTGCTTCTGGATCGCTCCGGGTGGGGCCGTTTGCGCATGAAGGGATCCCCAGGCTTGGACTATCTGCACAACCAAAGCACCCAAAATCTGAAGGCCCTCCAGCCAGGGCAGGGGGCCGACACGGTTTTCGTGACCCCCACCGCTGGCATCCTGGATCTGGCCACGGTGTACGCGGGAGAAGAAGACTGCTGGATCTGGACTTCGCCCCAGCGGCGCAGCCTGCTGATGCAGAGTTTGGGGCGTATGCTGCCTTTGGTGCGGGGAGCAGAGTTGAAAGATGAGACGGACCAGACCTTTGGTTTTGGGTTGCTCGGCCCCCAGAGTCAGGCTCTCCTGGAGCAAGTGGTGAGCTCAGAAGAGATCCCGACCGGGCCTCATGAGCACCGCCCCGTGGAGATCCAGGGGATCCCTGTCCATCTGGCTTGTGGCACGGGTCTTGCCCAGCCGGGGTTTACCCTCTGGGGCACCATTGACCAGAAAGTCGCTCTTGAAGAATGCTTGCTCCAAGCCGGAGCCAAGCTGGCCCCACCTGAGCTGTGGGAAGTCCTCCGCCTAGAAGCGGGTCGCCCCGCCGCCGACCGAGAGCTGACCTCAGACTACAACCCCCTAGAAGCCGGCCTGTGGCGAGCTGTTTCCCTTGACAAAGGTTGCTACGTTGGCCAGGAAGTCTTGGCCAAGCAGGTAACCTACCGGCGCATTCGGCAAACTTTGTGGGGGATCCGCCTCCAAGGAGAAGCTCATCCTGGCACAGAGATTTTGCGGCAGGGGGAAAAGATTGGTTTACTGACCAGCGCGGGCTTGACTTCGCAAGGGTACCTGGGATTGGGATACGTGCGCACTAAATTCAATCCTGCCGAGGGGCTGGAAGTTGAAGTCGGCTCAGCGCCGGGAGTCCTGACCCGAATGCCGTTTTTGAGTTTCCCGCCTATTGTCTAGGATTGTTTTTGCGGCAGAGACCTCCCCTCTCCCGCTTCAAGGGAGAAACGCGGGCAAAGGATCCAGAACTTATAGGTCAAAGTGGCGGCGAAAGCGGGGATCCCGTCGATCCTTTTTGCGTCGGTTGCAGGTTTTGCACAACGTTTGCAGATTGCTGATATCGTTACTGCCCCCTTGGGCAATGGGGATGATGTGATCGATCTGAAGCTGAACCTCTGGGGGCGACTTTCCGCAACCGCGACAACGGAAGCCGTCTCTTTGGAAAACATACTCCCGCACGGCTGCTGGAATTAGAATCCTTTCGCCGGATTTTCTTTCTTTCATCGTTATTCATCCATACTGCGAAGATCGTCCAGTGGAGACTTTTCATCTAGAGGTTCTAATATCTCTTGGTCGGGTTCTTTTATCAGAAATTCAGGATTGTCAGGATAAAAGTCAATCGTAACTTCTACTCTTACTTTTACTCTACCGGTCTGCCAACCGTTAGTTTTAGGAGAAAGAATCGAGCATGGAACTCCTTTATGGAAAAAATGAACCTGATCTTCATAGGGAATACCTGTTTGTATCTCAGACGAACTCAAGTGACTGTTTAGTCCGCTTCCCATTTGGTCAAACCTCAGGAAATAAGAATTGATAGAATCGCAAAGCTTGGAAATCATGTAGACTTTCTGCTTATTGTTCTTGTTGATAAAAGTGATAACTCCGTCTCCCAGTTGGCTAAGATTAATGGATGTTTTTGTCATCTTATCGACCTCAAGACATAGAGACAACAATCCACGGTGAGCCAGGACGTAAGAGTTTAGCAGGAATTCCTTTCACGTTAGTTATTCCGTTCAAGTTGCTCCATAGAATCGAGACTCCCTTTTCGCTAAGTTTGCTGGATAAGTAGGATCTGATACTCTCATAAACAATCTCTGAGTACACCTGAGCAAACTCTTGCGAGTAGATTAGGCGTCCTCCTATATCAATGACAGTATTTTGGAAAATATCTAGCTCAACAAAGCACTCCTGAGATTGATCATTACTTGACACTTGCCCAACCCCCTCTATGTCTCTCTGGCTTAGGCTAGCTCTCACTTTCGCGAAGGTCATCCAGAGGGGATCCACTGCTGCTCTCTGAGCCTGTATCCTCTGGCTCAAACTCTACAGTGATCCGCAATCTGACTCTGCCTTTTTCCCAATCCTTCTTGCCCGGCACCAAGAGCTGACAAGCAAGTCCCTGCCCAAACCACTTCGCTTCTTGCAACAATTTTTCTTCTGGCTTGGGAGCAAGAAGGCTACTGGCAATGTTGAGCAAGTCTTCCGGCGGCAGGATCCCTGAGGATCTCAAGGCCGCAATGAACAAGCGATGCAGCTCTTCTTTCTTGGTCAAGTCCTCTTGGGCTGCTTTGACCAAGTTGGCAACCTTGAAAGTTTTCTCCCTTACAGAGAGGATCCCTTCTGGGTGCTGCTGTAGAGGTATCGATTTGGATCCCATGACTTTATCTGGATCAAGTGAAAGGCCAAAAACAAAGACAAGCCGCTCTATCTCAAATCATCGAGAATGCTATCCAACTCTGGAAAACTCTCGTCTATGGGTGTAGAACGACCAAGAGCGACTGCTTCGCTTGCATTGCTGTCACCTACTTGCTGTTCAGGAAGACTTGCCAAAATTTGAACTGACTCACCAACAGAGGAAGGTTCAGGACGAGTAATCAAGGGCAGCATCTCACGATTGAGGCCCAAAGCTTGCAAGCAGAGGTTGATCCCAGAAACAGCTTGGTTGTACTTGTCTATGCTTGCCTCCAGTTCTTTCAGCCGCTGTTGGTTAAGCGCAATTTTCTCTTCAGCCTCTTTCCTGAGAGTTGCTTCCATGAACTGCTTTGCTTCTGGGTACTTTTGTAAAATCTCATCGGCTACTTGCTTGGCAACCGGCAATAGCTGAGTTTTTAGAGTATTGTTGGTCTCTTGTCGGAAGCTAGAACGCACTGTCTGGCTAATTTTCGGCTCAAAGTCAAGCTTGAGTAATTGTCGGATTCCAGGCTCTGCGTCGCGAATAGCAGAGATGTCATAAGATTGGCTGGTTTGCTTTAGGACTTCTCGAAACTGGTAGATCGAGAATGTTCCTTCGTCATAGAAGCGGGGGCTTTCTCTGAGGTAGCGGTCGCACTCTTTTCGGGCACCATTGACAAGAGAGCTCAAAGTTACATCTCTAACCAAAAGAAGCTTTTTCTCCAAGTCCCCATCGGATCCCAGTAGGCGAAACAACTGCCTGTAGTAGCTCGAGCTGCGAACTTCATCAACAAGGCGACGAAAGAAGTTCTCTACAAGCGTGCTGGCTGATTCTACCAGGATGTCCTCTAGATGGTTGGACAAATAATAAAAGGCTTCGACCAATACAGCTAAGAATGGAGCTGTGGAGTTGCGGGGACGAATGCGAACGGCTTGACTGTAAACATTGTCCAACGAAAAAGTATCCAAAAGCTCATCTAGCCTCCGTACCATCCTAGTCTTCAATTTATGGAAATCGTTCTCAAATTCTTTGTTTTCTCCGTTAATAACTTTATTGACTACTGTCTGGATATGCTCGTCAAACTCTCGGCCAATACTGGCTAGCTGCTGATTGATCAGCGTCAGCTCATAGGAAATCATGCTGTCAATCTCTTTGGGCTGGCTATCAATGTCTCGGTAGAGATCTAGATAGGACTTCCTCATCTCGATGCAGAGAGGTTGCAAATCATCGGCCAGCGCGGAAAATAGCTGTGGCCGCTTTTCTTCCGTTAAATAACGAGTGATCCCAGCCCGAAAGTCTTCAATACCGCTATCTTTAATCATATACTCAATCAAAGGTTTTCCCCACTCCCTCAGAATCCGAACGTAGTTATTTATGGGTGTGTCGTACCCATGTACAGAAGGGCGGAACGGGGATCCAACCAACCTACCTGACGTGCAGTACTTGTTAAACTCGCTGACAAACTGGGGCGTTTCTTCCTCACCACCCAATTCTTTGATGCTTTCTGAAAAAATCGTATCCAGTCCAAATCGATCCTCAGGGGTAGTTGCCTTGATCTGGGAACCATAGAAGCCGAGAAGGCCGCTTGTCTTAAATACGCGGAGTTGACGAAATTGCTGGTCGATAATGTTTTCTAGTCTCTGCTTTAGTTGTGCGTTGTACCAAGTCTCATCAATCCGGTTAAACACATAGAAGACGCGATCCCTGATGCTGTCATTACCTTGAATGTGTTCAATAAGTTCTGTCTCTTCCTTGGTCAGCTCACCCGTTGCAGCACACTTGAGAACGCAAACAACTGCGGACGTATCCGGATCGGCAATTTTTCGATAAGTACGCTCTGCATCCGCTTTGACTGGAGCATCGATCCCAGGAGTATCGACAATAACGTTTCCATCTTCCAGCAAGGGGTGGTGGCAATAGTATTCCACCTTTCGCAAAACTGCGCTATTGGCGCCGCGCCGGGCAAAACCCGCAGCTTCTCTTAGGTTGCCGAAGTTGAGCTGCTCCATTGAGAAAACTTTGTTCTCGGTAGGGTGAATTTTGTCCCGGTTCTGCTGGAAACCTGTAATCAACAAGCGAAGTGCATCCGCCTGCTTCGCCCGCTCTGACTTGCTTTTGCCTCCCTCCTGCTGAATAATAGCCTCAGCACGCTCCTTCAGGGGATTCAGTGCAGTGTCTTCCAGCCTGCTGAGTGACGGAGCCAAGTTTAGGAAAGCGCAGAAGGCGGTCATCTGTTCTTGCACTTCCTGCTCGCTAAGAAAAGTGAGCACTACCCTCTCCGCATTTGGCTCTGCGTAGGCGATGTAGCACTCTGTCCCTGTGGCGTGCCCTTCGGCGCTGTAGAGAAGCTCTCTTTCTAAGAGGGCATTGATTAGCATAGACTTGCCAGCACTGAAAGCACCGGCAAAGACAATCTCGAAGGTTGGAGAAATAGCTTTGCTGAGGGAAGCTTGAATCCGAGTGGTATCTTGCTTGCCTGAAAAAGTGGAATCCTGATGCCAGAGTTGCAGGATAGCTTCAACCTGCTCTTTCAAGTTCTCACACTGAGGCAGGAGCTTTACAGACATAAGAGAGCAATCTCCACAGAGGCTGCCGGGATTATAACTTGCCTATGCTTGAGGTGAGGATTCCTACAACAATTTTCTTCAGTCCCGGAGCTGTGTGGCTATATGTGCATACACGTGAAGAGAGAAGAGCAGAACTCCCCAGACCGACATAGCAAAAAGGCTTAGGTCGTTGACCCAAGCCCGCCTCAGCATACTCATACCAGATGCCAGGAACCAGACTTGAACTGGTGACACGAGGATTTTCAGTCCTCTGCTCTACCAACTGAGCTATCCCGGCTCTGGACCTACTATCTTACGATGTCGAGGGGGGTTTTGACAACTGGTGGCGCCCCCAATTTAGCCAATCAATTTCTCCAAAGCCTCCATCTGGGGGATGCAGAGAACATCTCGGTTGCGATCCCGGCGGATCAGCTCCTCTTGCTCCAGCTTGGACAGGACGCGAGTGACCGTTTCCCGGGCTAGGCCACTTAGGCTGCTCAGCTCCCGATGGGGCAAGTTGGGGATCTCTACGCCACTTCGGCTAACCCGGCCACGGGATTCGGCCAAAAACAGCAGGATATCGGCAACACGGGCCGTACTACTGGCCTCGCGCAACTGCAGACGACGGTTGATCTGCCGTAAGCGGCGCGACATGAGCTGAGCAAGGCGGATGCCGGCCTGAGGATCAGAAGCCAAAAAAGCCAGGAAGTGTTGGGCCGACAGACAACTGACTTTGGTGGCTGTTAGGGCTACAACGTCGGTGGAACGAGGCGCTTCGTCCAAAGCAGCCATTTCCCCGAAGATTTCCCCTGGACCAAGAATGGTGAGGGTGATCTCCCGGCCTTCGAGATCATGGGTGCGAATCTTGACCCACCCTTCCAGGATGAAATAAACGGCGTTACCCCAGTCATTTTGTAACAAGATGGCCTGGTTGACCGGGTGGGAGCGCAACGACATTTGCCCGGCCAGAGGCTCTAGCCTCTCAGGAGGAAAGCCCTCAAACAGGAGCATCAGGCGTAGGTCATCTGGAGTTACATCGCTCACCGTGGGATCCTCCTGCACGTGGTCAGTTCTGGTCGAGTGGGATGGGAAAAGGGTGGGCCTGCACAGACACGTCAACATGCCCCTCAGCCTACCGTCTCTCTCAGGTCTATGGCCCGCCGAGGCGAACTGCGTAGCGATAGGGCAGGGCTTTAGACCCAATTTTTACCGCTACTTTGGAAAGGGATCCCTGCACAACAAAAGCTGCTGCCATCCTCTAGCCCAGAAACGGCAAAATCCATCTTGCTGATAGCAATTTTCTCGAGTTTGTGCAGTTTGAGTCGAGATCTAGACCTGCTGAAGTTGAGATGGCCAATCTTGGCTGGTATCCAAAATCTTTAAAAAAGGCCGTTCCGAATCGGAAAAATCCTGCCAGTGGGCCTGCTGTTGGGAGAGCATCTCGGCGGTGGCATCAGCAATGTCGGCAGAGTGCTGCTGATCCCCATCGATGCAGCCGGCTGGGGCCAAGAGGGGTTGAGGAGCTGGGCTGCGGCGTTGCAGGCGCTCCCGCAAAACAGGTTCAGGGGCGTAGCAGTGGAGGATGCGCAGTGGGATCCCTTGGCGTTGGGCCTGATCAATGGCCATCCCCCGCAGGGCTTGCCGGTCAAACTTGGCGTCCAGAATCACGGTGTAGCCTTCCTGGGCCAGCTCTACTCCCAACTGCACCAAGCGGCGGTAGGTTTTATCGGTCATCTCCGGGGTATAAACCTCCGGCCCCCCCCGTTGCCGCAGAGGGATCCCGGCCAAATGCTTGCGCACCGCATCGGAGCGAATGTGAATGGCTCCCCGCTGACGGGCCAAGTGGCGGGCTACCGTGCTTTTGCCGGATCCCGACAATCCCGACATCAGGAACAACTGCCCCCGCTTGGGGAGGGTGTATTCCCAGGCAAGACGGTAATAGCGGGCGGCGGTGCTAAAGGCTGTGGCCTTGGCTTCCTCTGCTGCAGTGGGATCCTCCAGCAAAAAAGAGGTGACCTTGGCCCGCACGTAGGCCTGCCGATTGAGGTAAATAGGCAAGATCTTCAACCCTTCCCAATCTCCGGTTTCTTCCAGGTAGGTGTTCAAATAGGCGTTTCCCAGATCGGGGCGATGGCGGGCATCCAAATCCATCACCCCATAGGATATGTCGTACATGACATCCACAAAGCGGAAGGCTTCATTAAACTCGATGCAATCAAAAAGCAGGATCTTCCCTTCCCAAAAACAGATGTTGCCTAGGTGCAGGTCTCCGTGGCATTCACGAATGCGGTTTTGTTCTATTCTTTGTTGAAACAGCTCCTGCCGCTCAGCAAAAAAGCGATCGGTGTAGGCTTGGGTTTCTCGATATTGCTGAGCTGTTTGTGGGCCGCCGACGTAGCGCTGGGTTTGGGCGTAATTCTCGTCAAAGGCTTCTCGCACCCGTTCTGGCCGGCCAAAGCTGCGGATGTAGTCGTTGGTCTCGGTTTGGGCATGAAACGTCGCCACCACCCGCCCCAGCTCCTCCATCAAGGACGGCGTTAGCTCTCCCCGCTCAAACAGGTTGCTGAACAGTTGCTCTTGGGGAAATTGCCGCATTTGCAGAGCGTATTCTATGGGCTCGCCGCTGCTGTTGAACTGAAATCGGCCATCGGTCTGGACAATGGGCAACACTTGCAGATAAAGGCCGGGAGCACCGCGCTGGTTCATGCGCAGCTCTTCTTGGCAAAAGTGGCGCCGCCTCTCCAGGGTGGTGAAGTTCAAAAAGCCAAAGTCCAAAGGCTTTTTCACTTTATAGGCATAGTCGCCTGTCAGCAGAATATAGGAAATGTGGGTTTGAATAAGCCGAATGGGATCCTGTACCGGATGAGGGTAGAAGGCGGGATCCAGCATCGCTTGGATCAAGGGGGGCAGGTGGGTATCGACCATGAAAAACGATAGAGATGGAAAAAGGGCTTGGACGGGGATCCCTATCTTCCGCCGACAGAGCAGATTGTCCTCCACCTATTCCTTAAAGGGCAAGGCGGCTTCTTGGGGGGAAAGACGGATGAGGCTGATCCCCTGCTGAATTAGCGTATCTTGAGCAGCACCGGAAAGAGCGTAGGGCCAGACCAGATATTTGGTGTTGATGTAGTCTTGTCCGCGCTTGGCCAGGTTTACCTGTTCCGAGAGCATGCGCACGTCTGGCCCGCGGCTGATAGTGGCTTCGGCCCGGCGAATGCGCTGCATCAGTTGGCTGAACAGCTCTTGGGGCTGCTGCACAAACACCACAATGGCCAAGTCGCAGGGGTTGTAATAGTTGCCGATGCCGCAGAGGAGCAGGGCTTCACTGGAGAGAACAAGGGTTTCTTGATCCCCCAGAGCCACCACCGGATACAGAAAGGTGCGCACATCCTCCAGTTGCCAGTGGTTAAAAGAGTGGCTATCTACCTCCCCCCGCACCCAAGAGGAGATGGCAGGAAAAACTGCTTCGCTCAACAGTCGATAGGCCGTCTGGGGTCGCCCTAGCCAGCAGAGGGCATTTTCGTAGAAGCTCTCGTTCTCCAGCAGGTGGGGGGTGAGAGGAGCAACCATGGGCAGATCCTCAACGGGCTTTCTCCAGCATGCCTACTCGGGGATGGTTAAGGCAATTTTGCCCAGAACGGATCCCTGCTCCAGCAACCGGTGGGCGGCAGCCGCTTCGGCCAGAGGAAAGGTGTGGCTGAGCTGGATCCGCAGTTGGCCTTGGTCGATGAGGCGGGCACATTGCCTGAGGATTTCCGCCTGATTTTGTTGGGCGTTGGTCAGGCTTTTCAGCATCGGGGTGAGCATCAGCTCAAATCCCACCCGCAAGTTGCGGTCGCGAGCCACCCGCCAGTCGATCTCTGGGGCCGGGGCCAGCAGGGTGACGATATCTCCGTACACGCGCACTGCGGGGAAGGTCTGCTCCAATAGCTTGCCGCCCAAGGTATCTAGGGCAAGATCTACCCCCTCTCCCCCTGTCCAGTCCAAAACGGCGCGCACAAAGTCTGTCTGCCGGTAGAAGATGGGCAAGCCGGCGCCTAGGGAACGGACAAACTCCGCCTTTTCCGGGGTGCTCACGGTGGTGGCCACTTTGGATCCCCGTAGACGGGCCAGTTGAATGGCCACATGGCCAACTCCACCCGCTCCCCCGTGGATGAGCACACTTTGGCCGGCCTGGAGACGCCCCCGGTCGTAAAGCGCTTCCCAGGCGGTGATCAGCACCAGCGGGGCAGCAGCAGCCTCCGCAAAGCTCAGAGTTCTGGGCTTGGGAGCCACAAAACGCTCGTCCACCACGATCAGCTCGGCGTAATTCCCCGCCTGCCTGCCCAGACCCCCGTGGCAGAAGTACACCTCGTCTCCCACTGTAAAGTGCCTAACTCCGGATCCCACGGCTTCCACAACGCCGGCACCGTCACACCCCAAAATGGCGGGCATCTCCTCTGGATAGAAGGTGCCCCGTTGCCGCAGTTTGGTGTCGATGGGGTTGACGCCGGCTGCCCTCAGACGGATGCGCAGCTCCCGCTCGCCGCGAATTTGGGGCTCAGGTACTTCTCGGAGCTGCAGAACCTCTGGCCCGCCGGGCACACTCATGACTACGGCTTTCATGCGCTCAAGTTGTCAGCTTCAGTTGGGTTGGCCCGCTCAAAGGATGCAGGGTAGAGTTTGTTCTGGTGATGAGAAGATGGGCATCTCCCCATTGGGGTGTTGCTTTGCAACCCTGCGGAGTCTTGCAGCTGCTCTCTAGCCTATTTTAGCTAAACCGCCGAGAAGCCCCGCGCTGTATGCGCAGGGTCAACATACCCACGCAAAACCGAAGCCGTCACCCCACTCCATGAAGCAATAAAAAGGCTAGTGACTAGTGACTAGTCACTACGCACTACTCTACAGGGCGGTGGGGCATCCCGTCCTTTTCGCGTCAGCGGGACGTAGTCCTTAAGCTCAGGAAATGTCTGAAGCGATAGCAGGGGTCACTGAGAAGCCCGCGCTGTGTGCGTAGCAACCCTGCGGGAAGCTAGCTACAGCGTCGGGAGTATGTCACGCAGCCTGCGACTTCATGGGCTCCGAGTAGGCCAAAATGAACTGAATGAACTGGTCGATCTCCAGCAGAATGTGTTCCGCCTCGGCCAGAGAGGTCGGTACGGTTGCCAGCACCTGGGCATCTACTTCTGCAGCCTGCCCCGCTTCTCGCAAGAGGTTCATCGAGTTATGGCTGAGCAGGAGCTCCAGCTCGTTCAGGGTTACCATGGCCAGCTGCTCCTCGGCTTGATGGAGCTTATTTTGCAAAGTCTGAACTTGTTCGGTTTGCACCTTCAGCCTAGCTTCCGCCTGCTCAGCGCGAGATACAGCCAGTTGTGCAGCTTGCTGGGCCTCATCCCGCTGAGCTTTCAGGAAGGCCATCTCTTGCTCCAATTGTGCCAATCGCTCTTGCAGGCTGTAAATGTGCTGATCCCGGTCTCCCAAAGCTCGCTCCAGCTCGCGATTTCGAGCCTCCATCTGCTGACAAGCTTCGTTCGCTTGGGCCAGCTGTTCCGCCAAGTTTGCCATTTCCTCTTCCATGTTGGTGAGCCGACTCAAGCGTTCCAAAACCTGAGCATTTTCGGCTTCCAGTTTCTCAATCAGCGCTTGAGCGCTCAACAGTTCTGCTTTGGTAGAGTCCAGCTCGCCGCAGACTTGGTCGTAGTTGGCGATTAGCTCGCCAAGCCGGGCCTCTTTGGCTTGCAGTTCTTCTCGTAAGGAGTTCATCCAGCGGTCGCTCTGCTTAAGCTGCTCTTGCAAAATCGGCTTGAGCGGAAAGAGTCGTTTGATGTAGCGCTGTAGGCGGCTGTGGGACTGATCCAATTTGGCGAAGGCTTCATTGAGAGAGAGATAAGCCTCGCAGAGTTTCGTGTAGCGCCGAGCCACAGAATCAGGATGATCCATAGGGTTATAGAGTCCAGGTGGGGGTGCCGTGTCTATTTTATGCTGTTCATTCTATTGGCCAAGCCTGGAGAAGGAGGCATTTGATACAACAACTGGGGGCTTAATTTTACTTTAATATCCGGTGCCCCAATCTCTCTTGCGAGCCAAGGCCAAAGAGTCTGCCCAAATCCAGCTTCAGACATTGCCCACGGGCCATACGGAGACTAGAGCTTCTCCCCCAAGGCAATCATTCTCTTGACCGCAAAATGTTTATCTACACATTTAGTGTCTACAAGAGGATGCCCGCGAGTCCTAACGCTAGATACGCTGCAAAAGCAGGGCTCTTCATGGCTCAGACCGGCTGGGCATTGGGGATCCCTAGCTTCTCCAAATAGGCGGCTGCCCGCAGCAACTTGGCTTCTTGGTAGGGGGCGGCCACCAGTTGTACGCCAAAGGGCAGGGATCCACTCTCGCGCAACGGCAGCGAAAGCACCGGCAGACCGATAAACGAGAGGGGCTGGGTGTAGAGGCCGAGGTTGGGCCGAGTGAGAACCTCTACCCCATCGATCACCATCTTCTCTTGGCCGAGCAAGGGGGCAAAGCAGGGGGTGGTGGGGGCGATGAACAGATCGATCTCCTGAAAAATGGCCTGCACCTGCTGGCGATACCAGCGGCGAAAGCGCTGTGCCTGCAAGATCCAACTGGCGGGCAGCAAAGCTCCGGCCAAAAAGCGATCCCGGGTGGCCGGGTCAAAGTCGTGGGGGCGAGTTCGCAGGTTGGGCAAGTGCAGGTTGGCTCCCTCAGCAGCCGTGATCAGGAAGGCGGCGGCACGGGCGCGCTGGGCTTCCGGGATCCGCACAGTCTGGCCGACCCCCAAGGCTTGGGCCACTTTTTCTACTCCGGCCAAGATGGGGGGCTCTGCCCCTCGGGCAAAGTAATCATCCGCCACCGCGATGCGCAAGCCCTCGATCCCCTGCCCCAATTGCCCAAAGGTGGGATCTACAGGACGCCGGGTACAGACGGGATCTTGGGGATCCGGCCCTTGCATGACATCGAAGCTGAGGGCAATATCGGCCACCGAACGGGCCAAGGGGCCCACGTGGTCAAAGCTGGCGGCAAACAGAGCCGCTCCTGCCCGCGATAGACGGCCATAGGTGGGCTTGAGGCCGTAGACGCCACACAAAGAGGCCGGTACCCGAATCGAGCCGTTGGTGTCGCTGCCCAGGGCAAGGGGCACCAAACCTCCTGCTACTGCAGCTGCCGAGCCGCCGGAGGATCCCCCCGCACTGCGGCTGAGATCGTGGGGGTTGTGGGTGGGGCCGTAGTGGCTGTTTTCGGTGACGAAGCCGTAGGCGTACTCGTCCATGTTGAGGGTGCCCACCAAGATTGCCCCTGCCTGCTTGAGACGAGCCACCACCGTTGCATCTTGGATGGCCGGGGGATTCTCGCGGTTGATCGCCGAGCCAGCCAGGGTGGTGAGGCCGGCCACGTCAAATAAGTTCTTGACGGCAAAAGGCACCCCTGCCAACGGGCCTACAGGGATCCCTTGAGCCACCTGTCGATCCACCTGCTCCGCCGCTTGTAAGGCCGATTCCTCCAAGACAGCTGTAAAGGCATTGAGCTGGGGATCCCGCCGGCGAATCCGCTCCAGACAGGCGGCCACCACCGCTTGGGCGCTCACGGATCCCTGGCGGACAGCCCTGGCAATAGAGACCGCGTCAGCGCTGCCGAGAAGGTGGGGATCCCCGGTCATGGCTGAGGGTCAAAGGTGGGATCTGGCTCAACTATCGGCGGCAACGGGAACTCCAGCACCTGTTGAGCAATGGGCAGAAAGCGGGCAAAATTTTCGATCACCCCTGCTCGGTGGTCGGGATGCAGGGGCAGTTGCAGCAGTTGGGCCATCTGGTCGACGTAGGTTTCCGGATCCCAGGGTTGCATGGTTCTAGGGTCAGCAGGCCGGTTGCGGCAAAGATACCACAAGCTCGCCTGCGAACACCACCAGGCAGCCTCCAACAACAAGACCGTCGTTGGCTAGGGAGCGGCCATCTGCACAGCGTTGCCCTGCAGCGACCAGAAGCGCTCGTTGGGCAAGACAGGACGGGTTACCGCTTGCCGTTCCAGCTCCTCCAGAGCGACGCGGCGGCTACTTGCAGAGCTATTGGCGGCAGCGCTGGCTTGCAGGCGTTTGCGGAACAGACGCAACTGCTGCTGCTCTGCTTCGGGAGAAACATGCTGGGCAAAGAGGGGATGCAAGATTTTCTCCTCCTGATCAAACTGAGCCCGCAATTGCCGATAGAAGTGAAGGGCAGCAGAAGGATCCACCTGCTGCGGAGTGCGCTCTGATTGGTGCAAAAAGCGCGTCAGCTCTGGAATCTGATCCCGCAGATGTTGCTCCAGCCGCTCAGTTTGGGCGCTGAGGTGGGGATCCCCCTGGAGAGCCGACCTAAGCAGAGGGTAGAGAACATGGCGCTCCAGTTGAATGTGGCGGGAGAGGCGCTGTCGCAACCTTTGTACACAGAGGCGTCGCTGCTCCAGATCCAACTCCGGCGCTCGAGACAGGCGAGTCAAAAACTGCAGGATGACGCGGTGCTGTTCAGCACAAAGGGCAACCAGCGTACCGGCAGAGGCTGCTCGCGTCAGCGGGAGGGACTCCTCAGAGGACATGGCATTCACAGCAGAAAAGTTTCGTCCTAGCTTAACTTTGTCAAGAAATGGTGGCTTGCGTAAGGGTACGGGAATAGCGCAGGTGTCTTGGATACACTCGGGCAGCAATCCTGGGAAAAGTTGTCCAGATCTGAACTCCGGCAACGCCACTCTCTAGGCTTGCACAGGCCAGCGGCGTTTCCAAGCAGAAGTGGGCTCCAAAGGGGATCCCTGCTGTTCCCGTTGGCGTTGCAGACGGATTTGCGCTCTATCTCCTTTCAAGGTGGGATCCCGGTAGGGCACGGCAGCGCGAGTTTTCAGGTGCTCCCACTCCATGGGGGAAAGAGGCGGCAGGTGGTCAGGTTGGGGCGAGGCCACTGTCCCCGGCCAAGGACGACCTACCGGGGGGGTAGAGCCGATGAAAAGCCCTGCTTCCAACAGAGCCGCTCGCACCGCCGCTGCACAGGAATAGGTGGCCAAAATGCCGGTTGGTCGCATCCGTTCAGCCACGGCCCGCAGGAAATCCACCGTCCACAGCTCTGGGCAAACAGAAGGCGAGAAGGGATCCAAAAACACCGCATCTGCCCACCCCAGCGGCACCTGCAACACCGTTTGCCGGGCATCGCCCCACAGCAGCGTTCCGCGCCAGCGCTCCGATTGCCAGGATCCCTGTTCAATCCAGTGTTGCCATTCTTGCCCAAAGCTCCAGTCGGATCCCACCCCCGCCTGCCAAGCCTGGCGAGGCACTTCCGGGGATCGCTCCAGGCCGATTACCTCCACAAGACAATCGGGCCGGATTTGCCAAATGGTTTCTAGGGCAAGGCCGGAGTTGTAGCCCAAGCCAAAGCAAATATCCAAAAGGCGAATGGGCTGGGCGGGATCCCGCTCCAAAGGCAGCCGATCCAGCCGGCAAGGGCGGACAAACTTCTCCAGAGCCTCCTGAGCGGCACCACTGACGTTGTGAAAAGCCTGTCCAAACTCTTCCGAGAAAAAGGTCAGGGATCCATCCCCTGTGGTCAGCACCTGCCACCGAGTCTCCATTGCCTGCTGTTGTCTCTATTTTCAGTTGGGCGATTCTTTGATAGCTTGAGAACGTTGAGATGTGTTTCGCAGCTCACCGGCAGGGCTCTCAACATCCCTGAGTAGGGAGGATATTTCAACAGCTATGTCTCTACTGGATTGGTTTGCGGAGCGGCGCAGACAAACCTCTCTGAACCTGACAGGTAGCAGCCCCTTCGACAAAGAGCGTCAGGTAAGAGAGATTGCCGACGGCCTCTGGCAAAAGTGTCCTGCCTGTGACACTCTGACCTACACCAAGGATCTGCAGCAAAACTGGCAAGTCTGCCCTAGCTGTGGGCATCACCATCGCATTACAGCTCCAGAGCGGCTGGAACAGCTTTTGGATCCCGGATCCTGGCAACCCCTCGACGAGCACCTGGCTCCCACGGATCCCCTGCACTTTTTCGACCAAAAGCCCTACTCCGAGCGCTTGGCCACCTACCAGGAGCGCACCCAGCTCAAGGATGCCGTCCTGACAGGGTTGGGAAGCCTGGAAGGGATCCCGGTGGCGATTGGGGTGATGGACTTTCGCTTTATGGGCGGCAGCATGGGCTCGGTGGTAGGCGAGAAGATCGCCCGCCTCACGGAACGGGCCACCTGCGATCACCTGCCCTTGATCCTCTTTTCGGCTTCGGGGGGGGCCCGCATGCAGGAAGGGATCCTCAGCCTGATGCAGATGGCCAAGACCTCAGCCGCCCTACAAAGGCACCGCGACGCCAGACAATTGTTCATCTCCGTGCTCACCCATCCCACCTATGGCGGGGTAACTGCCAGCTTTGCCATGCTGGGAGATTTGATCCTGGCCGAGCCGGGCGCGCAGGTGGGGTTTGCCGGGCCCAACGTAATCGAGCAAACCATTGGCAAGGGCAAGCTGCCAGAAGGCTTCCAAACCGCCGAGTACCTGCTGGCCCAAGGGCTCATCGACGCGATTGTGCCCCGTACTGAGCTGCGCAAGCGGCTGGCCCAGTTGCTCTCTATGCACCGTCCCCGTTTGCACATGTCCCTTCCCTCCATAGACTCGGAGGCTTTAACCCTGCAACCTATGCTGTAGGTAGATCCGCCTAAGATGCGGAATTTGTGGCCGAGGCCGGATCCCTTCCCTGCGGGGGATGGAGTTCCTGCTAAGCTCTGGGGCGGCTCTTACTTCATGGGTTTACACGGCTTCCCTCTGGCTTGTTGGGAGAGGAGCTGGGGGCGAGAGGGCAGATGTTTTTGGAGGGAGCCGCGCTGTCCCTGGGGATCTTCACAAGATTTCCTGGTGGGCGGTAGCGGATGGTGTTAAGGTGGGGCATGAGGTCTTCACTGGAAACGATGGATTTCAAGCTGCGCATCCGTACTGCTGAAACTCCGCAAGGGCAAAAACTGGCAATTGTGCCCCTGGAAGGTCGTTTTGACGCCAAGGCCGCCTCAGAAGTTCGGCAATTGCTCCAGCAGGTTTTAGATTTCGGTTATCCCAATATGTTGATCGACATGTCATCGGTCACTTTTATGGACAGCTCTGGGCTGGGGGTGTTGATCTCGGCTTTGCGCAAGTGCCGTGCTGCCGGGGGCAACATTAGCCTTTGTTGCGTGCCGGAAAGTGTGGCCCTCGTCCTCAACCTCACCTCCATGGAAAAGGTACTGACCTGCTTTAGCGGCCTGGAGACCGGCATTGCCAACTTTTCCAGCGCTCCCACTGCTCGTTAGGCCGACATTAGGCCTTACTTTTGGGGATCCCCCGATGCTCTTTTCAGCCCATCAGCGAATTCTGGTGATCCCTCTAGCAATTTTCTCAACAATCTTCAGCCATGCCCCAGACCGGCCTCGATACCTTTCAGCTTCTCTACCAGCACCACCGTGGCCCCAGCTTCTGCGAGCGCATGGTGGCGACGGCTCCTGGGCGCTTTAACGAGGCGTTTTGGCAGTTCTGGCAGATGCAAATCGAGCCCTGTCTGCCTCCTGCACCGCGCTTGTTGGATCTGGGAACCGGGCCGGGGTTTGCTCTGGGTCAGTGGGCGCAACGCTATCCCGGAGGACACTTCATCGGGGTGGATGTGATGCCCTACATGTTGGAGCGAGCGGCGGCAGATTTGAAAGGGATCCCTGGAGTCCATTTGCTGCAGGCCGACCTGCACGACCCTCACTTGCCGCTTGCGGCCAACAGCATCGATGCAGCTCAGGCAGTGGTGGTGTTGCACGAGATGGTGCAGCCCTTGCGCCTGTTGCAGGAGGTGCTGCGTCTACTCAAGCCGGGGGGGCGATTTTTGCTGGTGGATTGGGTGCGCGCCCCGCTCAGCCTCTACTTCGATGCCGATACAGAGGCCCAACTCTTCCAGTCGGACACGCCTTTGGAAACGCTGCTGGATCAGTTTACCCACTTCTACGAGCACAATCGCTTCAGCGCCGAAGACCTGGTGTGGTTGCTGGAGAAGGTGGGTTTCGCAGTGGTGGCTCAGCAGCTCTACAACCAAAATCGCTTTGTGCGACTTGCAGCCGAAAAGCCTATCTCCTGAATGTCCAACTGCCCATAACGAGATGTTTTGGACTACGGAGTGCAGAATAGACCAATAAACAGAACAGTGTCCAAATCAATTCAGATTACTCTCGCTGTTTTCGTTCATGGCTGCAGGGATCCGATGGTCAGGCTGCGCCTGGGCAAACACCTGCACTTCAGTGCTCATCTTGCGCAGTTGGCGGGCTAACTTGATTGCCTTGTCGCGGGGAAGGGGTGGGCTCACCACCGCCGGCAGACAGCCCAATAGGGGTTTCAGGGCCGTTTTGGGCAGGCGTGCGTAGAACGATAAAGCCGAGAGGATATCCTCTTCAAAATAGGGGTTGCGATACTCTAGGAGGCGCACCTGATACAGCTCTGGGGGAAGAGGCCGTCCTTGGGTTAAGCGAATCAGGGATCCCACCGTTCCCATCACATAGAGTTGATCGCCTTCTTTCAACAGGGTCTTGCCCTCTTTTTGCCAGATCTTGGGAAAAACACAGGGTTTCCCCGGTCGGGAGCGATGCAGCAAGATCACCAGGTCATAGTCCTGGGCCAGTTGGCGCAAGGATAGCCCCAGGTAGTGGCAATCGGCCGAGACCTCCAGCAGCGTCACCAGCAGAGTTTCCCCCTGCCAAGCCAGGGTGCCGTAGACGGATCCCACCAGTGCTGCGGTGGCAAAAGCCCGTGCCCCCAACCCGGTAGCACTGTAGCTGATCCCCAGGGTCTGCATGTGGCGCTGCATGCGAGCCGCCAATTCGGGATCGGTAACCCGCAAAATGGTGCGGATCCCCGGTTGCAGGCTGTGGGCCGTCAGGGCCGTCTCCAGGTTGGTGAGATCGTCAGGGGTGGTGCAGATTAGGCAGCGGCTGCCCTGAATGCGAGCCTGTTGCAGCGTGCTTGCCAGGGCGTAATCCCCACGAACCACCACTGCCCCCTCCCGTTCCGCCGCCTCCAAGAGAGGGTTCTCGCTATTGGGATCCACCACCACCACCTCGTAGCCCATCTGCCGCAACAACTGCAGCACCAAATAGCTCAGCCGCCCCAACCCTGCGATCACCACATGATCCTCTTTGGGCATACGGGCAGCCCGACCCAAGCCAAAGCGACTGCTCACCAATTTGTCGGTCACCAAGCCGTAAATCAACCCCACCAGGGCAGCCCCCACCAAGGTCATCATCACCGCCAGCACCTTCACCCCCAGCGGTGTTTCCGGCTGTTGAAAAGCCTCAATATCCCCGTAGCCCCCTGTCAGCACCACGATCGTCAGCAAAAGCCCATCGATGAGGGGTTTGCCGATCATCCTGAAGTTGATCACCCCCAGCACCAGCATGGCCCCCAAGGTGAAGGTGAGGGTGCGCACGATGGGCTTGACCTGTAGGAGTCCCTGCACTCCTCTGCGCAGCCAAGACCCAAGGGATCCCCGCCCCAACGACCTGCCTTGCCGTTGTTGTCGCTTGTCCTGCATCTGGCCGCTGGCCCAGCGCTGTGCCCGTGAGGAGCCCCGTCGCCCGTTGCGTTCCAACAGTTGCAGGTAGGCTCTGGGATCGCAAATGACCAAAACGCGATCCCCCTCCAGCAGCTCTGCCTCGTGGTCAAAGTCGTCGAAAACTCGCTGTTTGGAAAAGTTAGAAAGCCCATCCACCGGGTAATGAAACAGCACCCGCGCCCCAAAAGTTTCCTCCAGCTCCGAGAGGGGCATATGCAGCAGGCGGGAGTTGTATCCGATGGTCAGCTCTACCACGTTCCAGAGGGTGGTCTCTCGGTCTGAGACAAAGTAAGCCGGATCTGCCAGCTCTGGCGGAAGCGTGGCCGGCTGGGCTTCCAGCTGGGGCAGCTCAAAGTAGCCAACAAATTCGTCGGAAACAGCCTTAAGGGCAAAAGCCGGGGCAGCCAAAGCCGCCACCGATAGGGAAAAATGCTGCGGCAAAGCCGAGTCGAGATAGCGGGCAAGGCTGTGGTTGAACAGACGGGAGACGACACGCACCTGTGGATTGAGATCTCGAATCAGCAAAGCCAGCTCGAAATTGGCTTGGTCGCTGTCCTCCAGGAGCAGCGCCACCCTAATCCGCTCGATCCCAGCCCGCTGCAACACCCCCGGCTGGCGGGGATCCGCCTGTAGGTATTGCCACTGCTCTTCCAAATGAGGGGGCAGATCGGGAGCAACTACTACAGCGCGATGTCCAAAAGCTTCTAGGGCTTGGAGAGTGAGCTCCACCAAATCGTTGTAGCCGCAGACCAGGATAGAGACACCTGGATCCCTGCTATTCTCTTGCACCTGTGCATGAGGCGATCTCGAAAGGGAGCTCACCATAGCTCTGTCATCTACCCTGCTCCCTTTATACCCGAAGCCTCTTCAGCTTTCGCGAGTGCTGTCAATACTGCTCCGCGGGGCTCCGGCCACAGACCGATTGCTCAACAAGATCGGCAAGATCGGCTGGGTCGCCGGCCATCTCGAGTGCTGTCGAGAACAGGGGGAAGTTGGCCAGTTCCATCCCAAAGGGTGAGAGATGAGAAAAACTTCTAAGAGCTTGACCCGGTACTTGAGATCCTCTATCATTGCCCCAAGGCGAGGTTCTTGAATAAAAGTCTCAATAAAGCTGGCCTAAGATGAGGGTCAACAGAGTGAGATTTGCGGGAACCGCCTTTGTCCTTTGGGCGTAGCTTTCAGGTTTTTTCTCAGAGAGAGGCATGGCCAGCTTGGCCGGTGGAGCTCTGTCTCTTGAGATGTTTTTGAACTTAGGAGTTGGGTATGCGCTTATCGCGACGGCAATTTGTCAGTGGAGCCACGCTAGGTTCTGCGGCTCTGGCAGCAGGGTCTCTTCTGCGTCCGGCCCATGGCGCTAATCGGGAAGTGAACCTCTACACCTCGCGGCACTACGGCACAGACGAGAAATTGTACGAACTTTTCCAGCAGAAAACGGGCATTACCGTGAATTGGGTGCAGGGCAACGCCGATGAGATCGTCCAGCGCATCCGCAGCGAGGGATCCAACAGCCCCGCCGACATCTTCATGACGGTGGATGTTGCCCGGCTGTGGCGCGCTCAGAACGAGGGCTTGTTTCAACCCATCCAGTCGGAGACGCTCTCCAAAAATATTCCCGAGTCTCTGCGGGATCCAGAGGGGTACTGGTTTGGCCTCACCAAGCGGGCACGGGTGATCATGTACAACAAAGACAAGGTGGATCCCAAGGAGTTGTCCACCTATGAGGACTTGGCAAACCCCAAATGGCGGGGCAAGGTGCTCACCCGCTCCTCCAGCAACGTTTACAGCCAATCCTTGACGGCTTCGATCATCTTGGCCCACGGGATCCCGGAAACAGAGCAATGGGCCCGGGGTTTAGTAGCCAATTTTGCTCGTCCGCCGGAAGGGGGAGACACGGATCAGATCAAGGCCGTGGCCGCCGGAGTGGGAGACGTGGCTTTGGCCAACACCTACTATTTGCCCCGTTTGATCAAATCCGACAATCCAGAAGATCGCGCCGTAGCCGAGAAAATCGGCGTCTTCTTCCCCAACCAAGAGGATCGCGGCACCCACGTCAACATCAGCGGGGCCGGCATTCTGAAAACAGCTCCCAACAAAGAAGCGGCCATCCAATTTTTGGAGTTTCTCTCCGGGCCAGAGGCGCAGGCCATTTTTGCCCAGAGCAACAATGAGTACCCGGTACTGCCCGGGGCTGAGATCGACTCGGTGGTGGCCAGCTTTGGCACCTTTAAGGAAGATACGATCAACGCCGCCAGCATTGGCCGCGTCACCCCTGATGCCCTGAAGGTAATGGATCGGGCCGGTTGGAAGTAGATCAGGCCTCCAGGACAGGCCCTGAGTGCAGCCTTTCATTGCTTGACGCCGTGAACGTTAAGCAGCTTGACGGTTCTTGGCCAAGCGTCGATACTCTAGGACGGCGTTGCTTCCGTTCGAGGCCGCTCAGGCGTCCTGTCTTTCTTTTTCAAAAGCTTCTGGAGGTTTGCCAAATGAAACAACTGCGAACAGCAGGCTTGTTCTTGCTCCTGCTTTCTTTAACTTCTTTCTACACCAATAGCCCGGCAAAGGCAATTGAAAACCTTCCCGAAAAGGCTCCTGTTCCAAAGCGGGATCTGCTTTTGACCACAGAAAACGGCGTCAAAATCTACAATGGTGGGTTTGGCTCTGGCCTTGCCTTTGATGGCCAATATTTTTATGTGCTCACCGATCGCGGTCCCAATATTGATGGAGCTGAGTCAAACGACAAGATTTTCCCTAAGCCAGACTTTACCCCTCAAGTTGCCAGATTGTCTTTGGACGGCAAGGGCTTCAAGTTGGACAGGGTCATCCTGCTGCAAGACGAGACAGGCAAAAATCTCACCGGGATCCCCAATCCATCTGACTCGGGGGGAACGGGAGAGAATGCCTACGATCTCAGCGGCAAGCAGCTTGCGCCGGATCCCAAAGGTATCGATCCAGAGGGGATCGCGGTGGCCAAAGATGGAAGCTTTTGGGTTGCCGACGAATACGGACCTCACTTGATCCATTTTGATTCCAATGGCAAGGCCATCGAGTGGCTAAATCCTTTTGGAAGTGGAGTTGGCGGCAAAAAGCTTCCAGAAGTTTACAAAAATCGGCGCCCCAATCGCGGCATGGAGGGGCTAACTCTGACGCCCGATCAGAAATACTTGGTCGGCATCATGCAGTCTCCGCTTTTGAACCCCAACAAAGATGTTCAAAAGACCGCAACTGTTTGCAGGATACTCTTCTATGAACTGGCCACGGGCAAGTTCAAAGAATACCTCTATCCTTTAGAGGGAACTGGCACCGCTGTTAGCGAAATTGTCGCCATTACCGACACAACCTTCCTGGTTCTCGAACGGGATGGCAAAACGCCGGGAGAGGACAAAGAGGTTACGAAGAAGATCTACAAAATCGATACTGCCGCTGCCACGGATGTCTTTGATCCTGGTCCAAATGGCCTGCTGGTTAACGGCAAGACTCTGGAGCAGTTAACCCAAGAGGAAATCATTGCAGCGGGGATCAAGCCCGTTTCCAAAGAAGAAGTATTTGACATTATGTCGATCCCCAATTATCCCCACGACAAGCCCGAGGGGTTGGCCATTCTCAACTCAACTACCCTAGCGATAGTTAACGACGACGACTTTGGCATCGTCTCGGAAAAGGGCGCGGTTCAAGAAAAAACTATGCCTTACCTTGGTAACAAGCAAGACGAGAACATCGTTTATTTCGTTAAGCTGCCCAAGAGCTTGTTTTGAGAGAAAACTTGGTTGGGGATCCCTGGAGGATCCCCTTTTCTTCCCCAGGAGTTGCTCAAGAGGTAGCTCCCGCCTGTTGAGATGGACAAAGAGATGAGGTTGAAGTTGTTGAGCAAATCTCTGCCGGGAAGTGGCTTCTTTCCTCTGAACGGCTGGGCGCTTCTGACTCTGACCCTCAGCGGTCTCATTCTCGTTCCTGTCCTTACGGTGTTGCTCAGCCTTTTTGCGGACGAGCGGCAGGTTTGGGAGCACCTGGCCGATACGGTCTTGGGGCTTTATGTGCGCAATAGCCTGGTGATGATGGCAGGGGTGGCGGCGGGGGTCATCCTGGTGGGCAGTGGCACTGCCTGGCTGGTGACCATGTGTCAGTTTTGGGGGCGGGCCTGGCTGGAGTGGATGTTGGTGCTGCCCCTGGCGGCCCCCACCTATGTGTTGGCCTACGCCTACACCGATTTTTTGCAGGTAACCGGCGGTTTCCAGATCTGGCTGCGGCGGGTAACAGGTTGGGGGATCGGCGACTACTGGTTCCCTAACATTCGCTCGTTGTGGGGGGCGATCCTGCTGCTGATCCTCACCCTCTATCCCTATGTTTACCTCTCGGCCCGGCTGGCCTTTCAGGAGCAATCGGTGGCCTGCTTAGAGGTAAGCCGCTCCTTGGGCTACGGGCCTTGGGCCAGCTTTTTCAAGGTGGCTTTGCCGCTGGCCCGACCGGGGATCGTGGCCGGCTGTCTGCTGGCCTTGATGGAAACCCTCAACGATTTCGGCACCGTCAGCTATTTCGGGGTAGATACCTTTACAACCGGCATCTACCGCACCTGGACGGCCCTGGGCAATCCGGTGGCGGCGGCTCAGCTTTCGGCGCTGCTGTTGCTGCTGGTGTTGCTGCTGATAACGATGGAGCAGGTCTCCCGCCGGCGGGCGCGCTACTATCGCCAAGGGTTCAAACCCACCCCAACCCGTTACCGCCTACAAGGGATCCGGGCGGTGGGGGCTTGGCTAGCCTGTGGGATCCCGATTGGGCTGGGCTTCGTCGTGCCGGCCTTGATCCTGCTCCACATGACCCTGCGGCAGGGGGAGTTGGGTCGCCGCTTTTGGAGCTACGCCCAGAACAGCTTTTGGCTATCCACCATCACGGCTATCATTGCTGTTTCCGTGTCGGTGGTGGTGCTTTACGGGCTGCGCATGCAGGGGCTAGGACGGGCGGGATCCCCGTGGGGCCTGCGGCTGGCAGTGCAGTTGTCTTCTCTGGGCTATGCGCTGCCTGGGGTGGTGATTGCAGTGGGGGTTCTGATTCCCCTAGGGTGGTTGGATCAACTGCTGAGCTACCTGCGGCAGGTGGTGCTGCAACAGCCACCTGGCCTGGTGATCAGTGGCACCCTCACGGCTTTGGTGTTCGGCTACCTGGTGCGGTTTTTGGCCGTGGCTTTGGCCACCGTCGAGGCCACGCTGCTGCGCATTCCCCCCAGTTTGGATGAAGCGGCCCGCAGCCTGGGACAGGGATCCCTGGGCACCCTGTGGCAGGTGCATTTGCCCTTGATGAGGGGTGGCCTCTTGGGGGCTATGCTGCTGGTATTTGTGGATGTGATGAAGGAGCTGCCGGCCACGATGGTGCTGCGGCCCTTCAACTTCGACACCTTGGCGGTGCAAACCTACCGCTTGGCAGCCGATGAGCGTCTCGCGGAGGCAGGGGCACCGGCTTTGGCCATTGTCTTAGTGGGGATTTTGCCGGTGGTTCTGCTCAACTCCCAGATGGCGCGGCAACGCAACCTCGGCTCCTCAGGGGATCTCCTTTGAGAACCCTACAAGGCCTCCGCTCCGGCCACCACCTCCAGGATCTCCTGGGTAATAGCCGCCTGGCGAGCTTTGTTGTAGGCAAGACCCAGCGTGCGAATGAGCTCGCTGGCATTGTCGCTGGCGTTGTTCATGGCCGTCATGCGAGCTGCCAATTCGCTGGCCGCCGCCTCCTGCAAGGCCCGTAGCAACTGGTTGTTCAGGTACAGCGGCAGCAGTGCATCCAAAATCTGCACGGGATCCTGCTCAAAGATCATGTCCTGAGGTGGGGCCGAGACCGCTGCGATGACTTTGCTGCGCTCGACAGTAAACTCTCCGCCCCGCACCAAAAGACGAAAAATTTCATCGTCTTGAGTGGCCAACCGCGACGGATCGAGGGGCAACAGGGATTGCACCACCGGACGGGAGCTGATCAAAGAGACAAAGCGGGTATAGAGCAGCTCTACCTTGTCCACCTTCTCCGACAAGAAGGCCGAGAGGAGCTGATCCCCAATCTGGGCAGCCTCAGCCGCCGTGGGGATCTGCGACAAATTCACGTAGGTCTTGGCGATGGGAGCGGAGCGCCGCTGGAAATACTGCACCGCCTTGCGGCCCACCAGGTAAAGCTGCACCTGCTGCCCTGTCTCCTGCAGCTCGCGAACCCGCTCCTCGGTGCGCTTAATCACGTTGGCGTTGTAGGCTCCGCACAAGCCCCGATCCCCGGCCACCACCAACAGCCCCACCGTCTGGATGGGCCGCTGCTTCAGCAGAGGCAAGTTGACATCCTCCAGCCGCAGCCGCGTCTGCAGTCGATAGAAAACCTGGGCCAGCCGGTCGGCGAAGGGACGGGTGGCCATCACTTGCTCTTGGGCGCGCCGCACCCGAGCTGCTGCCACCAGCCGCATGGCCTCGGTAATTTTGCGGGTGTTTTTCACCGCCTTGATGCGATCGCGGATGCGCTTGAGGTTTGCCATAACCTACTCCCTCTATTTTGGTGGTCGACAGGGATCCGGGCCAGGAGAGATCCGCGTCACCCTAGGCCGCCTTGGCCACGAAGCTCTGCTTGAACTCTGTGATGGCCGTTTTCAAGATTTCTTCTGCCTCGTCGGTGAGCTGCTTGGTGGAGAGGACGATCTCGCCATACTTGGGATGGGTGGTGCCCAGGTAAGCCAAAAGGCCCTGTTTGAAGCTGGAGACCTTCTCCACCGGAATGTCATCCAAATAGCCTCGTGTTCCCGCATAGATAATGGCCACCTGCTGATCCAGAGACAGGGGAGAGTATTGCGGCTGTTTCAGCAACTCCTGCAGCCGTTGGCCGCGGGCCAACTGCTTTTGGGTGGCCTCATCCAGGTCAGAGGCAAATTGGGCAAAGGCTTCCAGATCCCGAAATTGGGCCAGTTCCACCTTGATGGAGCCAGCCACCTTTTTCATCGCCTTGGTCTGAGCCGCAGAGCCGACGCGGCTGACGGAAATCCCGACGTTGATGGCCGGGCGGATGCCAGCGTTGAACAGATCCGATTCCAAGAAGATCTGCCCATCGGTGATGGAGATAACATTGGTGGGAATGTAGGCCGACACGTCATTGGCCTGGGTTTCCACGATCGGCAGCGCCGTCATGGATCCCTCTCCCAGTTGGCTGCTCAGCTTGGCGGCTCGCTCCAATAGCCGCGAGTGCAGGTAGAACACATCCCCAGGATAGGCTTCTCGACCGGGTGGACGGCGCAGCAGCAGTGACATTTGCCGATAAGCCACCGCCTGCTTGGAGAGGTCGTCATAGACCACCAGGGTGTGTTTGCCCTGGTACATGAAGTATTCGGCAATGGTGGCACCACAATAGGGGGCCAGCCACTGCAACGGGGCCGGGCTATCGGCGCCGGCAGCCACCACAATGCTGTAGTCCATAGCCCCTCGCTCGGTCAGGATGCCCACCACCTGGGCGATGGTGCTCTGCTTCTGGCCAATGGCCACGTAAATGCAGATCACATCCTGCCCTTTTTGGTTCAGGATTGTGTCCACAGCAACGGTGGTCTTGCCGGTTTGGCGGTCGCCGATGATCAGTTCCCGCTGCCCCCGCCCGATGGGGATCAGGGCATCGATGGCGGTAATGCCGGTTTGCAGGGGCTCGTACACAGAGCGGCGATCGACAATGCCAGGTGCCGGAGATTCGATCAGGCGAGACTCCGTACACTGGATCGGGCCTTTGCCGTCGAGGGGGTTGCACAGGGGATCCACCACGCGGCCCAAGAGGGCTTCCCCCACCGGGATGCTGGCAATCTTGCCCGTGGATTTGACGGTGGATCCCTCTTGGATATTCCGCCCGGAGCCGATCAGCACGGCACCGATGTTGTCTTCTTCCAGGTTGAGGGCAATACCGGTGGTGCCATCCTCAAATTCCAGCAGCTCGCTGGCCATCACCTTATCCAAACCGTAGATGCGGGCAATGCCATCCCCCACCTGCAGAACTGTCCCCACATTGGAGACCTGCATCTCCTGGTTGTACTGCTCAATCTGCTGTTTGATGATGGTGCTAATCTCGTCTGGGCGAATGGTAGGCATAGCAGTCCTCTCAAGTAATGGGAAGGGATCCTCAAAAACCAACTTAGGCCAACTGCAAGGCAAGCCGGCGCAACTGTCCACGCAAGCTGAGGTCGATCACCTGGGATCCAATCTTGATGACCACCCCTCCCAGCAGCTCCGGATCCTGAGTGGCTTGCAACTCCACACCGCTGGCCTGGGTGAAGTCCATCACCCGCTCGCGAATCGATTGCTGCTGAGCTTCCGTCAAGGGTATCGCCGTCGTCACCTCGGCCAGGACGATGTTCTGGAGCTTCCGTTGCAGATCCAAAAAGCGCCGGCAGACAGCCCCGAGAAACATAATACGGCGGCGGTCGGTCAACAACTTCAGCGCATTCAGCAGCAGAGGGTGGATCTGATCGGCAAATACTTGCTGCAGCAGGTTCTTTTTGGCCTCGGCCTTGATCACCGGGTTGGCGAGAAACTGGCCCAGCTCCGGCGTAGCCCGCAAAACCTCGGCAATAAAGCGCATATCGGCGGCAAAAGTGTCCAGCAATCCCTGGCCTGACCCAAGAGCAATGAGAGCCTCGGCATAGGGATCCACCACCTTCTCGGCCATTGTGCTGCTGATCATACCTTTCTCCTCCTTGAGAGTTAGCGGGCAATCATTTGGATCCCTCTCTCGATCAAGCTGCGGTGAACCTCTTCGTTGAGGTGCTGCGGCAACTCCTGCTCCACCTTGCTCAGGGCTTGGCGAACGATCTGCCGACGCAACTCCTGAAAAACCCGCTCCTGCTCGCTAGACAACTCTTTCTCGGCATTGGCCCGCAGCCGCTCCACTTCCCGCTCCGCCTGCTCCAACAACTCTTGCCGACGGGCTTCGGCGTTGGCTTCCGCCTGCTTGCGGATACGTTCAGCCTCCTGCTGAGCCTGGGCCAGCTTTTGCTGCTCCTCCGCCAGCTTCTCGATGGCTTCCTGTTTGCGCTGCTCCGCCTGCCGCAGTTCTTCTAGGATCCCCTCCCGCCGCTTGGCCAGGGCTTCTCCCACCACTTTGCGACCCAAGATAAACAGCAAGGTGAGAATGATCGCGATGTTGATCAGGTTGCTCTCGAGAATCTTGGCCAAGAGATCCCCCTCTCCTGCCTTGGCTTCTGGGAGTAGCTCCGTGGTCTCGGCCACAGCCAAGATCCAACCGGCCACCCAACTCCACACAGGCATCGCAAGCTCCTCCAAAAGTACTTCCAACCAGCGATCTAACGAGCACTGCCCAACAGTTTCTGGGTAATCTGGGCGGCAATGGCATCCACCTGCTGCTGCAGCTGTTCGAGGGCTGCCTGCTTCTCTTGCTCGACCTGTAGCCGCGCCGCCTCCAGCTTCTGCTGGATCTCTGCCTGCACAGCAGCCAGTTTCTCGGAACGAATGCGAGCAGCTGCAGCCTCTGCCTCAGCGATCACCTGCTGGGCTTGCAAGCGGGCCTGGCTGATCTCAGACTCATACTGTCGGGTCAACGACACCGCCTTGTCCAACCGCTCTTGGGCTTCCGCTTGAGTGGTGCGGATGTAGTCGCTGCGGCTGTCGATAGCCCGCGTAACCGGCTCATAGAAGAGGGAGTTGAGCACTGCCACCAACAGCAAAAACTGAATGGCAATCAGGGGCAGGGTGGCATCCAGATCGAAAAGACCACCTTTTTCAGCCGCTTCAACAGCCAATAGAGTTTGGAAGAGCATGGGTGTTATGACCCCAACAGAAACTTAGGTCTACCGTCAGGCCGGGTTGGGGGGCGGATATGGCTCACCTCGGCCATCGCTGCGGCCCGCCCCCGTAGGACACTAGGCGAAGGGGTTGGCAAACAAGAGCACCAAAGCCACCACCAAGCCGTAGATGGTCAGAGCTTCCATGAAGGCCAGGCTAACCAGCAGGTTGCCGCGGATCTTGTCTTCCGCCTCAGGTTGGCGGGCCACCCCTTCCATCGCAGCAGCAGCGGCGTTCCCCTGTCCGATCCCAGGACCCAGGGATCCCAGACCAATGGCCAGAGCAGCAGCCAGAACAGAAGCAGCAGAGGTTAACGGATCCATAGTGAGATGCTCCTTGGTGATTGACACAACAACAACGTCTCTTGAGCTTCAGAGGTGATCGGGTCTGATACACTACAGCCTCAAATCACTCCCTTGTCGGCGGCTTTCAGAACCAATCTGTCAGCCCCAACAAACCTTACCAAAAGAAGGGATCCCTTGCGCTGACCCATTTGAGATGATCCTCCCGAAAAGGTTCAAGATGGATCGACCGACCAGCGGGATCAATCGTGGTGATCCCCTCCTCCATGACCTTCCAGCGCCTCTCCAATGTAAGCTGCCGAGAGGGTTGAGAAGATCAAAGCCTGAATCGCCCCCGTAAACAGAAACAAAATCATCACCGGCACGGGGATAAACAAGGGCACCAGCAACACCAACACCGCAATCACCAGCTCTTCTGCCAGGATGTTGCCGAATAGACGGAAACTCAGGGAAAGGGGCTTGGTGAAATCTTCTAAAACGTTGATGGGCAGCAGAATCGGGGTAGGCTCGATGTACTTTTTGAAGTAAGACAGCCCCCGCTTGCTGATGCCGGCCACGAAATACATGATGCTGGTAAGCAGCGCCAAGCCAGCAGTGGTGTTGATGTCGTTGGTGGGAGAGGCCAACTCCCCTTCCGGCAGGGGAATTAACTTCCAGGGGAAGAGGTTGCCCATCCAGTTGGAGACGAAGATGAACAGGAACAAGGTGCCGACATAGGGTACCCAGGGCCGGAAGTTTTTCTCGCCAATCTGGGCACGGGCAATGCTCTGCACAAATTCCAGGGCATACTCGACAAAGTTTTGCAGGCCAGCCGGCTCCCGCTGCAGTTGACGGGTGCCCAAGATAACCACCGTCAAGATCAGGGCAATGGCGATCCAGCTGGCGATCAAAACCTGCCCGTGAACCGTGAATTTGCCCAGGTGCCAGTAAAGGTGATGGCCGACCTCGAGTTCTGCCAAAAGAGGAGGAGAGGAGAAGGACAGGTTCATGGGCATCACACAGAAGAAGATGAACGGGTCAAGGTCTGGACAAGATGAATGAGCAGGGTGACCTTGTAGGTCATGAACCCCAGGAAAATGGGCAATATCTGTAAAGACTTCACCTGAGTGGCTAAAACGATCAGCCCGACAAACAGAGCCAAACGCGTCACCCCCAAACGGTTGCGGCTTTTGCCCAGCTCCGCTACGCCGCGGCCCAGCAGGCGCAGATAAACCACGCCAACAACCGCCCCCAGCAAGTAGTTGGCAGCTACCCCCAGAGAGTAAACCAGGGCCACTCCCACGGCAATGGCCAGACTTACCCCCAAGGTAACCAGCACCAGCCACAGCTGCAGCGCTTCATAGCTCCCGCTGCCAGCAACTGCTGCCCCCCTAGCTCCACCCTTCACCTTCCTCGCCAAATCGGGCTTCCCCAGGGCAAGGGGTGGCTCTGACGCAACTGGATCCCCTGTCTCTTCCTCCCGCTTCGGAGAAGGAGGTGCATTCTCCAAGGGAGGCAGTGGTCTGGGCTTCCACTGGGTCGCCTTCCAACGGGTAGAACTGTGAGAGAGGAGTCTGGAAGAACGGGCCATGGTTTCGAGGTCATGCCTCTCAAGGTTTGACCTTAACCCAAGATAACACGATTAAGTAACAATACTTAATGAGATTAAGTTGGGCCAAGGTCTGAAGGAGACTCCGCTGGTCGCTCAGACAGGCAGCTGGCCTTCCGAACGACAGGGATACTCCTCTGAGGAGCTAGCTAAGAATCTACCACTTTCGGGGATCGGTAGCGGCAAAATGGAAAACTTTCTGAAAGCTGTCTGGTGTAAAGTTTTGCTGGGGATGGTCAGCAGGCGTTAACATTCCGTAACTCTCTGTGTCCCGTCCTGGATCCCCCAGGTTTCATATACTAAGGGGCAGGAGTGGCAGAGGGTGAGGATGACTCCCCAGAGTTGGCTGGTGGATGCAATCTGGCTGGACTACCGCTTGGCAGTGGCGCTGACGGTGGTGATGCCATTGCTGCTGCTGATTTGGGCTTTTGCGGTGGGGTTGCGGCCCTTGATTCAGCTATTGATCGTTTATTGGCGGGTATCGAGCCTCTTGGCGGTGACGGTGTACCTGATGATTGGGGGCCTGCCCGTCAGCTTTCTCAGTGGAGCAATGGCGCGGCTGTTGATCTTGGTTTGTCTTTGGTTTTGGCGGGACTGGAGTGCTGCTCTCGAGCAGTCGAGAACCTGGGCGGCGCGAGCCTTTTTGCTCTGGCGGTGGGGCCTGACTGGTTATATGGGGGCCGGGATCCTCTTTTCGGGGGCCTTTGTGCCCTGTGCTTTCCGCACTTCTCTGCCAGAGGAGTGCCGAGCTTGGTTTGGGCCACCGCTGGGGTTTCGGGAGATCTTCCATCCCAATGTATCGCCGGAGCTGCTGGGGAGCGTGGGGGCCTGGGGGCTGGTGGCCTACCTGCTCTACAGCCTCTACTTTGTCTGGCGGCTGCGACCCGGAACTGATAAGGGGGAACTGGAAGCATGAGGGCCCTGCCTTGGCCCTTGGCCTTGGAGCGCTATAGCCAAGACCACCCGCAAGAGGTGCTGCGGGTGGAGGTGGAAAGCGAGGGAGAGTCTGATCTGGTGCTGATCTACCGCGGCTACAGCAGCTCCTTGCGCCGACCCACTCCCCCCGATCCCGAAGCGGCGGTGATCCCTCCCCAGGCCCGCTTTTTGCAGTTGGAGCGCTTGGCTGCCCCCTATCACCCCGATCGCTCACGGGTTCTGGCTGTCTATCGCAACTGGGGAGAGCTAACAGCATGGCTGGCCCAAGAAGGGATCCCAGTGACGGAGTAAGGGATCCCTGGCACCTACCGCCCCACAGGGCTGGGTTGCCGCTGGAGGATGGTGTATTCTGCCGGCTGCAAAAGCGAACGTCCTGTCATTTCGGGGGGCTGAGGCAGGCCCAAGATCTCCAGCAGGGTGGGGGCCACATCAGCCAAAGTGCCGTTGGAGCGCAACTTGACATCGCCGCCACAGCCGGGGATTTTGCGCCTTTCCCCCTCCACCAGAATGCAGGGAACGGGGTTGGTGGTGTGGGCCGTCCAGGGGTTGCCGTTCTCATCCCACATCAGCTCTGCATTGCCATGATCCGCCAGGATCAAAGTAGTGCCTCCCGCATCTACCACTGCCGCCAGCAGCCGGCCCAAACAGCGATCCACCGTTTCCAGGGCGCGGATGGTGGCTTCGTAGTTGCCAGTGTGACCTACCATGTCGGGGTTGGCATAGTTGAGCACCACCAGGCTGTATTCGCGGCGGGCGATGGCCTCTATCGCCTTGTCGGTCACTTCCACTGCCGACATCTCCGGCGCCTGGTCGTAGGTGGTCACCAGCGGGCTTTGCACCAGGATGCGATCCTCACCGGGGAAGGGCTGCTCAATGCCGCCGTTGAAGAAGTAGGTGACATGGGCGTATTTTTCCGTCTCAGCAATGCGCAATTGCTTGAGGCCGGCCTCGCTCACCACTTGGCCCAGCAGGTGATCCAGGTTCTGCGGCTTGAAAAGCACCTGCACCGGCAGCTCCGCCTCGTACTGAGTCATGGTGATGAAGGTGAGATCCGGCAGCAAGGGGCGCTGAAAGCCTGAGAAATCTGGGCAGACAAAGGCTTGGGTAAGTTGGCGGGCGCGATCTGGGCGGAAGTTGAAGAAAAGCACTGCATCGCCGGGTTGCACAGCCCCTGGAGCCAGGCGGGTGGGCGGGATGAACTCATCTGTGAGATCCTGGGCATAGAAAGCTTCCATCACCTCGGCGGCGCTTTGTCCACAGCCAGGGCCGTCTTGGGTCATGATCTCGTAGGCTTTCTGGGTGCGCTCCCAACGGCGATCCCGATCCATGGCGTAGTAGCGTCCGCTCAGGGTGGCGATGACGCCATTGCCCAGCCATTGCAGCTCTTTTTCCAGGGCGGCCAGAACCCTGGCACCATCGCGGGGCAAGGTGTCGCGGCCATCGGTGATGGCGTGGACATAGGCCGGAATCTCAGCCTGGGCCGCCAGCTTGAGCAACCCATAGAGATGGTCGATGTGGGAGTGAACCCCCCCCTCGGAGCAAAGGCCAACGAAGTGAAAACGGCCCCCTCGCTCTCTGAGCTGGCGACAAACTTGCATCAACAAGGGATCCTGGAAAAGGGATCCTGTCTCTATCGCGTCGCTGATGCGCACCAATTCCTGCGGCACCACCCGCCCTGCCCCCAAGGTCAGGTGCCCGACTTCAGAGTTGCCCATCTGTCCTGCCGGCAGGCCCACGGCCCGACCCGAAGCTTGCAGCAGGGTGTGGGGATAGGCAGCCCAAAGGCTATCCAGGACAGGGGTTTCCGCAGCCAGCACCGCGTTGCCATCGAGAGCATCCCGATAACCCCAGCCATCCAGGATCACCAAAACCACAGGTGCTACCGATTGCGAATCCATGAAATGGCCTCTCGTTTTATTTAAGACATAATACCAGCCCAGGCAACACGATACCGGATCTTACATTTGCGCTCAAGATTTCAGTATTATCAATCTTCTTTTGAGAGGATAAGGAAGTGCCTGCACAGGCAGGATGGAGTCTTTAGAGCCAACTCCTATGGACAACTGTGCTGCGGTCAAGAGTATTTCTGCGGATGAAATTGCAGATGGGATCCTCAGGGGCTGGGCTGCAACCGTTTGCGCAGAGACTCCGAGCGCCGCTTAGCAATGGCATTTCGGGGATCCAACTTCAGGGCAGTTTCGTAAGCTTCCAAGCTTGGGCCATAGAGATTTTTCTTCTCATAGGCATGGGCCAGATTGTTCCAAGCAGTTACATAACCGGGATCCGCAGCCACGGCATCCTTGTAGTAGCGGATGGCCAAGTCATACTGCCCCTGGCTGAAGTAGGCAAAACCGAGGGCGTTGCAGACGGGGGGAATGTTCTCCCCGGCCACTTCTAGGGCTTTTTTGAGCTGGGCAACCGCCTGGTCGTAGAGGCCTTTTTGCAAATAGACGCTGCCCAACTCGTAGTGCTCCTGCGGGGATCCCTTGCCTTTGCTCAGGCGGGGCTGCAGCTCACGGATGACCTTTTCCTGGGCCCGTACCCGCAGCACCTCCCGCAGGACAAAGAAGCCCGCCACGCCGAGGATACCGGTCAGAGCCACCAAATACAGGAGGGGAACGTTAACGCCCATTTTGCTTGATCCACTTGCCTGTGACTGGCCTCGCTGGCGTCACGCCTGCAGGTGAGCCTCGATGAACCAAAGATCTTTGTCGATCTGGCGCGAGATCTCGGTGAACAGGTCTGCTGTGTCGGCATCCCCCAGTTCGGTGGTGCGGTCAATGTTGCGGCGGACGGAAGCTGCATATTGAGCGTAACGGGCTGCCAAAGCCTGCAGGTGATCCCGACCCTCTTCAGCGGCCAGATCGTACTCCGGCAAGGTGGAGGTTTGGGCAACGATGCGAGCCGTGCCGCGGGCGATGCCCCCCAGCGCCGTAACCCGTTCCGCCAGCATGTCCACGTAGTTTTCCAGGGTGCTGGCAAAAGTGTCGAACATCTCGTGCAAGGCGATGAAGTGCATGCCTTTAACGTTCCAGTGGGCCTGTTTCACCTGCGTCTTCAGATCCAACGTGTCTGCCAAGGACTGGTTGAGCAGCTCCACCAGTTGCGCGCGAGCCTCTGCTGGCAAATCGATCTGGGTGGGGTAGAGACGGGTTTTCTCGGCGGTAACCATGGCCAACCTCCTAACTGTGTTTCCATTATCGGGGATCCGCTTCGGCTTCCCAACTGAGCCCATGGTAACACAAACTCAGAATGAGTATGAGTTAGGAGGAGTCTATAGAGTTACTTACCGATGCAGAAGCGGCTGAAAATCTGATCCAGCACCGATTCCGAGATCTCCTCGCCGGTGATCTGGCCAAGGGCATGCAGGGCGCCCCGTAGGTCGATGCTCCAAAAGTCCAGGGGGAGCTGAGCTTGGATGGCCTGCCCCACCTGTTCCAGGCTGGCTTGGGCTTGTTGGAGGGCAGCGGCCTGCCGCTGGTTCAGGCTTATCTCCAGATTGGGCTGGGGACGTCCCTGGGTGACGAGCTGCTCCAGGGCTCTTTCCAGCTCCGGGATCCCTTTCCCTTGGGCGGCAACCGTGGGGACGCGGTGGGCAATCTCGGGGGGGAGAGGGATCCCCTCTGGCGGGGCGAGGTCGGTTTTGTTGATCACCAGGATGAGGGGGCGATGGCGGATCGACTCGTAGATGGCGGCGTCGGCAGCCGTCCAGCCCGCTTGGGCGTCGATGACCAGTACCAGCACATCGGCAGCCTGGGCTAGGCGTTGGGAGCGCTCCACCCCCAGCCGTTCCACCGGATCTTCGGTGGCGCGGATGCCGGCAGTGTCCAGCAGTTGAACGGGGATCCCTTTTACCACCAGGTGGGATTCCACCACGTCGCGGGTGGTGCCGGGCAGATCGGTGACGATGGCGCGATCCTGTCCTGACCAGGCATTGAGCAAGCTGGACTTGCCCACATTGGGCCTCCCGACAATGGCCACCTTCACCCCGGTGCGCAGCAGTTGTCCCCGTTCTGCCGTGGCCAGCAGAGCTTGGATCTGGGTTTGTATAGCTTGGAGCCGGGCCTGCCAAGCAGCAACGTCCAAGGGGGGCAGATCCTCTTCAAAGTCGATGCGAGCCTCAATTTCTGCCAATAAACCCAGCAGCTCCTGGCGCAGGGCGCGAATGGATCCCCCTAGCTTGCCCTGTAAGCCCGCCAAGGCCATCCGGGCTGCCTGAGGGGAGCGGGCCGCCACCAGATCGGCCACACTCTCGGCCTGGGTGAGGTCAATGCGGCCATTCAGAAAAGCGCGCAGGCTAAACTCCCCCGGCTGAGCCAGCCGCGCCCCCTGCCGCAGGCATTGTTGCAACGTGGCCTGAACCACCATGATGCCACCGTGGCAATGCAGCTCTGCCACATCTTCGCGGGTGTAAGAACGGGGGGCCTGCATCCAAACGGCCAGCGCTTCGTCTAGGATTTGGCCTTTCTCGTCGCGGATCCAGCCGTAGAGGAGCCGATGGCTCTCCCAGACTGCGTTGCGGCGGGCAGGGGTAAAGATGGCTTGGACAATGGGAAGGGCTCGTGACCCGGAAAGGCGCACAATCCCCACGCTGCCCTGTTCAGGCACCACCGCAGTGGCAATGGCAGCGATCGTATCGGCCAGGGGCGCAGTCGGATCCATCCCAAATAGAGCCCTGAGGGAGTTCGAGCAGCCGTTGGATTACAGCTCGGCATCCACTGGATTACAAATCGACATTCAAGTTAAAAAGCCACGCCCTCAGGCTGAGGGCAAGGTAGCCTGACAGTGGAAACAACGCTCCTCCCAGTCTTTATGAAGCCGCTACGCACGTTTAAGGTCACTCCCTACCTGCCTACTCCGCTGGAAAGTCTGCGCTTGTTGGCTTACAACCTGCATTTTAGTTGGAACGTAGAAACCCGCAGCCTATTCCGGCGCATGGATCCGGATCTGTGGGATGCCTGCAGCCACAACCCGGTGGCTCTTCTGGGCCAGATTCGGCAGGAACGGCTGGATGAGTTGGCGGAGGATCCCGGCTTTTTGGCCCAGTTGGAACGGGCCAGCCAACAACTGCAGAGCTATCTGCAGGAAGACACTTGGTACCGCAAGTATCGTTCGGCCCAAGCGGTGGAAGGGGAGTGCTACGCCTATTTTTCGGCAGAGTTTGGTTTGGCGGATTGTCTACCCCTCTACTCAGGCGGCTTGGGGGTTTTGGCCGGGGATCACCTCAAGGCGGCCAGCGACCTGGGCTTGCCCCTGGTGGGTGTGGGCTTGCTCTACCAAAAGGGGTATTTCCGCCAGTACCTCAACCCCGACGGCTGGCAGCAGGAACGCTACCCAGTTAACGATTTCTTTAACATGCCCCTGGAGCTGCAGAGAGATGCGGAGGGCCGCGAAATTCGCATTGAGGTGGATTATCCCAACCGCAAGGTGTTCGCCCGCATTTGGAAGGTGACGGTGGGGAGGGTGCCCCTCTATCTTCTGGACACCAACATCGAGCCCAACAGCCAGTACGACCAAGACATCACCGATGAGCTGTACGGTGGCGACCAAGATCTGCGCATCCACCAGGAGATCATGCTGGGGATCGGCGGCGTGCGGGCTTTGCGCGCCCTTGGCATCCATCCCACCGTCTACCACATGAACGAAGGGCACTCGGCCTTTTTGGCAGTAGAGCGGATTCGCCTGTTGATGGTGGAGCAGGGGCTGAGCTTTGAAGAGGCCTGGCAGGTGGCCAAGTCCAGCCAGATGTTTACCACCCACACGCCGGTGCCCGCCGGGATCGACCTATTCCCGCCCGACAAGATCGATTACTACCTCGGCTTCTACTACAGCCAGATGGGCCTGAGCCGGGAGCGCTTTTTGGCTTTGGGACGGGAAAATACTGGCGACTTCCAATCTCCCTTCAGCATGGCAGTGCTGGCCATCAACATGGCCTCTTTTGTGAACGGTGTGAGCAAGCTGCATGGGGCGGTTTCCCGCAAGATGTTCAGCCGGCTGTGGCCTGGGATCCCGCTGGAAGAAGTGCCGATTACTTCCATCACCAACGGGGTACATGTCCGCACCTGGGTGGGGGAGGAGAACCAAGCCCTCTACGACCGCTACCTGGGGCCGGATTGGGCAGAGGCTCCTCCTTCGGATCCCCTCTGGAAAAAGGTGGATCGGATTCCGGATGGGGAATTGTGGCGGGCCCACGAGCGCAGCCGCTCCCGCCTGATTAACTTTACCCGCGAGCGCTTGATGGAACAGCTCCAGAAACGGGCTGCCTCAGCGGCTGAGATCCAACGGGCCTCTGAGGCCCTCAACCCGGAGGTGCTCACCATTGGGTTTGCCCGCCGCTTTGCCACCTACAAGCGGGCCACCCTTTTGTTCCACAACCTGGAACGGCTCAAGGCTTTGCTCAACCATCCTCAGTACCCGATGCAGTTTATCTTTGCCGGCAAGGCCCACCCCCGCGACATACCCGGCAAAGAGCTGATCCGCCAGATCGTGCAGGTGTCGCGGCAGCCGGAGTTTCGCCAGCGCTTGGTTTTCATTGAGGACTACGACATGTATGTCACCAGCTTGATGGTGGCCGGGGTGGATGTGTGGCTGAACAACCCCTTGCGCCCCCGGGAGGCCAGCGGCACCAGTGGCATGAAGGCGGCAGCCAACGGTGGACAGAACCTCAGTATTTTGGACGGCTGGTGGGACGAGGCTGACTATTACCAGACCGGCTGGCCCATTGGCCGCGGTGAGGAGTATGAGGATCGCGCCTATCAAGATGAGGTGGAGTCGAATGCCCTCTACGACCTGCTGGAACAAGAGGTTGCCCCTCTCTTCTACCAGCGCGGCAGCGATGGCCTACCCCATCAGTGGATCCAGCGCATGAAGCAGGCGATTCGCCTCAATTGCCCCCAGTTCAGCACGCAGCGCATGGTGTTGGAGTACGTCCAGCGAGCCTACATTCCTCTCAGCAACTACTTCGACCGCATGCGCCGTGACCACTTCGAGTCGGCCCGCCAGTTCGTTCGTTGGCAAAACCACCTGCAGGAGCATTGGTACAACATCCAGGTTCTCAACGTCCAGATCGAAACCCCGAAGAAAGCTGCCGCTGCCGGCCTTGCCTTGGCACAGGATGACCAAGTGGTGATGGCCAGGGATCCCCTCACCGTGACGGTGGAGGTGCGGCTGGGATCCCTGCAACCTCAGGATGTGATCGTGCAAGCTTATCAGGGGCCGGTCAAGGATGATGGCCAGATTCAGAAAGGACAGGCAATCTCCCTGCGCTATGTGGAGACGCTGGAGGATCGGGCCATCTTTTCCGGCCAGATTTGCTATGAGGCCAGCGGCTTGCAAGGGTTAGCCATCCGCTTGCTGCCCTTTCACCCCGATATGCACGATCCCTATGAGCTGCGGTTGATGCTCTGGGCGTGACATACTCCCATCACTGACCCTACGGGTACAGTGTGGGCTTCTCGCTTCATCGGGGAGCCTACGCAAGAACCCTCTGCGAGCAGACACGGGATGTCCCACCGCGTAGCTGCACCAGATTCCGGCAAAGCCGTTTTGTGCAATTACTCTCATCATACACCATGTGGGGGTATCTGTATCCCGACACTGACGCTACGGGTACAGTGCGGGGCTTAGCTACCCCCACACCCCCACAAGCTAAAGGGTTGGGAGGAGCACGGGGATCCCCTTTCTACTCTTGATCCAAGTGAGCTACGGGAGCTTTTTGGGCTTGAGCTGTTCGGCGTTTTTCGCTGCCAAATCGGGCAGAATCAGAGAGAAGCTCGCGAGCAGATTAAAAAAACAGGATACGCTCGTAACAGCGGTGCAGAGCAGTATGTTCAGAGCCCACGACTCTGCCGGTTTGCGCCTTTTGATTGCGGTTGCCCTGTTGCTGGGGAGCATGGCCAGCTGGCGGCAGGATCGTCTTTTGGCAGTGATGGGCCTGGTGGGTGCAGCCGCCATCTCTGCCTTTACCCGTCCGGCCATCTTGGCCTACAACCGTGGTCGAGAACGGTGGCTGAACCGGGATTTGCTGGGGGCTATTGAACAGCTCAGCTTGGCTCTGCAACGGGATCCCTGCCTGGCCAACGCCTACATTTTGCGGGGAGAAGCCTACTTTGCCCTCGGCCAAGTTCCCCAGGCCCTGGAGGATTTCGGCCAGGCGATCCGGTTGGCCCCGCGGCGACCAGAACCCTATTTTTATCGCGGGCTGATTCGTCAGTCTCTCGGGGACCTCCAAGGAGCAACGGCGGAGTTTGCTGAGCTGGTGCGCCTACACCCCAATGTCCCCCACCACCTCAGCTTGGCCAACCTGCTCGTGCAACAGGGATCCCTGCCTTTGGCCCTAGCCCACCTGGATGAAGCCATTCGCTTGGATCCCACCTCAGCACTTGCCCATTCCCAGCGGGCCCGTTTACACAGCTACCTGGGCGAATGGGAGGCGGCTTTGGCCGATTGGTCTCAGGCTATTGACTGGGATCCCAGCCCAGCCCACTACTACCAGCGGGGGGTGACCTACGCCTGTGGTGATTACTTTGACGAGGCCATTGCCGACCTCAGCCGCAGCTTAGAAAGAGAACCCCAGCAGCCCAACGTTCTCTACAGCAGGGGCAACCTTCTCTATGCGCTGGGGGAGATCAAAGCGGCTTTAGATGACTACGAGCGGGCCTTTCGCCTGGAAGCGGACATGAACCGGATTGACCTCTCCGACGAGTATGGGTTGTACGGACGAGGGCTGGCCTACTGGAATATGGGAGATAAAGCAACAGCTTTTTCGGATTTGCAGGCAGCTTTGCAGGTCAGCCGCCGACATCACAACCTGGCCTTGGAGCAGCGGGTACGCCGGTCTCTGCTGCAACTGAGCGATCCCGACTGGGATCCTGCGCAATCTGCCTAGCGGGATTTGATTGATTGATTTGCAGGTGCCTCCCCTGACGCTGCAACTCCACGACGCTGCCGCTGAGGCCCAGATCCCGAAACGCCTGCAGCCACTGAAACGGTTTTCTGTTCCTGAGGCAGCGGGGGGTTGAGACCGAAGCAGTAGCCGACATTGCGCACTGTGTGGATCAAGCTGGGCTGGCGCGGATCCCGTTCCAGCTTTTTGCGCAACGAGAGGATGTGGGTATCGACGGTGCGAGGGTTATCGGTGGAATCCGGCCACGCTCGCTCCAGCAGCTCTAGACGAGAGACGGGATCCCCATCCGCCTGCACCAGCACCATCAGCAGGCTAAACTCCTGGGGCGTGAGGTCGATCCCTTCCCCGGCCAGGGCGACGCGCCGTTGCACCAAGTCAATTTTGAGATCCCCGTACTGCAGAAAGGTAGGGGGGATATGACGCTGTCGCCGCCGAGCCAAGGCTAGAAGGTGGGCATCCAGCAGTTGCATACTAAAGGGCTTGGTGAGGTAATCGTCCGCTCCTGCTTCTAGGCCGGCGATGATATCCGCCTCGGATCCCCGGTGGGAGAGTAGCAAAATCAGCAGATCGTACTGGCGATGGGCCCACCGGCACAATTGCAGCCCGCCGCGGTTGGACAGCTCCGCATCCAAAATCAGCAGGTGAATGGGCTGGTGTTGCAGCAGAGTCTTTGCTTGGCGAAGGGTCTCTGCTTCCCAAACTTGGTGTCCGGCCTGTTGCAAATGCCAACACAGCAAGCTGCGCAGATGAGGGTTGCCTTCTGCCAGCAAGATGTGCAAGGGTTGCATGGCTGTTCGGTTGGGATCCCGCCCACATCATAGTGCTCCGCACCGCTGACGCGACAGTGCTCCGCACCGCTGACGCGACAGTGCTATGCCTCCGGCACCCTAACGGGAACCGCACCGCTGACGCGACAGTGCTATGCCTCCGGCACCCTACCGGGAACCGCACTGCTGTCCCAGTAGATAGCGAGTCACCTTGGACTCCGTCCCGCTAGCGCGAACGGGCAATGCTGTTCGCTTTTGGCAGCGCGCGGCGTTATAGACTGACAATCTCTACCAAGACCAAGGTGCTCCGCACTGCTGACATGATGGCCGATTCTCTCCCCCCCATTTCCGAGCGCAAACAGGATCACCTGGACATTGTTCTGCAGCAGGATGTGGCTGCCAAAGGGATCCGCACCGGGTTTGAGCGGTTTTTCTTTGAGCATGTGGCGCTGCCGGAGCTGCTGTTGCCGGAGATCGACCTAAGCTGCGAATTCTTGGGAAAACGCCTACAGGCACCCCTGCTCATCAGCAGCATGACGGGGGGAACAAAGGCTGCCCGTGAGTTGAACCGACAACTGGCCGCCGCCGCCCAACAGTTGGGTATTGCCATGGGGGTGGGATCCCAGCGAGCAGCCTTGGAACATCCAGAGCTAGCCCGGACTTACCAGGTGCGCCAAGTGGCCCCGAATATTCTGCTGCTGGCCAACCTGGGTGCCGTTCAGCTCAACTACGGCTATGGGTTGGAGCAGGCGCGACGGGCGGTGGAGATGATCGAGGCGGATGCGCTGATTCTGCACCTCAATCCTCTCCAGGAGGCGGTTCAGCCCCAAGGGGATCCCGACTGGCGTGGATTGTATGGCCGCATCGAACGGTTGGTGGCGCAGTTACCGGTGCCGGTGGTGGTGAAGGAAGTGGGCAATGGCCTCAGTGCCAAAGTAGCCCAGCAGCTGGCCGAATGCGGCGTGGCAGCCCTGGATGTGGCGGGGGCGGGCGGCACCAGTTGGAGCGAGGTGGAGGCCTATCGCCAAACAGATGCTCTCAAAAAACGCATTGCCCACAGCTTTAGGGATTGGGGGATCCCAACGGCTTTGTCCCTGCTGGAAATTCGTCGCCTGCTGCCGGACTTACCCCTGGTGGCCAGCGGCGGCATCCGCAATGGCATCGACGCGGCCAAAGCTATCCGTCTGGGAGCCGATGTGGTGGGTATGGCCGCCCCCGCTTTACACGCCGTCTCCCAAGGACAGATGCAGGCAGTGGTGGACACCTTTCGCGCCGTGATCGAGGAGCTGCGCATTGTTGCCTTTTGCACTGGATCGGCCAACTTGGCTCGGCTGCGACAAGCTACCCTGCGGCGGCAGGATACTTGGGATCCCTTGCCCTAAACTCCAAGCACTTGCCACAAACTGAGGGTCAATACCAGAGCCCCCAGATGATAGGGCCACTGTATGCTTTGTCGAGATGCTTTGTCGAGCTATTTTGCCGGTCAGCACCCAGGAGAGAACCAGAGCCAAGATAGCGTGGATCCCTGGAAAAACCGAATCACCGCCCGGTAAACCTGCCAGAGATAGAAAGAAGGGATCCCGGCTGGGAGAAAGTTGCTCAGGTTACCAGCAGCACCTAACCTGCCTCCATCTGGACGGTCAAGGCAAGTGCAATTGTCGGCTAATCCGCACCATCGGCCCCAGTCCCAGTCCCGTTGGGTTCAAAGCCTGCATCTCAAACAGGGCCAGAATGTGGCGCACTTGCAGCTCTGGGCGCGTAGAATTCACCCCCATCGCCACCACCAAGCCGCAATAGCCACCCGTATCCCGGCAACGCCGCTCCCAGCGCTTGCGAGCCATGGAGTGGACGGGATCATCTTCGGGAAACTCCCCAAACAGGTGCAGGTCACGATTGCCCGTTTGCACAATTTCCAGGTCGTAGCGATCGCCATCGAAGGGATCCACCCCTGTGTTGAAACAAACGCCTTGCGGCCCACCTTCCCCACGCAAATTCTCGATGAGCTGCTTTGCTTTTGATCGAGAGGTGCGCACAATCACCACCGGCAGCCCTTCTCCATTTTTCACCAGCTTGCTTTGGGGGAGGGGATGCCATTGCCCCGTGCGCCGCAGCATTTCCACCGTTGTCCACGGCAAGACCCCCAGACCTATCTGCGCCCCCTCGGGCACCAAATCATCCCGCAGCAGGGTTTGGGCAGGTTCTTCCTCCTCCCCTTCCAGCTCCAGCAGCTCTTCGGCCACGTCCGGCAGAGTGCGCACCTGCACCGAAAGGGTTGCTCCCTTCTCTTGGGGGTTGGGAATGCGGTACCGACCTTGATAGGAGCGAAAGTCATCTTCCAGCTTGCGGTGGTACTGCTTGAAGAAGCGATGCAAGGCTTCCAGGGCCACCGATAAGACCGCTGCCTCGTCCTCCTGCAAAGTCACGCGCAAGCCTTCCAGGGGGTGAATGGTGCCGAAGTTCGGCTCAACTTCCTCAGGATCCAAATCTGCCAAGTCCAGATCCGGCAGTTCGTTGAGTTCAGGATTGCGAGCTTGGAATGTGAGATAGAGACAATCTTGTCTGAGGAAGGCTTCCTCCATCTCTTCGGGAGTATCCGGCTGGCCCGCATCCTGGCGAAACTGTTTAAGAGAGGGCAGCGAGCGATAAAAAAGCACCCCATACTCCATGCCCAACCGCCCCATCACCGAGACATAAAGGGTTTGGATGTCCCAGTGATCTAGGTCGATGGCCAAGATTTGGTGATCCTCTAGGTAATCCCAGGGAGCATCTCGCCACAGGGTGAGGGCTTTGCCGGTCAGCAACTCAGCATAGTGTTCCGGCAGAGGGGGAGGGATCCGTTCGTTGGCCTCTTCAAAGCTCTGCAGGATCTCATCGATTAGAGGCAATTCCGGCTGGCATTCCACCTTGATGTCCAGCTCGTGCAGGATGCCGCGCAAGAAAAATTGCACCTCTCGATCCCGCACGATGATCTTCTGGGGGCGAGCAGGTGAGGCAGCATGGGGCCGCTCCATGGCCACAATCAAGGTTCGCACCATCGGCTCAAAGCCAGAATCGGCGGGCACTACTTCCATGGCCCGTACCACGCCCTGAACGCCATCTACCCAAAGAATGCACTCCCCCTCTGTCTGGGATCCCATGGGTGGCGATCCTGAGAGCTTGTGGCGATCCCCTTCCCACACGGAGGGCACCTGGGGCAGCTTTTGCAATCGACGAACCGTAGCGGCTGGGAGACCGGACATAGACATCCAAGGAGAATCAGGAGAACAACCCAATCGGCTGAGTAGGTATGCCAAACTGAGCAGGGATCGGCCTTGGCCTCCTGTCAACAAGACCCAGGGATCCCGCTAATGCCAATCTAACCACCAGTGTAGAAGCTGAGTTCTGCTTCAGCGAGAGGAGACGGCAGAGCCCAGCTCTATAGCAACAAAAGCTGATGGTCAGATTCGAACTGACGACCGCTCGATTACAAGTCGAGTGCTCTACCAACTGAGCTACACCAGCAATTTCTGCTCACCGATTCTAGCATTTGTCCCCTGCGAACTGGGGCTCGCAGGGAAGGACGCCCAGCCGACTTCACGAGTCAGCTACTGCTGATCCACTGCCGGGCGAGCAATGGGAGCTAGGTAGATCACCAAAGCCCCTGCCAGAAACCCCAAGACGTTGCGCAAGACCGGGATCCAATCCTGCGTGCGTGTGACCACCGGCCCGATACCGAAGGCCCCGAACAGAATGAACCACAGGGGAGAAATGAGCAAGGCCCAACGCCAGTTAAACAGCTCCTCCGCATGGCGGGGCTTGCCGGCAAACCCGAAGACAATCCCGCCCAAAATCGAGGTCACCAGCGTTAGGATCCACTGCTCCTGAGGCAGGCCGGGCACCACACGGCAGCCCCCCTGATGAAAGCAGCGATCCAAGACATCCACGGTCTCTAAGATGGCGCGGTGGGTGCCGTGCTCCCGCACGTAGAATTGATTGCCAAAGCGAGATTGCAGCTCAATCCAAAAGGTACGTGGCAAGATCTCGCGCACAGCATCCCCTACATTAAACGCCAGCAAGTTGCCCCCCCTGGGATCCGCCACCATCAGAACGCTGCGCTCATTCAAGCCCCAGTATTCCTTCACCTGACGACCCGGTGTTTGGTCGAACTGAGTCAGCACCCGCAGCTTCCAGCCGGTGTCTTGCTCTAACTTGTTCAGATGCTGGGCCAGTTGAGCTTCCTGATTGCTGGTCAACTGATCCGCCAAGTCCAAGACCGGCACAGGCGGCTGGGGCAACTCCATCGGCACCACCGGCAGGGCAGGTTGCGCCCAGGTCAGGGATCCCCCGCCCACCGCAATCAACAGCCCAAGGCAAAAGCCCACCCCAATGTGGAGTATCCGTTGCCACTCGATGCTCATGCTGATCCCTCTCTTAGCTTTGACGCTGAGATACTGAGAAATGATGTTAAGAAATGTTTCAATTTCTTATAGATCTATCATGCACCGGAACAAGACGTTTGGCCAGAGGGATCCCGAGGAAGCAGCGGTGGCGAGGGCGATGTTTATATCAAGCTGGGGCTGAAGGTGCCGGCAGGGTCAAATTGCTGCTTCAGCTTGCGCATTAGGCTGGCAGCCGGGCCAAAGTCATGGGCAAGAGCCTTCTTCAGAGCTGGCGGAGCCTCCAGAAGCAGGAGAAATCCGCCTGCGGACTTGAGGTAGCGCTGCAGTTGCATTAGGGATCCCACTTCTGGCTGAACCAGCCAAGCCCGTCCTAGCCCACAGCCTCGGTGCAGTTGCACCTGAGCTCCAGGAAACAGGGTTTGAAACTGCTCCAGTGTTGCCAAGCTCTGACTGGGCAGGCACCCGAACTTGGCCAGCACTGCTCCTGAGCCGGGTTGAGGCAGGGACAGAGAGCCGGGATTCACTTCCTGCAAAGTCAGCCCTGCAGGGGCCAGCCGCCGCGTTTGGGCCATCTGCTGGGCAATCGCCCGCTCCGAGCCGTGAAAGCTGAGCCAAACTTGGGATCCCTCTGCCCTCAGCCAGAGATCCACCCCCACAGGGTTAACGGGGCCGGTCAGCACCTGCCGACACAAAACCTCCAGCTCCGGCAGGGATCCTGTAGCCAGCAAAGCAAACTGAGCTGCCGGCAACGGGTAAAGCCGTAGGCTCACCTGGGTCAAAATTCCTAGGCTGCCCAAGGATCCGGTGAACAGCTTCATCAGGTCATAGCCAGCAACATTCTTGACAACCCGCCCGCCCGCTTTGGCCACTTCCCCATCCGCCCGCACCCAGGCTATGCCCAGCAGCAAGTCGCGGATCCCGCCGTAACGCCAGCGCAGAGAACCCGTATCGGCAGTGGCGATAATGCCCCCCAGGGTAGCCCGCTCCGGATAGAGGGGATCCACCGGCCACCATTGCCCTCGCTCCGCCAAAATGGGTTGCAGTTCCGCCAAAGTCATACCGGCTTCCACCGTAACGGTGAGATCGGCGGCTGCATGGTCGATGAGCCGGCGTAAGCCGCGCGTGCTGAGAACCAAATCCACCGGCTCCACAGAGTGGGCCCAGCCCCACTTGCTCCCCTGCCCCAGCGGCAGCACTTTCCGCCCTTGGCACTCCTTTAAGATTCCGGCCAATTCCGAGACCGTTGATGGAGTCTGGATCGGCAAGGGATCCCCTGGATCAGATAGCAAGGTCGCCAGTGAATGGGGAGAAGACATTGGGGAAAGCGAAGCAGAGATTAAACAGAAGCAGAGATTAAAGAGAGAAAACCTGTCCAAACCAGCCCAATTGCAGGGTTATCCCACCCTACCTCAGTCTACAGCCAGCAAAAATCTCAGCTTGGAGAGATGACCCTCAACCAGAGCCAGCCTTCAATGTGGTACCGCCCTTACACAGGTCTGCCGAAAATTTCGGAACCAAAGCTCCGCCTCGTCACTGCTCACCCTGAAAGATCCTGAAGAGATCCATAAGCCTGCAGGGTTTCTCTCTCCCGCAGACTACTATCTGATACTAGTGGAGAAGCCGTGCCCAGCGAAGCAGACTCTACAATCGGAAAACTTTGTAAACTCCGTAAACAATGCAAACAAAAATAAAAAACGGCAACAGTAAAAAACGACGGATTAAGTTGAGCAAGGTAGTTTGCAGACGCTGTGAGCAGATTATCTGCTAGGATGGACGCTCTTTGTATTGGGGAAAAGCAGTCGTGAGTGCGCTGAGCAACATCATCTTGGTGGCTATGGGGATCCTCCTGACCCTTGCCAGCCTTTGGTACGGGCAAAACCACCATCTGCTTCCCGAATCTGCTGCCGAATCAGCCCCCTTGTTCGACAGCCTCTTTAACAGCACCATAACCATTGCCACAGGGATCTTTTTGGTGGTACAGGGTGTACTTCTCTACTGTATTGTCCGCTACCGCAAGCGGCGAGGCGACAAAGGCGACGGGGATCCCAGCCACGGCAATGTGCTGCTGGAGATCGTGTGGACGGCGGTGCCGGCGGTGATCATTCTTTGGTTGGGCTTGGCCAGCCTAGATGTCTATCAAGCTGTTTACGGGGGTGCTCATGTCGGCGGCCATATCCACGCGGCCATGGCGATGGAGTCTTCCCACGAAGCTGAGGCGGGGGATCCCGGCTACGCTTATACCCCTGTAGTGCTACCCGGGAAGGAAATGGGCCAGCCGGATCTGGTCGTCCAAGTGCAGGGCATGCAATATGCTTGGATGTTCACCTACCCGGATTCCGGCCTGGTGGCCAGCGAGCTGCACCTTCCTCTAAACAAGCGGGTGCGCTTGGATATGACGGCTCTGGATGTGAACCATGCCTTCTGGGTGCCGCAGTTTCGCCTCAAGCAGGATGTGATCCCGGGCCGAGAGACCCACCTGGAGTTTGTGCCTACCCAACTGGGGCAGTACCCCATTGTCTGCGCAGAGCTGTGCGGCCCCTATCATGGGGTGATGGCAGGGCAATTGTTTGTGGATACGCCGGAAGTTTTTGAGCAGTGGCAGAAAGAGCAGGTTCTGGCTGCTCGCCCTGAGGACAAAGCTGTGGCCTTAGCTTCCGAATCCCAGCCATCCTCGGCATTCGCCAAGGCTTACCAACAGCGCCTGGGCATTTCTCCTTCCGAGCTAACTTCTCTCCAGCTCCACTCCGGATCCCTTCCTTCTGCAGGCTAGCCGGGATCCCTGACGCCCCTTTGGCCTGCGCTTGTGGGAACAACATTCCGCCGACGCGACACGGGAGCTTTTTGGCAATGACCCAGCTACAAGACAATCCGAGACTTGTTACTGCACCGAAGGTTGAACTGGAACTTCCTGCTGAGCCTTGGTGGCGCTTCTTTACTTTTTCCACCGATCACAAGGTCATCGGGATCCAGTACTTGGTGACCACCTTTTTCTTCTACTTGGTGGGAGGGGCGCTGGCGACGGCAGTACGGGCAGAGCTGGCTACTCCAGAGGCCGACTTTCTCGGCTTTGAGCGGTACAACGGTGCCTTTACCCTGCACGCCACGATCATGATCTTTTTGTGGATCGTGCCTGCTTTGGTGGGGGGCTTTGGCAACTACCTGGTACCGCTGATGATTGGGGCGCGGGATATGGCCTTCCCCAAGCTGAATGCAGTGGCCTTTTGGCTGGTTCCACCCACAGGGATCCTGCTTTTGGCCAGCCTGTTCATAGAGGCTCCGGCTGCCGGCTGGACTTCCTACCCCCCCCTCAGCTTGATCAGCGGCAAGGTGGGGGAAGAACTCTGGATCCTGAGCATTTTGTTGGCAGGAACCTCTTCCATCCTGGCGGCGGTTAACTTCATCACCACCATTCTGAAGATGCGCATGCCCGGCATGAAGATGGAAGACATGCCGCTGTTTTGCTGGGCCATGCTGGCAGCATCTATTCTTACCCTCATTGCAACACCGGTTTTGGCCGGTGCATTGATTTTGCTTAGCTTTGACCTCTTGGCAGGCACGGCCTTTTTTAACCCCAGCGGCGGCGGGGATCCGGTGGTCTACCAGCACATGTTCTGGTTCTACTCCCACCCGGCGGTGTACATCATGATCTTGCCAGTCTTTGGCATGATCTCGGAGATTTTGCCGGTGCATGCCCGCAAGCCCATCTTTGCTTACAAAGCCATTGCCTATTCCAGCTTGGCCATCTGCTTTTTGGGGTTGATCGTCTGGGCGCACCACATGTTCACCAGTGGCACCCCTGACTGGATGCGGGTGTTCTTCATGATCGCCACCATGGCCATTGCCGTTCCCACTGGGATCAAGGTGTTTAGCTGGCTGGCCACTTTGTGGGGCGGCAAGATCCACTTCCGGTCGGCCATGCTGTTTGGCATGGGCTTTGTCTCGATGTTTGTGATCGGCGGCTTGAGCGGGATTATCCTCGCCTCGGTGCCTCTGGATATCCACGTTCACGACACCTACTTTGTGGTAGCCCACCTACACTACGTGTTGTTTGGCGGCAGCGTCTTTGGGATCTATGCCGGCATCTACCACTGGTTCCCCAAGATGACGGGGCGGCTGCTGAACGAGTTTTGGGGGCGGGTGCACTTTGTGTTGACCTTTGTCGGCTTTAACATGTGCTTCTTGCCGATGCACAAGCTGGGCCTGATGGGGATGCCCCGCCGGGTGGCCCAGTACGATCCCCAATTTGCCGACCTCAACTGGATCAGCTCGGTGGGGGCCTTTGTTCTGGCCATTTCCACCCTGCCCTTTTTGGTTAACGCCATCTACTCCTGGGTGGCCGGGCCCAAGGCGGGAGACAACCCCTGGCAGGCTCTCACCCTGGAGTGGACGACTGCTTCGCCGCCGCCTGCCCACAACTTCTATGGGGATCCCATTCTGCTAACTGGCCCCTACGACTACGGCTTGCACAGCAAAGAGACGCTGGACTACTTTGCTGCTCAGTTGCAGAGCGTGCGGGAGCTGGCACTGGCGGAAGCGGAGCCTACTTCTTCTTAGCAGGCCGAATGCCCGGTGGGCGGCTGATCCCCTGCTCACTGGGTATTCCAGTCTTGGCTGGGCTGCTTGTACAGCCTCAAGAAGTCTCAGGAATTCAGGAATTTAGGTGGAAAGGAATATGCAAGGATCCCTTGCCTCTAAAACGCTGATGGTTGGCCACTCAAGGGCCCACACTGCCCATGCTGAGCACCCAGATCATCGCGTCTTTGGCATCTTGATGTTTTTGGTGGCAGAAGGCTGTCTTTTCCTAGGGCTGTTCATAGCCTACCTGGCCTATAGCCTCACCGCCCCGGTGTGGCCGCCGGAGGGAACCCCAGAGCGGGAATTGCTTTTGCCTGGGATCAACACGGTGATCTTGCTCTCCAGCAGCTTCGTCATTCACAAAGCTGGGTCGGCCATCAAGGCCGATGATGTCAGGGGTCTGCGGCTGTGGTTTGCCCTCACAGCGCTGATGGGGGCGGTTTTCCTGGCAGGGCAACTCTATGAGTACAGCAACCTGGAGTTTGGCCTCACCACCAATTTGTTTGCCAGCACCTTCTATGTTTTAACGGGGTTTCATGGTCTCCACGTGATGGCAGGGTTGCTGTTTATTCTGGCGGTGCTCTGGCGCTCCTTTAAACCCGGCCACTACAGCGCCCAACATCATTTTGGCGTCGAAGCTGCCGAGATCTACTGGCACTTTGTGGATGGGGTTTGGATCGTGTTGTTTATCTTGCTCTATTTGCTCTGAGGTTGTCTCGAAGCCATTTTGGCAGCAACCCGTAGAGCCATTTCAGCTCTGCCCCATGGTTACCTCAAGTGGCAGTGGAGCGGCTCGCTGGGCCAATGGTTCCCCTCTCCCCAAGAAGAGCGGCGGCTGAGGTCTGAGAGCGGCTGCGGGAAGATGAGCCTTTCTGGAGAAAGGCCACGATTTGGATCAGCGCTTCTTGAAAGGCATCTCGTTCCGGCTGTCCTTGCTTGAGGTTGTATTCCAATTGCAAAAGCTGCTGCATTGCTTTCAGTAAAGCTGTGGTCTTCAGGGATCCCACCTCTTTTTGCAGAAAGTAAACCCGATTGGGATTCCCGATTTCTGCTTTCTGGGCGATGACCTTGGGATCCCGTTCTCCCTGATCCAGCAGCAGCCGCACCCATAGCCAGGTGCGAAATTGGCCTACCAACACCGCCAGAATCCTCAGGGCCGGCTCGTTGTGATCCAGCAGATGGGTCAAGATGCGTAGGGCTTGTTCCAGATTCCCTTTGCGCAGGGATCCCGCCAATTGAAAGCTGTTGTAGGCGCTGGCGGGAACTAACGCCTCGACTTGTTCAGGAGAAATGGGATCCTGTTGACCTGCCGTAAACAGGGCCAGCTTTTCCAATTCCATCGCCAAGCGACGGGAGTCATTGCCCACCGCCTCGGCCAATTTCTGGGCGGCTGCCGGGCTGAGGGCCAGATCCCGTTGTTCAGCTTCCCGCTGCACCTGCTGGAGAATGCCCTCCTCATCCCAAGGGGCCAGTTGCGAAAACTCGCGGACAATGGCCGTTTTTTTGAGGATTTTGGTGGATTTCAGGCGCCCATCCGGTTTGCTGCTGGTGGTCAAGAGCAAATGGGTGGTAGGGGGTAACTGGGCCAAGGTTCGCTCCACTTCTTCCCACAGATCTTCCGGGCAATGTTGGGTGAGTGTTGTCTCTTCCAGCCAAACCAAGCGGGCGTTGGATCCCAGCGGCGGGGTCATGGCTTGGTTGAGCCCGGCAATCGTGGATTCCGGCGGCAGGCGATCGTAGTTAAAAGCTGCCCAGTGGGGATCCAGCACTTGATCCCGCAACTGCTGTACCGCCTGCATCAGGCGATAGGTGTCATCTCCCCAGTACAGGTAAACGGGCACGCTTCGACCGAGTGATTTACGAGATGCTTTTCCCCTACTTCCTCCATTTTGCGTAAGCCAGCTCACCTTGTCTAAGCGGTTTGGCTGGGATCCCTGCTCAACTTGGTGGAGGGAGTCAGTCCAAGTGAAGATACCGAGCCCAGCTTGACTCAAGTTGTTTAAGAATAGGTCAAGTACTCGCCCTGTCTGGCGAAAACAAAGGCATCTTTACATAACTTTCATAATCCAGAAGTCTCCGCAGCTCAAAAAGTTCTGTATTCCCACTGAAGAGATTTCGTAGACCTTCTCCTACAGTTGAATTAGGAGCAGAGACTGCAGGGTTAAAGATTATGGATGGCATTGGCGAGTTTGAGTATAAGATGCAAATCTTAGCCCGTTGCATGGGATCCGCCCTGGGTCTGGGCCGTCCTACTCGTATTCAGATTCACTATTCCAACTCCAATTCCCAGAACGCAGTTAGAGCCAAGGAAGGTTGGTCTGGATCCCGCTTAGGCGATCAAATCCCTTCTCCTAATGCCGAAGGTGAAAGAGGATCCCAAGGTCAAGTGTTAGCCTGTGTTGCCTGAAGAATCTTTTGAGAATCGGTCTGTGGTAGGTCAGGAGATCTTCGATTGCGGCAATCCAACATTTGATTGAAGATTGAGATAGAGCTTTTTGTAGTTTTTCCTGCTGTTCTTCTTTGCTTTTTACAGAGACTTGTTCTTAAGATTGAAAACCCAACTTTGATAACTCTTCGATGCCTTTTGTCTTGTAGAGTCTTGTGAGTCAGCCGGTTCTTTGTTTTTGTTGAGGGGTACTTTGTCCGGCTGGCGCGATAAGAAGTTGCGCTCTTCTTCGTTGTCTCTTTGCCTCTGGGGATATAAGCTAGAACTTCGTCCCACCGACGCAATCGGAAGGTGACTTGGGGCGTATGAACTTGTGCCCAACAGGCTCCGGAGGGTTATGGAACGAGCAACGCAACGGTGGCACGGTTTTCTGCTGCGCGATTTTCCCATCAAGGCTTGGTGGCAGGGAAGCCTTTTGGGTCGTCTATTGGGATCCCTGCAAAGTTGGGGGAAGAGCAGCATATTGGTTCAAACTTCCGACCGGATTGGCCTGGGGCTAGTGCTGCTCTACTGGATTTTCTCTGCACAAAGCTCCACCGGCATCCTGGGCCTGATTTTGCTGGCTATGGCTGCTCTGGTGGGCCTGTGCGCTTTGGTGGAAATGCCGATTGGGCTGCCGCTGCATCTGCCCCTGGGCCTTTTCTGGGGAATTGCCACCTTGGCAACGATTCTCTCTCCGGTTGCCTACGCAGCACGGGATGGCTGGCTGAAGTTGACTCTCTACCTGGCTGGTTATCTGTTGTTGCATCGTCTGCTGCGCAAACCCCAATTCCGAGATGGGATCGTTGGATCCCTGCTTTTGGTCAGCTTGGTGATGGGGGTCTACGGCCTGCGGCAATACTTTTATGGGGCAGCGGAACTGGCCACCTGGGTGGATCCGGAGTCGGGTTTGGCGGGTCTGACGCGGGTGTACAGCTATCTGCGCAACCCAAATCTGTACGGGGGCTACTTGATCCCGGTCATTCCCCTGGGGCTGGCCGCCACTTGGATTTGGCCCAGTTGGGGAGCGAAACTCCTGGCCGGGTTTACGACGGCGGTGAACCTGATTTGCCTGTTGCTCACCTACAGTCGCGGTGCCTGGATTGGGGGGCTGGCTATGCTCACCCTGATGGCCGTGTTGTTGGCGCAGTGGCACTCTATCGATTTGCCGGCTCGTTGGCGGCGTTGGGCCTTGCCGGTTCTGTTGAGTGGAGGGGGGGCCGCTTTGTTGCTCGGAATCCTGACGGTACGCTCCCTGCGGCTGCGGGTGCAGAGCCTTTTTTGGGGGCGGCTAGACACCAGCAACAACTTTCGGATCAACGTCTGGGCGGCGGTCTTGGACATGATCCGCGACTTTCCCATCTTGGGGATCGGCCCCGGTAATGTTGCCTTTAACCGCGTCTATCCCCTCTACCAACGAGGCAACTTCAGCGCCCTTGGAGCCTATTCAGTGCCGCTGCAGCTCACCGTGGAGACTGGCTTCATCGGATCTTTAACTTTCGCCTGGTTCCTCTTGGTGCTCTGGGATCACGGCTGGAGATGCTGGAAAACTTTGCTCAACTTGCGGGATCCCCAGGGTCTGTGGGTGGCAGCAGGCTTGGCCGCTTGCACCGGCATGATGGCCCACGGCTTGGTGGATACCATCTGGTATCGTCCCCAGGTACAAATGCTGTGGTGGCTTGCGGTAGCGCTCATTACAGCCAGCTTGGCCTCTCTTAGCCCTCAGCCGCCCGTGGATGTTGGTGAGACCCCATCGGAGACTTCCTCCCGTTAAGGTAGCTTAAGCTTGGCCTTCCGGTCTTGACGGGAGCAAATCCAGAGTGGTAAGCATCTTCAGTAGGAGATAAAAATGTATCTGTTTTTACAATTTGCAGGTGTCAGTAGTGTTAGAAATTAGCGGAATTGTCCGGGGTGCAGGAGGCAAATGAAAAAAATCGAGGCCGTAATCCGGCCATTCAAGTTGGATGAGGTCAAAATTGCTTTGGTCAATGCCGGAATTGTCGGCATGACTGTAAGTGAAGTGCGGGGCTTTGGTCGCCAAAAGGGACAAACCGAGCGTTATCGGGGATCCGAGTACACGGTAGAGTTCCTACAAAAGCTGAAAGTGGAGATCGTGGTTGAAGATGACCTGGTGGATACGGTGGTGGAGAAGCTGATTGCAGCGGCTCGCACCGGCGAAATCGGGGATGGCAAGATTTTCATCAGCCCCGTCGAAAAAACCATCCGCATCCGCACTGGCGAACTCAACCAAGATGCCCTATGAGAAGGGATCACGTTCAGGGTTTGGGTTGCCCGGCCTGAGCCTCGTGTGAGTTTGCTTCATGTCTCTTTTGCTGTATATCTGATGAGGTGTTCTTGCCCTACTTTTCGGGTAATGTGTTGCGAGAAGTACTGTCACTTTAGGTGAGTCGAAAAGCATGAGTACGACAATGATCCAAAAGCTCAAGAGCCAGGTGCCCCAGTGGCTTTGGCGACCGGCCAAGTGGAGTCTGACTGCCGCTCTAATGGCTGCGCTGGTTTTTCTATTCGGCCAGGGAACTGCCTTTGCTCAAGAGGCCGAGGAAGTTCAGAAACACGCTGACGTTGTTTGGACGATCGTGGCAGCAGCCTTGGTGTTCTTCATGCAGGCGGGGTTCGCCATGGTAGAGACGGGCTTTACCCGCGCCAAGAATGCCGCCAACATCATGATGAAGAACTTGATGGACTTCTGCATGGGCTGTTGCGCCTTCTGGTTCATCGGGTTTGGCCTCATGTTCGGCAAAAGTGTTGGCTTCTTCGGCACCGACTGGTTTGCTTTTGGCTGGCAGCAGGCTTACGAGGCAGACGGCTGGCCTTTCACCTTTTTTGTTTTCCAGATGGTGTTTGCCGCCACTGCCGCCACCATTGTTTCCGGAGCCATGGCGGAGCGCACCAAGTTCTTGGCCTACTTGATCTACTCCATCGTTATTTCTGGGCTAATCTACCCCATCTCTGGGGGTTGGGCCTGGAACGGGCTGTTCGGCGACTACAACGGCGGCACAGCCGGCTGGCTGGAAAATCTGGGCTACATCGACTACGCCGGGTCGGGGGTGGTGCATTTGGTAGGGGGCGCTGCGGCCTTGGCAGGTGCGATCGCGCTTGGCCCTCGCATTGGCAAGTACGGCCCCAATGGAGAGCCGCGGGCTATTCCCGGCCACAACCTGCCGCTGGGGATGTTGGGGGTGTTTATCCTCGCCTTGGGCTGGATCGGGTTTAATGCCGGTTCCACCACTGCAGCCTCTGTCGATATTGGCTGGATTGCCATGAATACGCTGCTGGCAGCTTCGGCTGGAGCAATTGGGGCGATGTTCACCTCTTGGGTTCATTTTGGCAAGCCGGATATGACCTTTGCCGCCAACGGTGTCCTGGCCGGCTTGGTGGGGATCACTGCCCCTTGCGATAGCGTCCATCCTTTGGGTGCTCTGATCATCGGCTCGGTGGCCGGGATTCTGGTGGTGATTTCGGTGGTGATCCTGGATACGGTGCTGAAAATTGATGACCCGGTGGGCGCGATTTCGGTACACGGCACCTGTGGTATCTGGGGGGTGTTGGCAGCAGGGATCCCCTTCTTTGCCAATGCCAACTATGCTGAAGAGGTCACCTGGGCCCAATTTGGGGTACAAGTGGTGGGCGCTCTGGCCTACTTCCTCTGGCCCTTTATTACCTGCTTGATTCTGTTCTTTATCCTCAAGGCTGTAACCGGCCTGCGCACCAGCGCCGAGGAAGAGATCGCCGGTTTGGATGTGGGCGAGCATGGCAACGTGGCCTACCCCGACTTCGTTACTGCCGCCACCGATTCGGAGCAATCTTGAGCCGTTGTGCTCGGTCTGACCTGGGGTTGCCGGATCGGAGCATTGCTGAACTGAGCATCAAATGAGCATCAAAAGGGAGGGTCAGGGCTGGCCCTCTCTTTTGTGGCTTGTTGATGTATTTGGTGGCATTGGTGTAGGTGGTTACGGGTAGGAGGGGAGAAATAGCTCAAAATCGAGGTGTGGGACTTGGAATCGAGATGAAAAGTCAGATAGGTGAGACTGTTTTCTCTCGTCTTCGGCAGGGGATCCTTTTGGGTTTGAGGACAGGGGGGAAAGTCCTGCTGGGGGTTGGAGCTTTGCTGGGGTTGGGAAGTTTGGTTGCCCCGCCTGCTCTGGCCCAGACGGATCTCACGGCTCTGGAACAGGCTCTCCCACCCGAGGCTTGGGCTGAGCTACAAACCTTACTGAAAACTCAGCAATACCATGCCGACATCGTCTGGACAACGGTGGCCGGGGCGCTGGTGTTTTTCATGCAGGCGGGCTTTGCCATGGTGGAGGCGGGCTTCACGCGGGCTAAAAATGCTACCAACATTGTCCTGAAGAACCTGATGGACTTCTGCTTCGGGGCCTGCGCTTTTTGGTTTTTGGGGTTTGGGCTGATGTTCGGATCCCATGTGGCCGGTTTTTTGGGCACCAACTGGTTTTTTTTCAACTGGCAACAGGGAGCTGAAGCCGGCAGTCAAAACGATGCTTGGCCTTTCACGTTCTTCTGTTTCCAACTGGTGTTTGCCGCCACCGCTGCCACCATTGTCTCCGGGGCAATGGCGGAACGCACCCGCTTTTTGGCTTATTTGATTTACTCCATCGTCATCTCTGGGGCGATCTACCCGATTTCCGGGGGCTGGGCCTGGAATGGCCTGTTTGCCGACTACAACGGTGGTACAGCCGGCTGGCTGGAAAACCTGGGCTACATTGACTTTGCCGGGTCGGGGGTGGTGCACTTGGTGGGTGGGGCTGCAGCTTTTGCGGGAACTTTGGTGTTGGGGCCGCGCTTGGGCAAGTATGGTCCCAATGGGGAGCCGCGGGCTATTCCCGGGCATAGCTTACCCTTGGGCATGTTGGGGGCGTTGATCCTGTGGCTGGGCTGGATTGGCTTTAATGCCGGCTCTACAACGGCAGCGATTCCTGATATTGGCTGGATTGCTTTCAATACCTATTTGGCCGGGGCGGCAGGAGCCATCGGCGCTCTCTGTACTTCCTGGGCCATTTTTACCAAGCCGGACATGACGTTTGCAGCCAATGGGACACTGGCGGGGCTGGTGGGCATTACTGCTCCTTGCAACACTGTTCATCCTTTGGGGGCAATCCTTATCGGCTCGGTGGCCGGGGTGTTGGTGGTGTTGTCGGTGCTGTTTATCGAGGGCACCTTGAAGGTGGATGACCCGGTGGGGGCGGTGTCGGTACATGGGGTGTGCGGCGCTTGGGGGGTCATTGCTGCAGGGATCCCGTGGTTTGCCCATGCGGAAGCGGGGGTGACTTGGGCGGTGTTGCCGGTACAGATTCTGGGGGTTATTGCCCTGGGAGGATGGTCTTTTATCTGTTGTCTGGCTTTGTTTTTGATTTTGAAGGGCACCATCGGTCTGCGCGTCTCGGCAGAAGAAGAGTTGGCCGGCTTGGATATTGGCGAGCACGGCAACATTGCCTACCCTGACTTTGTCACTGCTTCGGGAGAGTTGGAAGGTTGAGCAGTACACTGGGATCCGGTTGGATGCACTTTTGGATCCCATGCACCTTCTGATCCCGGCGGCTGGCAGCGGCAAGCGAATGGGAGCTGCGGTCAATAAGCTGTTGCTGCCGCTCTTGGGTCAGCCGATTTTGGCTTGGACGTTGCAGGCTGCGGATCGAGCCAGCTCCATCGAGTGGATCGGCATTCTCTCCCAACCCGGCGATTGGCCAGCCATCGAGCAGATCCTGGCGGCAATGGATCTGTCCACGCCGGTGCAGCTTTTACAAGGGGGGGCGACGCGGCAGGAGTCGGTTTACAGGGGGGTTGAGTATCTCTATAACCTGGGAACAGTAGAGCGGGTGTTGATCCACGATGGGGCCCGCTGCCTAGCTACCCCTAAGTTGTTCGATCGCTGTAGTGCTGCTTTGCAGCAGGTGGATGGTCTCATCGCGGGGATCCCTGTCAAGGACACGATTAAAGTCGCTGAGGCAGGCCCAAAAGGGATCCAAATTCAGTCAACCCCAGAACGCAGCCGGCTGTGGGCAGCGCAAACGCCGCAGGGGTTTCGCCTGTCGATGCTATGGCAAGCCCATCGGGAGGCTCTGGCCCAGGGTTGGCAGGTAACCGATGATGCAGCCCTATTCGAGAAGCTGGGTTGGCCAGTCTACATCGTCGAAGGGGAGGAATCCAATCTGAAGCTAACCACCCCCCTGGATGTGTTGCTGGCCGCACAAATCCTGCAGCAGCGTCTCGGACCAGCGCGTTAGCTCAATTCAATCCCGGTAGGGCCAGTCTCAACCTTGGGAATTAAAAGTAGGAAGGAGGAAATCTAGGTTCACTAAGAGCACTTTGATCACCCCATCTCTTGTGGTCCGTTGGAAATGAAAATGATAAGTCTGGCTGTTTAGAATCTAATGCACCCAAGACACCTGAAACCAAGCAAAAGATGAGATTAATGCACTTTTCACTTTCTTCATAAACTTGCCGTTCTGAGAACCGAACTACAACCCAGCCTCTATCCGCTAGATAAGCATCACGCTTACTTTGCTTAGGATCATTCACAGTATGGGCTGGCCTACACAGATTACCTTCAAGAAACCATGGCTCATCAATTTCAATGTCAATGAGTAAAACGAGTGATCTTTTTCCATCTCTAGATACCTGCATTGCGATATCAGGGGTATAGCACCGGACACTAGACTGCTCTATGCACCAGCACCAGTTGCCCATGCCGATTGCAGCTTGCCCATCAAAGGCTGGGGTAGCTCGGGTAGATTTGGCCTAACAGGGCGTTCCGGCATTCGAGGTAGTTCAGGTTCCGTTGGGCGCTCCGGCATCTGTGGCGGCTCCGGCTCCAGCGGACGGGCAGGCATCTGTGGCGGCTCAGGCTCCGGCGGGCAAGGTGGGAGATCTGGCCCCCTCAGGAGGAGAGCAATCGGCTGGGGTAAAACAACGTAGGGATAATAGTCTTTCCGAACGTACCTTAAGATGGGATGCGAGTGCCTGTCGTGATCTTGCATGCTTGAGCCTCCAGATAAGTTCCCTTGGAATCCAGTTTGAAAAGACTTTGGAAAAGGGATCTTCAAAGAGGCCCTTGAAGGGGTAGGAAGCAAGCAAATGCGCGAACCGACGTCGTGGCCTGTCTACATTGTCGGGGCTGGCCCCGGGGATCCGGAGCTGATTACCCTGCGGGGGCAAAGACTGCTGGCGGAAGCCGATGTAGTGTTCTACACAGGTTCTTTGGTGCCAGAGGGAGTGCTGGCCCATTGTCGCCCTGGGGTTGAGGCCATTGACACCCGCTCCTTCACGCTGGAAACGCTGCTGCCGCAAATTGTGGAACGGGTCAAGGCGGGGCGGCGGGTGGTGCGGCTGCAGGATGGGGATCCCTGCCTTTACGGCGCTCTGCACGAGCTGCTGATCCGGCTGGCGGAGGGAGGGATCCCTTTTGAGATCGTGCCGGGAGTAAGCGCCTTTCAATTGGCAGCCGCCCGTTTGCAGGTGGAGTTGACCATACCCAAGTTAGTACAGACGATTATCCTCACCCGCGCCAGCGGTCGCACCCAGGTACCAGAAGCAGAAGCCCTGGCCAGTCTGGCAGCCCACCGCGCCTCTTTGTGTCTATATCTGAGCGCCCGCCACGTAGAACAAGCGCAGGCAGATCTGCTGGCTCACTACCCCGCCGATACCCCGGTTGCCGTTTGTTATCGCTTGGGTTGGCCGGACGAACAGATCTGGCTGGGATCCCTGGCCGAGATGGCCGCCCTCACCCGGCAAGCCGGCTTAGAACGCACAGTGCTCTATCTCGTCAGCCCTGCCTTGAAAGGCTTGTCAAGCTCCAGATCTGCCCGCTCGCGGCTCTACAGCCCTGACCACACCCACCTTTTCCGTCGCAAAATGGGCCAGCAGCCCCGTTTGTAACAGGCCCTTTCAGTATATTGACGGACTCCGGCAGATTGAGCACAATGAGGCAGCAAGATGAGGTCAGAGGCCTTGACTTCTGGCGAGGGGGTACTCGTTTTTGCCGAGAGAAGTGGATCCCTCTTGGATTGGAGTTGTTACAAGACCATTTTTTCACTCTCTAACTTAACTTTGCGAACTTAACTTTGCGAACTCTAACTTTATGGCTGGCTCATCTGCTGCTCGCAGCGTGGAAACCCTGATCAAGGCTCTGCAGAAGGCCCTGGCCCCCCTGCCAACCCGTTCGGCCCTGAAGCAAGATGTCCTTTACCTCATGGTGGATCTCCCACGGCAGGGGATGTTTAGCCGCTCTATGGTGTTGCATCGAGTTGCCAGCCAATTGGGGGGCTTGCCTGTGCAGGGAGTTAGCCAACTGGTGGTGTACGGTCGGCTTCAGGGGGAAACACAGCCGCAGTGGAAAAAAGTCTTCTACTTGTCCTCTGGGGAAAGCAGTGCCGATGCCACGCAGATTGTATTACCGGGCACCAAGATTTCTGAGATCAAGGTGCTGGAGGCCCAAAAACCTGTTGTGGATCCCGACCACAACTCCGATTTTCGCAAAGTTAAAACTCTGGGGGCACCGGTTCCCAAAATTCAGAAAGAGCGCTGGCCAGAAGCGGCTCCAAGCCAGGCCTCGGTTGGCCATGCCCCTTCCCAAGACGGGATCCCGACCCCTCTGCCTACAACTGCTCGCCCCAGTTCTCCTATCGACGTTCCGGCCAACTTTCCGACACTTGATCAATGGTTGCACAGGCCTGCTCTAAGGCCCTTCTTGGGGGGAGCTCTGGCTTTGTCTCTCCTGCTGGGGGCTGGGTTGGTGGTGCGCTCTTTTGGGCAAGCCGATGTCCCTGCCCGAGCCAGATCGCTGGGGCTGGGGATCCCGCTGTTGATCTTGGCTGCAGGGGGGGGCTGGCTGGGTTGGCAAGGCCGGCGTGCCATCAACACCTTTGAGCGGGAGGGATCCCAGGATCCCTTTACAGAAGGGCTGTCCTTTTTACAGGCCAATCCAATTCCTGAGGCAGTGGAGCGGTTTCAGGAGGCTGTGCGGCGACAGCCAGATCACGTAGAGGCCCACATTGAACTGGCCCATCTGTTGGCAAAAACCAACCGACTGCAGGAGGCATTGAGCCACTACCAACAGGCCAAACACCTGAACCCGAACTGGAGCGGCATCAACACCCACCTGGTGGAAACTCTGAAGGCTCTAGCACGGCAGTGGCTGGCCCAGCATCAGCCGGATGAAGTTCTGGCCCACTTACCCGAAGCATTCCCCCTCACCCAGGGATCCGCCCAAGCTGAGATCTATAGCCTGCTCGGCCAAGCCTGGGCAGAGAAGGGCAACTGGGCAGAAGCGTTAGCTCAGCAACAAAAGGCCCTGGGGCTGGATCCCCACTTCAGCGAGGCCCATCTTTGCGTTGCTCAAATTCGCCTCAAGCTGGGGCAATGGGACGAGGCCATCGATTCCTGTTGGGCTGCTTTGGGGCTGAATGGTCGCCTGGGCCTGGGCCACGCCGTGATGGGACAAGCGCTGATGCGCAAAGGTCAGTTAAAAGCGGCAATAGCAGCCTTCCGAACTGCCCTCAGCCTGGATCTCAGTCCTGAGTTGGCAGCCGCTGTGCGGGTGGATCTGGGTTTGGCAATGGTACATGCAGGCCATCTGGCTCAAGCCAGCCAGGAGTTCAGCCAGGTGATCTTCAATGGCCAGTTCAAAAGACAGCAGGCTCGCGCCTACTACGGCTTGGGCCTGGTGTTGGCAAGCCAAGAGCAATACAGCGAAGCTGTGAAGAACTACCGGCGGGCTTTGGAGCTGGCCCCCGATCTGCACGCAGCGATGGCCGCCACTGGCCTAGCCTACTTGGGGCCCAAACAACGGGATGCCTCTGGGCGCAAGTTCATCCAGCCCCAACAGTTGCAGCAGGCTATGCAGCAGTTTGAACAGGCCCTCCAAGGAGATTCAGAGTTGCCGGAAGCTCACTTTGGCCTGGGCGAAGTGGCGCGCATCAAGGGGGATCTAACCTCGGCGGAGGCCAGCTATCGACGGGCCATTCGCAGCAATGGCAGCTATGGAGCAGCTCACTATCGTCTGGGATCCATCCTTGCCCGCCAAGGCAAGCTGGAGCAGGCCATTGAACACTTTCGCTCGGCTTTGGAAATCGCTCCCAACTTCTCCGAAGCCAGAGTGAGCCTGCAACGGCTTCTCTCCAAACAGATGGAAGAGGCCCATACCGGCCTACTCGTCCCGTAAGGTGGGATAGGATCTTCCAGTTAAGGTTCTCTCAACCCATAACACCAACGCCAGGTTGGGTGGTCAGCCCTGCAACCGCCATCCAGCTCATCCAACAAGGGGCAACGCTTCTGGATGCACGCAGTGCGGAATTGCAAGCCGACGGGATCCTGAAGGGTTCAATTCCGGTGAACTGGACGGAGTTTACTCAACCAGAGGCTGCAAACAGCGGCAAGCTGTTGGCAGATGATGCCCTTCTCACCGAAAAGCTGCAGGGCCTTGGCGTGTTTCAGGGGCGTCCGGTGGTAGTTGCTGCCGATCCGCTACAGGGCTGGGGAGAAGATGGCTGGATCGTTTGGATGTTGCGCAGCTTGGGTCATCCCCAGGCGGTTATGGTGGATGGGGGCTATCCGGCCCTGGTGAAGGAGGGAGTGCTGACCACAACCCGACAAAGCGCCGACGAACTGCAACGGGGCGACTTTGTAGTGCAGCGAACCGACCGGTGGAACATCGACCGGGACACCCTGCGGGCCAGCCTTGGCTCCAACCGTGTGGCGATCATCGACAGTCGCGAAGCCCAAGAATACGAGGGAGCCACCCCCTATGGTGAGGCGCGCGGTGGGCACATCCCCGGCGCTGTGCATCTCTACTACAAAGAGCTGATGGACATGGCGGGATTCCTGTTGCCGCCCGCTGCAATTCACTCCCGCCTGCAAAAAGCCGGGATCCCTCCGGAAGCCGAGATCATTGCCTACTGCACAGCTGGGGTTCGCGCCGCTTGGGTCACGGTGGTTTTAACCCACGTGGGCCGGCAGGCCAAAAGCTATTCCGGTTCCATCCTGGAATGGGCAGCCGGGGATCCCCAGCGGTTCCCGCTCCAGCCATGAGGGGATCCCTGCCCACTGTGATCTTGGCCGGATGTGGCTATGGAGCCATCGACGCCTTGCGGGTGCTCAAAGGGCAGGCACGGGTGATCGCCATCAACCCCTATCCCTACAGTGTTAATTCAGGCATGTCCACGCGGCTGCTGAGTGGTCGGTTTTCTCTGGAGCTGGTGCGGATCCCTTTGCTGGAGCATATTCAAGCCAACGGCGCCCAGTTTTTGCCGGGGCGAGTCACCCACATCCAACCCGAAGCCCGAACCCTGACCCTGGAGAGCGAAGCCGGGATGCAAACCCTTGCCTACGACTATCTGTTGGTGAATGTGGGCCGGGAGTTGCGCCCCATCGATGGGATCCAACATGCCTTTACCATTCGACCGGCAGAACAATTGGTGGCCGCCCAAACCTGGATCCGGCAGTGCTGGCAACGGGCAGCCCAGGGGGATCCGACGCCGGGCCTGCTGACCTTTGTGGTGGCGGGAGGAGGCTGTACCGGCACAGAGCTGATGGGGGAACTCTACGATCTTTGTCGGCAGATGAGCGCAAAAACAGGGATCCCCTTGGCTCAAGCCCGGCTGATCTTGATCCATCGCCAGGCCCATCTGGTCGAGGGCTTCTCGGAACCCTTCCGCCGGGCGGTGGAAAGGGAAATCCGCCATCTGGGGGTGGAAATCTGGGCCGGATGTCAGGTGAAAGCCTTTGGGCCGGAGCAGGTGTGGCTCTCGGATGGCACCGAGTTGATAGCTCAGACCCGCCTGTGGGCAGGTGGCTTCCAGGTGCCGAGCTGGTTGAGCACCTGCGGCTTGCCAACAGGGCCGACGGGATCCCTGCTCGTGGACAAATACCTGCGGGTGCAAGGCTCAGAGCGCATCCTGGCGGTGGGGGACTGCGCTGACTTTGTTTGGGGATCCCGCCTCTTGCCCAAGATCGGCGTGTACGCGGTGCGCCAGGGGCCAATTGCAGCCCAAAACCTGCTGCGGCTCATCCGCGGCCAACCTCTGATCCCCTACCGACCGCAGGCCACGGTTTTTGTTTGTGTAACGGTGGGGAACCGCGTTGCCGTTGCCGAGAAAGGCAGGCTGGTCTGGCGCGGCTATTCAGCTACGGTGCTGAAGAACTTTTTTGATTGGCTGTACATGCGCAAACTTAAGCCCCTGCGCTGGCAGGAGTTTTTCTACTGACTCAAGCTCTACCAAGAACGGGGTTAAGATCAAGACCAGATGGGCCAGGTCGGGCTCGCTTCCCAAATCCTGAATATCTGAGAACTATGGCTATTCCCGGCGGCAATGGGCTATGAGCGGATCGACTTTTGCCGACCGGCCAGAGCAGCGACCAACCAGGAGCAACAATGCCTCTAGATAACCTGCGCGGACTCTATCAGCAAGTCATTCTGGAGCGGTACAAAAAGCCCCACAACTTCGGCAGAGTGGATCCCGTCCACCGCCACCAACGTGGCCATAACCCCTCCTGTGGCGACACCATCGACCTCACCTTACAACTGGATCCCAGCCAGGAGCGGATTGTCGATATCAAATTCGAGGGGGCAGGCTGTGCCATTGCCCTGGCTTCTGCCGATCTCATGGCGGATGCGGTGCGGGGGCGCACCATCCCCGAAGCTCTGCAGTTGGTGGAGCGCTTCCAAGCCATGATGCGCGGTGGCGAAGAGTTCCCGCGGGAGCAACGGGCTTTGAACGCCATGAAAGGGGTAGCCCAATTTCCAGTGCGCATCAAATGCGCCAACCTGGCCTGGCATGCGCTCAAATACGCGCTGGAATCGCCCGAACCCCAGGCCAATGGGTCGGCCTTTGTGAGCAACGAAAACACCGACTGACCGCCTTCCGCATACCCGAATATCGGCTGGAAACTCAGGGGCAATCAATCGTGTTGATTAACTGGAGACATTCCCCTGGTGCTCAAGGGTGTTAGCAGACCAGGGCTTGCTGCCGTTGTCGCTGTTGGCGTTCTAGAGCTTCAAACAGGGCTTGAAAGTTGGCTTCGCCAAAGCCTGTGGCTCCACCCAACCGTTGGATGACCTCGAAAAAAAACGTGGGCCGGCCAAACAGAGGCTGAGTGAAGGTTTGCAACAACAGGGGGGGGTGTCGGGAATCAGAGGCAGGCAAGGTGGTATCCAAAAGGAGCTGCTGCTCCACCAAGTCGTGCCAGGAGATGGTGGGCAACCCACCAGAAGGGAGTACTGCTCCAGAGGCCAGCTCCCTTGCCAGGTTTGTGTAGTACTCCGGTGGCACCTGCAGAAAGTTTACGCCTCCCTGTCGCAGCCGGCGCACACTGGCGAAGACATCTGAGCTGTGCAACGCCGCATGTTGCAGGCCAGGGCCATGATGGGCATCCAAAAACTCCTGGATCTGGGAAGCGGCACAGGTGGGCTCGTTGATGGCCAACTGGATCCCGGCTTCAGGATCTCCCACCACCACACTTTCTAGGCCAGAGGTGTTGGTGCGGATGCTATAGCGATACAGAGACCGCCAACCCAGCACCTGCCCATACCAATCTGCCGCTGCCTGCAGGGATCCCTGCTCCACGTTCAATACCAGGTGATCCCAGTGGGAAAACAGGTTCTCCTCAGCAGGGGCTGAATCGGGGATCCCTGAGCTGGGGAGCAAAGAATGCCGAAGTCCATAGGGGGTGCGCAGGCACAGAGCAGGGCAGCCTTCGTCTTCTGCCGGGATCCACTCCACTTGGGCTCCTCGCCTCTGCAAAAGCTCTGCCAAGCCCAACAGCTCTTGCTCCTCCACCGCCAAGGCCACATCCACCACCCCAGGCGAATGTTGCTGCAAATAGCGATCCACCTCATCCCCGGCGTGAGCCGGCTGAGATAGGCGCAAGCGCAGGGATCCCTGACGCAGACAGAGGGTACTGCCGAGCTGTCCGTCCATTCGGAAGCCCCAAACCTGACAAAAGTGTTCCTGCCAACGGGGCAGATCCCAAAGATAGAAGTGCAGGTGATGGATCCCTTGGACGATTCGATTGGACTGGTTCATAGAGCAAGGCACTGCTAAGGCAAAGGCCGAGTATCCTGACGTTCTCACGGCAACAGACGACCTGGGCCGTCCTACCTCAGCATAGGCCCGCCATTTGCCGATGGAAAAGCGTAAAACAACGTTAAGAAGATATTAAAACAGCATTAAAAAATAGGATGAAAATAAGATTAAAAAATCACGCAACCGAAAATATCCTCAGAGCGCAAGGGACTAAAATTAAATCAGGCGAGGTGTATTTAGAACGCCTAAAAAAGAAACAGAAGAGTTGCTAAAAGCCCTTCGTAGGATCCCTATAAGCCTTGCAGAGATCTATTGGTTCTTTAGCTCTCTTTTAGAGCCTGCGTGGGGCAAAGGCCGGGGTGCTGCCTCGCCCTGTCGATAGATTATCAGGCGTAATAGCCGGGAGGATTGTTATGGTTGCCAGTGTGCAGCGTTCTGTAGCATCACCTACAGAATTGAAGGCGGAACCAAGGACAGGATCCAACGCAGCCGGTCAAAAAGTTTTGAGCGATTTTGCAACGGGATCCTGGCAGCGCTCCATCGACGTCAGAGACTTTATTCAACGGAATTACACCCCCTACACCGGCGATGAAACCTTCTTAGCTGCAGCCACCGAGCGCACCCAGCGGCTGTGGGCCAAGGTCAAGGATTTGATGGCTCTGGAGCGAGAGCGAGGGATCCTAGATGCCGATACTGCCGTTCCCTCTACCATCACCAGCCACGCCCCTGGCTATATCGACCCAGAGCTGGAACAAATTGTGGGGCTGCAGACGGACAAACCCCTGAAGCGGGCCATCATGCCCTTTGGCGGCATCCGCGTGGTGGAGTCTTCCCTCAAAGCCTATGGCTACGAGCTGGATCCCCGCACCAAGGAAATTTTTACCCAGTACCGCAAAACCCACAACGACGGCGTTTTTGACGCCTATACCGAAGAGATGCGCCGCTGCCGCCGCTCCGGGATTATCACCGGCCTGCCCGATGCCTACGGTCGGGGTCGCATCATTGGGGACTACCGGCGGGTGGCCCTCTACGGGGTGGATCGGCTCATCGAAGACAAGCAGGCCCAAAAAGCCAGTCTAGACCTGGACACGATGGACGAAGAGACCATCCGCCTGCGGGAGGAGCTCTCCGAGCAGATTAAGGCCCTACAAGAGCTGAAAGAGATGGGATCCCGCTACGGGTTTGACCTGGGCCGTCCGGCAGCCAACGCCCGCGAAGCCATCCAATGGCTGTACCTAGCCTACCTGGCAGCCGTCAAGGAGCAAAACGGGGCGGCCATGTCCTTGGGGCGGGTGTCCACCTTCCTGGACATCTACATCGAGCGGGATCTGCAGGCCGGGATCCTCACCGAGGAAGAGGCCCAGGAGCTCATTGACCACTTTGTTATGAAGCTGCGCATGGTCAGGTTTTTGCGCACGCCCGAGTACAACGAGCTATTCAGCGGGGATCCCACCTGGGTTACCGAGTGCATCGGCGGCATGGGCCTGGATGGGCGGCCTTTGGTTACCAAAACCAGCTTCCGCATGCTGCATACCCTCTACAACCTTGGCCCAGCGCCCGAGCCCAACTTGACCGTGCTCTGGTCGGAGCGGCTGCCGGAAGCCTTCAAGCGCTACTGCGCCAAGGTCTCCATTGAAACCAGCTCCATCCAGTACGAAAACGACGACTTGATGCGCCCCTACTGGGGGGATGACTACGGCATCGCCTGCTGTGTGTCGGCCATGCGCATCGGCAAGCAGATGCAGTTTTTTGGAGCGCGGGTGAACTTGGCCAAGTGCCTGCTCTATGCCATCAACGGCGGTCGGGATGAGATCTCCGGCGAGCAGGTGGCTCCTGCTTTCGCCCCCATCACCGCCGATGTCCTGGACTACGACGAGGTGTGGCCGCGCATGGCGCAGATGATGGCCTGGCTGGCCAAAACCTACGTCAACACCATGAACATCATCCACTACATGCACGACAAGTACTGCTACGAGCGCCTGGAGATGGCCCTGCACGACCGGGACGTGCTGCGCACCATGGCCTTTGGGTTGGCCGGCCTGTCGGTAACAGCCGACTCCCTATCCGCCATCAAATACGCGCGGGTACGGGCCATCCGGGATGAGCGGGGCCTAGTGGTGGATTACGCGGTGGAGGGCGACTTCCCCAAATACGGCAACAACGACGACCGAGTTGACTCCATTGCGGTGCAACTGGTGCAGACCTTCATGGCCGAGCTGCGCAAGCACAAGACCTACCGCAATGCCATCCCCACCCAGTCCATCCTCACCATCACCTCCAACGTGGTCTACGGCAAGAAAACCGGCAACACCCCCGACGGGCGGCGAGCGGGCGAGCCCTTTGCCCCAGGGGCCAACCCCATGCACGGCCGGGACACCAAGGGGGCGGTGGCGTCGCTGGCTTCGGTGGCCAAGCTGCCCTACGACGACGCTCTGGATGGGATCTCCAACACCTTCTCGATTGTGCCGGCGGCCCTAGGTCGCACAGCGGAGGAGCGGGTTGCCAATCTAGTGGGGCTGCTGGATGGCTACATGCGGGATGGCGGTTTCCACCTCAACGTCAATGTTCTCAACCGCGAGACCCTGCTGCATGCCATGGAGCACCCGGAGCTCTACCCACAGCTCACCATCCGGGTTTCCGGCTATGCGGTGAACTTCATCAAGCTCACCCGCGAGCAGCAACTGGATGTCGTTAACCGCACGTTCCATCAACACTGCTAAAAGACCAGCCTGGGGATCCCTGAAGTCCGCCCATACCGGGGTCGATGGAAGGGATCCCCCATCGATAACCGAGGAGGCCCGATGATCATGACTGTTTGTAGCGCTGCGGATCTGGTCAGCCAGTATGCCTCAGGACGGCGCGATTTTCGGGAGATCGATTTGCAGGGGGCTAACCTGCAGGGGATCCATTTGGCTGGCGCCGATCTCAGCTATGCCGATTTCAGTGGGGCCAACTTGGCGGGGGCCAATTTGCGGGGGTGCGATCTCAGTTTTGCCGACTTCAGCGGAGCTAACCTATCGGGAGCCGATTTGCGGGGATGTCTCCTCTTTGGCAGCAATTTTCGAGGGGCGCTCTTAGAAGGAGCCTTGTTGGATCACGCAGATTTCGATGCCTATACCCATTTCCCGAAGGATTTCGATCCCAAGGCCCACCGCCTGCACGGCATCACGGTGGATACCTCCGTGCCTAGCCCACACGACCCATCGGTCTGAGCTGGGTGGGATCCCCAAGCTGCCCTTTCGGCTTTTTATCCCCCTTTCTCCCTTCCAGCCAGGATAGCAGCGGTCTAGCTAAAAGACCCTAGGGATCTAAAAAAATCTAGTCCCAACCTAATCCAAAGAGAAATGGAAACTGTGTTCTATTTAACCTGAGTTAGCAATCTGGAAGAAAACCTCAAGATTGATTGATATTTTGCAAAAGTCATCCAGGATAAAAGTATGGATACCGTTATGAACCCCCTGACACCAATTGCTGGGCGCATTCACTCGGTGGAAACCTGTGGCACCGTCGATGGGCCAGGAATCCGCTTCGTAATTTTTACACAGGGTTGTCCACTTCGCTGTTTGTATTGCCACAACCCTGACTGTCGGGATCCGCAGGCGGGACAGCTTGTTACGGTTGAGTCTTTGATTGCCGAGATCCAACGTTACAAGAATTACTTGCGAGGGGGGGGAGTTACGGCTACCGGGGGAGAGCCTTTAATGCAACCCACCTTTGTAGCTGAGATCTTCCGTCGCTGTCATGAGTTGGGCTTGCACACGGCTTTGGATACTTCTGGCTATGGGCAACTGGAAGCAGCCAAGCCTGTGTTGGAGCATACAGATTTGGTGTTGCTGGATATCAAGTCTTATCTGCCGGAGCTGTATCGAAAGGTCACCGGCGTTTCGCTAGAACCCACTCTTAATCTGGCCCGCTATTTAGACCAGATCCACAAGCCTACCTGGATTCGTTTTGTGCTGGTTCCCGGCTTGACGGATCCCGAGGAAAACATTAAGGGTCTGGCCGAGTTTGTGGCCACCTTATCCAACGTGGAGCGAGTGGAAGTTTTGCCCTTTCACAAGATGGGGGAATACAAATGGCAGCAATTGGGATTGCCTTACACCCTTGCCGATGTCGATCCACCCACACCCGAACAGGTGAATCATGCATTACAAATCTTTCGGGATCAAGGACTGGTGGCTATTTGACAATTCTGCAGTTGCGGCTTGGGTCAGCATAGCCAGGTCACGCTTAGATCCGAAGTGATTCACAGTTAATCTCTGCACCGTCTCCAGATTGGCCCTGAGCTGACTGGAATCCAAGTTGATCCTCAGGCTAACTTTACGGACTCTATGTGAACTGAAGAATACCCCAAGAGGAGGGATCCCCAATGGAAGTTTGCGTCACCTACCGCGATGGTGTTCAGTTCCAAGCGGAAAGCCGAGGGCACCGCATTCTCAGCGACCAGCCTTTGGACAATCACGGTCGAGATCAGGGAATGACGCCGCCGGAATGGTTTCTGGCTTCTCTGGGTGCCTGTGTTGGTTTTTATGCCGTCAAATATCTGGAAGCGCGACAGTTGGATCCTAGTGGACTAGAGGTGGTGGTCACGGCGGAGAAAGTTGAGCATCCGGCTCGCCTAGACAACATTCGCATCCAAGTCAAAATCGGGATCCCGCTGGACGAAAGGCATCAAAAGGGTCTGGAAAAAACAGTTGATGCCTGCATCATTCACAATACGCTTACCCATCCCCCCACCCTGACCACCGAAATCCAAGTTCCTGCTCCTGTTGGCGCCTAGATTGCCATTCGGGTTATTCGACTATTTCCAACTATCCGATTGTCAATTGTTCCTATCGTCTAAGTCTTGATGAGTTTTGGAGGGATCCACCGATGCCAGTAACCAATCTAGCCGAGCTGGAAACCTTGATCCAGCAGGTGAAGGCTGCCCAAGCTGAATATGCAACTTTCACCCAAGAACAGGTAGACCGGATTTTTCACAAAGCCGCTCTGGCTGCCAACAACGAACGGATCCCGTTGGCCAAGCTGGCGGTACAGGAAACCGGCATGGGCATTGTGGAAGACAAGGTGATCAAAAATCACTTTGCCTCGGAATACATTTACAACAAATACAAACACGAGAAAACCTGCGGGGTTATCGAGCGGGATGAGAGTTTTGGCTACGAGAGAATTGCTGAACCGGTGGGTCTTTTGGCAGGCATTGTGCCGGTAACCAACCCCACGTCAACGACCATTTTCAAGGCTCTGATCACCCTCAAAACCCGCAACGGCATTATCTTTTCCCCTCATCCCCGCGCCAAAAAATGTACTATTGCCGCGGCCAAAGTGGTCAGAGAAGCTGCCGAGGCAGCGGGCGCTCCTGTGGGGTTGATCGGCTGGATCGACGAGCCCACCATAGAGCTTTCTCAGGCCTTAATGCAGCATCCTGAGGTGAAGCTGATCTTGGCTACCGGCGGGCCTGGCATGGTTAAAGCGGCCTACTCTTCGGGCCACCCGTCTTTGGGGGTGGGAGCGGGCAATACCCCGGCGGTGATCGATGCCAGTGCCGATATCCCCATGGCTGTCAGCTCGATTTTGTTGAGCAAGACCTTCGACAACGGCATGATCTGTGCCTCAGAACAGGCAGTGGTGGTGGTGGATGCCATCTACGAGCAGGTCAAGGCCGAGTTCGGCCATCGGGGGGCCTACATTTTGGATCCGGAACAAATCGAAGCCGTGCGCCGCATCCTTCTCAAAGACGGTCGCCTCAATCCGGCCATTGTGGGCCAGTCGGTGCAGACCATCGCTGCCCTGGCCGGTATCCAGGTACCCGAAGGCACCAAACTGCTGATTGGGGAAGTGGAGAAGGTGGGGCCGGAGGAGCCCTTCTCCTACGAAAAATTGGCCCCTGTTCTGGCCCTCTACCGCGCCAACGATTTCCACAGCGCCGTAGATGTTGCTGTCCAACTGGTCAATTTCGGCGGGCGGGGACACACCTCTGTTTTGTATACAGATCCCGCCAATCGGGACGATATTGCCTACTTTGAAAATGCCCTGCAAACGGCGCGAGTGTTGATCAACACTCCCTCTTCACAAGGGGCCATTGGGGATCTCTACAACTTCAAGCTGGATCCCTCTCTGACTTTGGGCTGTGGCACTTGGGGAGGCAATTCGATCTCCGAGAATGTGGGGCCGCGCCACCTGCTCAACATTAAAACGGTAACCCAACGTCGGGAAAACATGCTCTGGTTTCGGATCCCGCCCAAGGTTTACTTCAAGCCCGGATGTCTACCCATTGCTCTGCGGGAATTGGCCGGCAAAAAACGCGCCTTTTTGGTGACCGATAAGCCGCTCTTTGAGTTGGGCATATTGCATCCCATCACCCAGGTTTTGGATGAGATTCGCGTGAGCTGGGATGTGTACCACGATGTAGAGCCGGATCCCACCCTCAGCAACGTCAATCGCGGTCTGGAGCAGTTGCGCCAGTTTCAACCGGATGTGATCATCGCGGTCGGTGGGGGATCCCCGATGGATGCGGCCAAGGTGATGTGGCTGATGTACGAGCAGCCCCAGGTGGAGTTTGAAGGCTTGGCGATGCGCTTTATGGACATCCGCAAGCGGGTTTACGAGCTGCCGCCACTGGGGCAAAAAGCTCAGCTCATCTGCATCCCCACCACTTCCGGCACGGGATCCGAGGTGACGCCCTTTGCCGTAGTGACCGATGACCGGGTGGGGATCAAATACCCCCTGGCGGACTACGCCCTCACCCCCACCATGGCCATTGTGGATCCGGATCTCACCTTAAAGATGCCCAAGAAGCTAACGGCTTACGGCGGCATCGATGCCCTCACCCATGCTCTGGAAGCCTATGTGTCGGTGATGGCCAGCGACTTTACCGATGGGCTGGCCCTGCAGGCCATCAAGCTCCTGATGACCTACCTGCCGCGGGCCTATGAAAAAGGTGCTGCAGATCCAGAAGCCCGAGAAAAAGTTCACTACGCCGCCACCATTGCCGGCATGGCCTTTGCCAACGCCTTTTTGGGGGTGTGCCACTCCCTGGCCCACAAGCTGGGATCCACCTTCCATCTGCCCCACGGCCTGGCCAATGCCCTGATGATTACCCACGTCATCCGCTACAACGCCACCGACGCCCCCTTTAAGCAGGCCATTTTTCCCCAATACCGCTATCCCAACGCCAAACACCGCTACGCGGAAATTGCCGATTACCTACAGTTGGGCGGGGCGGAGTCCTCTGACGATGAAAAGGTCATGCGCCTCATCGAGGCCATCGAAGAACTCAAGCGGAAACTGGGGATCCCGGCCACCATTCGCGAGGCCCTGGGGGAGAAAGAGCGGGAGTTTTACGACCGTCTGGAGGCGATGGCGGAGCAAGCCTTTGACGACCAATGCACCGGCGCCAACCCCCGCTATCCCCTCATTCAAGACATGAAGGAGCTGTACGTTTTGGCCTATCGGGGCTGCCGGGTGGATTCTGCCCTCTACCACCAGCCGGAACCAGTGTTGGCCTAAGGAGTAGGGTATGTGGCAACGACTGGATCCCAGTGTGGATATCTGGAGGGCCCGATCCCATCCCCTGAATCCCATTTTTCTGCCCCGTTCGGTGGCGGTGGTGGGGGCCACGGAGCGGGAGGGCAGCGTGGGGCGGACGGTGTTGTGGAACCTCATTAGCCACCCCTTTGGCGGCACGGTTTACCCGGTCAATCCCAAGCGGCACCAGGTGTTGGGGATCCGGGCCTATGAGCGGCTTTCCGCTTTGCCGGAGCCGGTGGATCTGGCCATTATCGCCATTCCGGCAGCGGGGGTGCCCAAGGTGGTGCAGGAGTGCGTAGAAGCCGGGGTCAAGGGCGCCATTGTTCTTTCAGCAGGCTTCAAGGAAACGGGCCCTGCTGGCTGGGAGCTGGAGAAGCAAATTCAGCAGACTATCCAATCGCGTCAGCGGGACGGAGTCCTTGGGAAGCTGCGCTTGATTGGCCCCAACTGCCTGGGGATCCAAAACCCCCACACGGGCTTAAACGCCACCTTTGCTGCCCAGATGGCCCGGCCCGGCAATGTGGGCTTCATCAGCCAAAGTGGGGCCCTGTGCACCTCGATCCTGGACTGGAGCCTGCAGGAAAATGTGGGCTTCAGCGCCTTTATCTCTCTGGGATCCATGCTGGATGTGGGCTGGGGAGATCTGATTGACTACCTGGGCGAGGATCCCCATACCCACAGCATTGTCTTGTACATGGAATCCATCGGGGATGCCCGCTCTTTTCTGTCCGCGGCCCGAGAGGTGGCCCTGAGCAAGCCCATCATTGTCATCAAGGCGGGACGCACCCAGGCAGCAGCCCAGGCAGCAGCCTCCCACACGGGATCCCTCACCGGCAGCGACGCGGTTTTGGATGCGGCCTTTCGCCGTTGTGGCGTGCTGCGGGTGGATCGCATTGAAGATCTCTTCGACATGGCGGAGGTGCTGGCCAAACAGCCTCGTCCCCAAGGGCCCCACCTCACCATCCTCACCAATGCCGGCGGGCCGGGGGTGCTGGCCACCGACGCCCTCATCCGCGCCGGCGGATCCCTGGCCGAGCTTTCTCCCCAAACCCTGGAGCAGCTTAACCAGATCTTGCCCCCCCACTGGAGCCACGGCAATCCCATTGATATTTTGGGGGACGCAGATCCGGGGCGCTTTGCCCAAGTTTTGGAAGTGGTGTTGCAAGATCCCGGCAGCCAGGGCTGTCTGGTCATCCTCACCCCCCAAGCCATGACGGATCCCACGGCCACTGCCGAGAAAGTGGTGGAGACCTGGCGGCGCAGTGGATCCCGGCAGCCTATCCTGGCCAGTTGGATGGGGGGAGCTGGCGTGGATGCGGGCGAGCACATCCTCAACCAAGCCGGGATCCCTACCTACCGCTACCCGGATCAAGCGGCGCGGGTGTTTAGCCATCTGTGGCGCTTTAGTGACAACCTCAAGGCCCTCTACGAAACCCCCACCCTGGCTCCCACCAGGCCAGTGGAGCAGGAAAAAGTGCAGCAAACCCTTGCCCAGGCGAGGCGGGAAGGCCGCACGCTTCTCACGGAGGTCGAATCTAAGGAAATCCTGGCCGCCTACGGGATCCCCGTGGTGCCGACGCGGGTGGCCGAGAGCCCCGAAGCAGCAGTGGAAGCTGCCGAGGCCATGGGCTACCCGGTGGTGGTGAAGCTCTACTCCCACACCCTCACCCACAAAACCGATGTGGGCGGCGTGCAGCTCAACCTGCCCGATGCTGAGGCGGTGCGCCGGGCCTTCGGGCAAATCCTCCGCAACGTCAGCGAGAAAGCGGGGCCGGAGCACTTCCAGGGGGTCACGGTGCAGCCGATGGTGGACACGGATGGCTATGAGCTGATCCTGGGGAGCAGCCAGGATCCCCAGTTTGGGCCGGTGTTGCTGTTTGGCAGTGGCGGACAACTGGTGGAGGTGTTTCAGGATCGCTCCATTGGCCTTCCCCCCCTCAACACCACCTTGGCGCGGCGCCTGATGGAAAACACCCTCATCTACAAGGCCCTCAGGGGGGTACGCGGACGCCCAGCTGTCGATCTGGAGGCCCTGGAACAGCTCTTGGTGCGCTTTAGCCAACTGGTGGCCGAGCAGCGGGAGATTAAAGAGATCGACATCAATCCGCTGCTGGCTTCCAGCGAGGGCCTGCTGGCTTTGGATGCCCGCGTCATTTTGCGAACCGAGCAGGATCCCCAGGTGCCCTTGGCCATCCGCCCCTATCCCACCCAGTACATCTGGAGCTTCCGGGACGGCATCACCATTCGCCCCATTCGCCCTGAAGACGAGCCTTTGGTGATCGATTTTCACCGCCACGTCTCCGATTACAGCGTCTATCTGCGCTACTTCCACCCGATCAAATACAGCGCCCGCATCGCCCACGAGCGCCTTACCCGCATTTGCTTTAACGATTACGACCGCGAGATTGCCTTAGTAGCAGAAAAACAGGAGCCAGAGGCCAATCGCGTCAGCGGGACGAAGTCCTTAATCCTCGGCATCAGCCGCCTCTCCAGAAAACATGGCTTTCCCCAAGAAGCAGAGTTTGCCATGCTGGTGGCGGATCCCTATCAACGGCAAGGGATTGGCACAGAGCTGTTGACCCGCCTCATCCAGGTGGCCCGCTGCGAAGGGATCCAGCACCTCACCGGCGAGGTTCTTTGCGAAAACGAGGCCATGCGCCGCCTGTGTCAGCGGCTGGGGTTTCAGTTGCGCCCTTCTCCAGAGGATCCTGGCATTCTCAAGGCCACGCTGGATCTCGCTGTCGATGCGGCGATCCCCACCCCCTGTCCTGCCTAGGGATCCTTAAATAAAAACGGTTTGCCGACCGGCTTACCGTAGAATAGGAACAAGGGCCTGCTCCTTCCGCCTACAGCAAGCGGAGCCCCTCTGTCGGAGAGAGGCTGGGGGCGAGGGCGGCCCGAGGTTTTGAGGACGGCTATGGAGGTTACAAAGACAGGCGGGATCCAGAGGCTGCTGGCGAGCGGGGGACGGTGGCTGGGGATGGGATCCCTGCTGCTCTGCCTTCTGCTTGGCTTTGGAGGCTGTGGCCGAGGGGGGGGATTGCAGGGGGAAGTCAGCATCCTCCTCGCTTCTTTTGCGGTGACGCGGGATGCCTACCGGCAGATCATCCCTGCTTTTGAGGCCGATTGGCTGGCGAAAACGGGGCAACGGGTGCGGGTGGAAAGCAGCTACGGCGGCTCGGCAACGCAATCGCGGGCAGTTATTGACGGGCTGGATGCCGATGTGGTGGCCTTGGCCCTGGCTTTGGATGTGGAGCGCCTCGTGGCTGCGGGTCTCATCCAGCCGGGATGGGAAGCCCGTACCCCCAACCAAGGGATCGTTACCCGTTCGGTGGCAGTAATTGTAACGCGGGAGGGCAACCCCCAGGGGATCCGCTCTTGGCAAGATCTGGCTCGGCCCGGCTTGCAGGTGGTTACCGCCAACCCCAAGACCTCAGGGGGCGCCCGCTGGAACTTTTTAGCCCTCTGGAGCGCTGTCCCTGAACCCCAGGCTCTGGCCTTCACCACCCAGGTCTACAAGAATGTCCGCATTTTGCCGCGGGACTCACGAGAGGCCACCGATGTTTTTTTCCAAAAAGGGCAAGGGGATGCCCTGCTCACCTACGAACATGAGGTGATCTTGGCCAGCCTGCGCGGCCAATCCCTGTCCTATGTGGTGCCCGACCCCAACATTTCCATCGACAACCCCGTAGTCGTGGTGGATGCCAATGTGGATCGCAAAGGTACCCGTGCCGTGGCCGAAGCCTTTGTGGACTACCTATTCACCCCAGAAGCGCAGCGGGCCTTTGCCGAGGTGGGCTTTCGCCCGGTGGAGCCGACGGTGGCCCAAGAGTTTGCCTGGCGGTACCCTCCTGTTGAGAAGCGGGTTACCGTCGCCGACCTGGGCGGATGGGAGGTTGTCCAAAGCCGCTTTTTTGCCGATGGGGCCTTGTTTGACCGCATCCAAGCTCAGTTGTAGGGAGTCTCCCTTGTTTTGGATCCCCGTTCAAGTTATCCTGGGAGCTGTATCAACGGTTTGTTGACAGGTTTACCGTAGATTAGCCGCGAGTTTAACTTCCCTCACCCTCTCCAGAAGACTCAGCCGGCAACCATCCAGCAACTTCTCAGGCAAACCACTAGCTAGGCAGAACCTATGGGTATCACCATCGAAGGGGTATCGAAGCGTTTTGGCGAGTTTCAGGCCCTTCACCCCACCGATCTCACCATTCCCACGGGATCCCTGGTTGCCCTCTTGGGGCCATCGGGTTCTGGCAAATCCACCCTGCTGCGCCTGATTGCCGGCCTAGAAAAGCCGGATACGGGGCGGATTTCCCTCACCGGGCGGGATGCTACCCATGCCAGCGTCCAGGAGCGCAACATTGGTTTTGTTTTTCAGCACTACGCCCTGTTCAAGCACATGACGGTGCGGCAGAACATCGCCTTTGGCTTGGAGATCCGCAAGGCTTCACGGGCCGAGATTCGGGCACGGGTGGATGAGCTGCTGGAGCTGGTGCAGCTATCGGGGTTCGGGGATCGCTACCCCTCTCAACTCTCTGGGGGGCAGCGGCAGCGGGTGGCCCTAGCCCGCGCTTTGGCGGTGGAGCCGCAGGTGTTGCTGTTGGATGAGCCCTTTGGGGCCCTGGATGCCAAAGTCCGCAAAGAGCTGCGCAAGTGGTTGCGGCGCCTGCACGACGAGGTGCATGTGACAACGGTATTTGTAACCCATGATCAAGAGGAAGCCATGGAGGTGGCGGATCAGATCGTGGTGATGAACCAGGGGCGGATCGAACAGGTGGGATCCCCGGCAGAAATCTATGACCATCCAGCTACACCCTTTGTGATGAGCTTTGTCGGCCCGGTCAACGAGCTTTCTCCCCGCTCCCAACTCTTTTGCCAGCTTCCCGAGGTGCAGGCCGGCCCGCATCAGCTTTTTTTGCGCCCCCACGATGTGCAGATTGAGGTCAACCCCGGCAGCAGTGGTGTTTCTGCCCGCGTTAAGGAGATCATCCACCTGGGTCGGGAGATTCAGGCGGAGCTGATTCTTAGCGATGGCGGATCCCTGTGGGCCCATCTCAGCCGCGAGCAATATGCCAACCAACCCCTGCAGGTGGGGCAGCAGGTCTATGTGCGCCCCAAGGTGGTGAAAGCCTTTCCCGTCAAAAAAACCGAGATGACCGCAATGCCGGTGGGAGCTTGAGAAACGTTGCTGCAAGCTTTGCCTCAACTGTCTTGGCCGTGGCGGCTGACCCTGGGCTATCTCTTCTTGATGTTGATTCTGCCGCTGGCTGCCTTGATTGCCAAGTCCAGCAGCGTGGGCTGGGCGGAGTTTTGGCGGATCGCGACGGATCCCGTGGCCCTCTCCGCCTATGAAGTTACTTTTGTAACCGCGTTGCTGGCGGCTCTGATCAACGGCGTGATGGGCACCCTGACTGCCTGGGTGCTGGTGCGCTACGCCTTCCCCGGCAAAAAGCTTCTCGAGGGGTTGATCGATCTGCCGTTTGCTTTGCCCACCGCCGTGGCCGGCCTCACCCTGGCAACGGTTTACAGCAGCAACGGCTGGATTGGATCCCTTTTGGCCCCCTTGGAGATCCGCATCTCCTTTACCCGCTTGGGGGTGGGGGTGGCGATGCTGTTTATTTCTTTTCCCTTTGTGGTGCGGACGGTGCAGCCGGTGTTGCAGGAGCTGGAGAAAGATGTGGAAGAGGCAGCCTGGAGTTTGGGGGCTTCCCGCTTTCAGACCTTCCGGCGCGTGGTGCTGCCCCAGATCCTGCCGGCGGTGCTCACCGGGGTAGCCCTAGGGTTTTCCCGCGCCGTGGGGGAATACGGCTCTGTGGTGATCATCGCTTCCAGCATTCCCTTTCGGGACTTGATTGCGGCGGTGCTGGTGATTCAGCGGCTGGAACAACACGACTATGCCGGGGCAACCGTGATCGGAACGGTGATGTTGGGGATCTCTTTCCTGTCGCTGGTGGTAATTAACCTTCTGCAAGCCTGGGGAAGTCGCCATGAAACCTGACGAGGTAGCAGGTGTCAAACCGAAGCCCTCAACATGGCTGTCGGGCCTGTTGATCGGGATCGTCGGGCTTTACATCGCGCTGCTGCTCGGGATCCCGGTGGTGAACATCTTCTATCAGGCGTTTCGAGAAGGGATCCCAGCCTTTCTCCATCGCCTGACAGAGCGGGAGTTGCTCAGTGCCCTGCGATTGACGGTGCTAACCGCCCTGGTCGTTGTGCCCCTCAATACCTTTTTCGGCCTCTGTGCTGCCTTGGCCATTGCTCATCGGCGTTTTCCGGGGCGGGCGCTGCTGCTGAGCCTGATCGATCTGCCCTTTTCCATTTCCCCGGTGGTGGCTGGCCTAATGCTGGTGCTCATCTTCGGGCGTCAGGGTTGGCTGGGATCCTGGAACTTGCGGGTTATCTTTGCATTTCCGGGCATTGTGTTGGCAACGGCTTTCATCACCCTTCCTTTTGTGGCGCGGGAAGTGTTGCCGGTGTTGGAGGAGGCAGGCACCGACCAGGAAGAAGCCGCCAAAACGCTGGGGGCAACCCCCTGGCAGATCTTTTGGAGAATCACCCTGCCCAACATCCGCTGGGGCCTTTTGTACGGCGTCATCTTGACCAATGCCCGCGCCATGGGGGAGTTCGGCGCTGTGGCTGTGGTTTCCGGCAACATCATTGGCCGCACCCAGACCTTGCCCTTGTTCGTGGAAGATGCCTACCGCAGTTATGCCACCGGCTCAGCCTATGCGGCGGCGGTGGTGCTCTCCTTGCTGGCGGTGGTAACCCTAGTGGCTAGGGAGTTCCTTGAGCGGGGGTCCCATTCCCGCCGGATCTTTTGATCCGTCAGGGTGTGGATCAGACGGGCTCGGTGAGGATCTCTGGCAGACAAACCTTAGTGCCCCCCAGGCCGCAGTAGCCGCGCGGATTCTTGGCCAGATATTGCTGGTGGTAGTCTTCGGCGTAGTAAAACTCAGGCGCGTCTAAGATCTCGGTGGTGATCTGGCCGTAGCCGTGGGCGGTCAGGGCCTGCTGATAGAGATCGCGGGTTTTTTCCGCCAGCTCCCGCTGCGCCGGAGAATACACATAGATGCCGGAGCGGTATTGGGTGCCCACATCATTGCCTTGGCGCATCCCCTGGGTAGGGTCGTGATTTTCCCAAAACACCTTCAGCAGTTGGGCATAGCTGACCTGAGCTGGGTCGTAAACCACCCGCACCACCTCGTTGTGGCCAGTCAGGCCAGTACAGACCTCTTCATAGGTGGGGTTGGGGGTAAACCCGCCAGCGTAGCCCACCGCTGTGCTGAACACCCCTGGCACCTGCCAAAACTTGCGCTCTGCCCCCCAGAAGCAGCCCATGCCGAACATGGCCAGCTCCATGCCCTCGGGAAAAGGCGGCTGCAGCGGATGGCCATTGACAAAATGCCGATTCACGATCACCATCGGCTCGGCCCGGCCCGGCAAGGCTTCTTCCGGTTTGGGCAGGGACAGTTTCTTGCCAAGTTTGCCAAAGCCAAAGAGCACCATAGGGACAGCCCGATACATTCGTTAACACTTATCAGCCTAGCTCAGTTGGCTCCTCATGTGTTGGAAAAATCCTTGATCGGGTCAGCTCACCGATTCAAACGCCCCCAGCCGCTTGGCCACCAGCAGATAAACGATCATGATCCCCATCGGCACAACCGTGAAGGCTGCCGCCAAGGGAATGTTGCCAGAGGTGCCCTGGAAGGTGAGAACTGCCTGCCCGATAAAATAGCTGGAATTGCCCAGAGAATAGGGCACCACAAAATCTCCCAATGTTAAGGAAAAGGTAAAGACCGACCCGGCCAGGATCCCTGGCAACGCGAGGGGGAGAATAACATGGCGGAATGTTTGCCAACCCTGAGCCCCCAAATCTGCAGAAGCCTCAATTAAGCTATCGGGCACTCGCTCCAAAGCCGCCTGAATCGGCAGAATCATATAGGGCAGCCAAACATAGAGAAACACCAAGAAAATACCCAAGTTGGATACGGCCAGCGATGGCCCACCGATCCCGGGCAACTGCAAAATCTTTTCCACCCATCCCTGTAGGCCCACATGGGCGAGTAGGTAGGTGAGGATCCCTTCTTTGGCCAGGATCAACTTCCAGGCATAAACCCGAATCAAATAACTAGACCAAAGCGGTAGGAGCACCAACAAGTACAAAAAGTCCTTCCAGCGAGGAGAGGCCAGTCTGACCATGGTATAAGCCAGAGGAAAAGCCAACACAATTGCAGCTAGGGTCACTGCCAAAGCCATAGTCAAGCTGCGGACAAAGATATCCACGCTGGCAGGAGTGAGCAGCTCCCGATAGGTGGCCAAAGTCAACTTTCTCAGGATCAGGCCGGTAAAGGGATCCAGATGATAAAAACTTTGCAGCAGCAGCGCCAGCAGCGGCCCCAAGTAAAAGACCAGCAACCAAATGAGAGGTGGCCCCAACAGAATGGCAAGGATGAGCGTCGGGTGATGATAGAGGAATCCAAACAGATCGGGTTTATCGGTTATCTGAGTTGTTTTGGCCATGGCCAGGCAGGCATGAAGATCAGCTTTTCATTCCCTCTTTTTGGTGTTATTGGAATTGTAGGTCGACGAGCCAATAGAATTCAACAGAATTGGGATTGAGAAAGTGCGAACAGGCAAGAGGGATTGGCTTGTCTACACCTGCCGGCGGGTATCCTTTGAGGGAAAACGGCAATCAGAAGATGCCGGTATGGTCATTTCGACTCAAACTAGGACACTGCACCCACACCTAAAACATTGGTCGCGTCGTCGCGTCAGCGCTGCGGAGCAATAATGCATGGGGCCATAAGGCTTTTCTCGTATAGCCCAGGTGTCTCACTCTAGCCTAAACGACCATATCTTGCTTGGCGGGAAGTGGAGGGCCATCGTAGACAGGGATCCTTTGAACCTTTTGGGGGCATTGGGAGTCAGACAAAGCAAGGTTGAGAACAAGGGAGCGTCCTCTCGTGCAGGCGGCAAAGGATACATCCGATTGGGAGCTGATCCAGCGCTGCCTCAACGGCGACAGCCAGAGCTTTCGCCAACTCTACCGCAAATACCAGCAGTCGGTACGGAATATCCTCTATCCCTTGTGTGGAGCCGATCTTTTGGATGACCTGGTTCAGGAAGTGTTTATTCGCGCCTGGAAAGGGTTGCCTCGGTTTCGCGGCTCGGCCCAGTTTTCCACTTGGCTGTATCGCATCTGCTGGAATGTGGCCTCAGATCAGCGACGGCGCTGCGCCCGGCAACACTCCCAAACCCAAAACCTGGCCCTCGGATCGGATATCGCTCACCCTGGCCCCGACCTGATGCACTTGCACTACCAACAGGCTCTACAGCAAAGCATGGCTCAGCTCAGCCCCGAACACAGAATGGTTCTGAAAATTCTCGAAGAGGCCGCTCCATTTTAATTGGATGGCTGGTTGGTATGAGCTGTTATGGTCATTTAAACAGGAATGAAACATTTCCGCCTGGCTCCCCTCTTCCTCTGAGAGAAGGGGTGAAGGCAGTGGCAGGGAGCGTTTGGGGAGTGTCTCAACCTAGCTTGAAATGACTATAACAAGGCGCTTAAATATCCAGGGCAACAATGACAGGGGCATGATCGCTGGGTTTTTCGGCCCGCCGTGGCTCAACATCGATCCAGCAAGCGGTGGCTTTCTCCTGTAGCTCACGAGACAGATAATGATGATCAATGCGCCAGCCGCGATTCCTTTGAAACCCCCCCGAGCGATAGTCCCACCAGCTAAAATGGCCGGGATCTGGGGTGAACCTGCGAAACGCATCTTCAAACCCTAAAGCCAGGATCTCCCGCAGGGCTTGTCGCTCCGGTTCGGAAGCCATGATTTCTCCCGCTTTTTGGGGATCATAAATATCCCGATCTTCCAGGGCAATGTTAAAGTCCCCGCAGAGCAGGATGGGATCCCCTTGGCTCAGGGCAACGGCGAGGTAATCCTTCAGCGTGGCTAGCCAGCGCAATTTATAGGCGTATTTTTCCGATCCCACCTCAGAACCGTTGGGCACATAAAGGTTGAGAATACGGATCCCGCGGTAGATGGCGCTCATCAGCCGCTTTTGCTTGTCCAAATCTGCCGCCGAAGGCAGCAGCGCACCAAACCCCCGTTCTACTTTTTCCGGGGGATCCCGGCTGATCAGAGCCACACCGTTGTAGGACTTTTGCCCGTAGACCTCCACATGAAAGCCCCGCTCCTGAAAGGCCGCCCGGGGAAAGTCTTCATCCACCACCTTAGTCTCCTGCAGGCAGAGCACATCCAGGGATCCCTGGCTGTCCAGCCAAGCCAAAACCTGAGGCAGCCGGGTGCGAATGGAGTTGACATTCCAGGTGGCCACTTGCATGAGGGATCCCGCTCACTCCACCAAGGCCCTTCCTCGGATTTGGGCCAGCCGCTCCGCATCCAGTACCTCACCCTCAGTGTAGTAGCCGGCAGCTTTTTTGGCCTCGATCTCCACACGGGCATCCGCCGGGATCAGCTCTTCTGGGATGGGCACCCGCTGCAGAACCTCAATGCCGGAGTTGGTGATGGCTCGATACTTGAGGTCGCTCATGGAAATCAGGCGATCGATTCGGGTTATGCCCAGCCAATGGAGCACATCCGGCATCAACTCCTGAAACCGGATGTCTTGCACCCCTGCCACACACTCGGTACGGGCGAAGTAGGCATCAGCCCGATCCCCTCCTTCCTGGCGCTTGCGGGCGTTGTAGACCAAAAACTTGGTCACCTCTCCCAAGGCGCGGCCTTCTTTGCGCAGGTACACGATCACCCCGGCTCCACCGGCTTGGGCCGTCTTAACGCATTCTTCAATGCCATGCACCAGATAGGGGCGGCAGGTGCAAATATCCGAGCCAAACACATCGGAACCATTGCATTCGTCGTGAACCCGCACCGCCAGGGGCAAGGCCGGGTCGGTGATGGCAGCCACCTGCCCGATGATGTACACCGTCTGGCCACCGATGGGCGGCAAAAACACCGATAGGTCTGGACGGGTCACCAATTCTGGAAACATGCCTCCCGTCTGCTCGAAGAGGGTGCGGCGCAGCAGGCTTTCGCTCACCTGCAATCGTTTGGCGATCCCCGGCAGGTACCAGACCGGCTCGATTGCGGCTTTGGTGACCACCAGGCTGCCGTTGTCTTTGAGGATCCGGCCATCCACCCGTAACCGCCCTTTGTTGACCGCCTCCTGCAGTTCTGGCATGTGGATGTGGGCCTGAGTAATGGCAATAGTAGGGCGAATATCGTAGCCCTGGGCATAGAGGGGGGCAAAGACTTCCCCCACAACTGCTCCCCAGGGATCCAAGGACACAATCCGGTCTGGATCTCCCCAGCTTGGGTGAGGGCCAATCGACACCACCGGGGCAGTATTGGTTAAATCGGCGCGGTGATCCGCCTGCAAAGAGCCACTGGCCACAGCCAATGCCCGATAGACAGCGTAGGCTCCCGCATGGGTGCCGATGACATTGCGATGGGCAAGATTGGTCAGGCTACCCACCACCGGCCCCCGCCACAGCGGATCCAAGGCTCCCCAGCGGATCGGCTGGGCTTGCGTCCCATGAGGGGAGGGATGGGAAGTCAGGACAATGTGATGAGGACGGGAGGAAGGTTTGCTCATGGTCCTCAAGTGCTTGGAAAACTAAGAATCTGGAGAAAGCAGTATTGTAGGCCATCCCCAGCCGTTTCCAGAGAGCCTGACCCTTCTTTTGGGGTGCCTAGACAACGATTTTGGCCAAACCCAAGGGGCGGATCCCTGCCGGCGAAACCTCGACCCGATAGGGCAACATCTCTACCCCGACCTGCAGGGCCTCACGAAACAGACGGGCATAGCGGGGATCCCGTTCTTCGCCGGGGGCAAACTCGGTGCAATCGGCGCGATTGATCCAGTACATCAGCAGGGCCCGCTGACCCTGTTGGCGCACCGCGATCAAATCTTCCAGGTGTTTTTGGCCGCGGGTGGTCACCGTATCGGGAAACAGCGCACGGGATCCCACAGCCCAGGTGGTATTCTTCACCTCCAAATAGGCCGAGCCAGAGTCTCCTGTCAGCAGAAAGTCGATTTTGCTCCTGCCGCAGGTCACCTCCCGTTGCCGGCGAGAAAACCCTGCCAACTGGGGAAACCACCCTCGCTCCAGCCCCCAGTCCACCAGGCGATTGGGCAAGCTGGTGTTGATCCCCACCCATACCCCATCCACCTGGATCATTTCCCAGGTGTAGGCCAGTTTCCGTTTTGGCTCCGGGTGATGGGAGAGGTACACAGGTGCCCCCACCTGACAGACCCCACTCATCGGCCCCGTGTTGGGGCAATGGGCGATGATCTGTTGCCCGTTTTCCAGCTCCACATCGGCCAAAAACCGCTTGTAGCGGCTGCGCAGCACCCCTCTGTGCAAGGGGCTCGAAAAGCGGTAAGGTACCGGCCCATCCCCGCACTCCATCCCCAAAGCCTCTCCTTTCGTAGGTATTTTTCTTTAGGATTTTGGAAATCTTCTCCGGGGATCGTCTCTCCTGCGCTAGGGTAAATCATGTGTCCCAGGGCTTGGGGCACCCTCTTACAGCTCTTTCCGACTTCATGGGAATTCTGCAGATCACTCTGGGAAGCAGTAAGATCCCTATCGCACAAGAGATGCGTCTGCATTATCTGTAGTCGGTGCTGCCGGAAAGAGCTGTATTGGCGATTAAACCCATTTAACACCTCGTTTTTTCTGCCCTTTTGTCAAAACTTGGAGAAGAAAACCCGAATGCTGCGTCTTGATCCTGATCCCAGTTTTCAGCCTGGGGATTCCTTGCAGGACAACCGTGGGCGTGTGGCCATATTCATCGACGGGTCTAATCTGTTCTACGCCGCTCTGCAACTGGGCATTGAGATCGACTACACCCGTCTGCTGAAGACTCTGAGTGGTCGGTCGCCCCTTTTGCGCTCTTTTTTCTACACCGGCGTCGATCGCAACAACGAAAAGCAGCAGGGGTTTTTGCTCTGGATGCGCCGCAATGGCTACCGCGTGGTTACCAAAGAGCTAACCCAGTTGCCCGATGGATCCAAGAGAGCCAACCTGGATGTGGAAATTGCCGTGGATATGCTGTCGCTGGTGCGCTGGTATGAGACGGCTGTGCTGGTGAGCGGCGATGGAGACTTGGCCTATGCGGTCAATGCCGTTAGCTACCAAGGGGCACGAGTGGAGGTGGTCAGCTTGCGTTCCATGACCAGCGATCAACTGATCAACTTGGCGGATCGCTACATCGACCTGGAATCCATCAAAGACCAAATCAAGAAGACCAACCGTCCCTCCTCCGCCTACCTGTACCGACCGGGGTTCACCGCCGATGAGGAGGACGAGGGATAACTTTCCCTCCCCCACAGGGAGAAGGGAAAGCAGAGCAACGGGGGGCTTACTGGGCTTTCCAATTTGAAGGGATCCCTTGCAGCAGGTAAACCGGGTTCAGGGGGGCAAAGCGGGTGCCCTCGGCCAGGACGGCAGAGCGGGAGATCTGAACGTGATCTACTCGAACTTGCCAGCCCCGAGAACGCAGCCATTGCAGGGCCTCGCTGCAGGTTTCTAGGGTAGCGAAGTTGGCCACTAAGATCCCTCCAGGCCGCAGGCGGGCTTCCACCACCGGCAGCAGGTCGCGGATCCCTTTGCCGCCGCCGCCCAGCACCACCCGATCTGGGTCGGGCAAGTTGGCCAACACTTGGGGGGCTGCCCCCGGGATCACCTGCAGGTTCTCTGGGCCAAAGCGTTGCCGGTTGCGCCGAATCAGACAGATGCCCATGGCGTTGCGCTCGACAGCATAGACCTGGAGCCGAGAAGAGAGGCGGGCTATTTCGATGGCCACCGAGCCGGTGCCGGCACCGATATCCCACACCACGCCCTCTTGGGGGAGCTGCAGGGATCCTAAGGTGAGCAGGCGGATGGACTGCTTGGTGATCAAGCCGGGCTGGTCGGGAAAGGTGTAGAACTGGTCGTCCGGGATCCCGACCAAAGGCCAGCGATGGGGATCTGGCTCCGGCTCTACTCGTCGCAGCACCACAACGTTGGGGCTGGGGAAAACGGCGTCTTCCCCTTCTTGGAGGGGCACGATCTGCTCTTGAGGGGATCCCAGTTGACTACAGACCCAGGCTTGGTAACGCACCGGCAGCCGCAGGTCGGCAATGAACTGGGCCAAGACGGTCGGTGTATGCTCCGGATCGGTGAGCACCACGATCACAGGGGATCCCTGCTTGAGAACGGCTTCCAACCGCTCCACTCCCCGCCCGTGCAGGCTGAGGATGGTCGCCTCCTGCCAGGGGATCTGCAGGCGGTTCAGGGCCAGCTGCACCGAGCTCACCTGCGGATAGAAGGCCAACCGCTCCGCTGGGAAATACTCCGTCAACAGCCGCCCGATCCCGAAAAAAAGCGGATCCCCGCTGGCCAACAAGACCAGGGATCCCTGAGCCATCTCCTGCTGCAAAAGTGGGATCCAACTTTCCACTGGCCCGGTGAGCGGGATCTTGCGGGCCGGATGATCGGTAAAGTGCCGGAGCAGATGAGGGGCTCCTGCCAAGACTTTGGCTTGGGAAAGGGGGGGGATCCCCCAGGAAGCCACAGAGCCATCCCCCGCTACCCCTACGACCGCAAACTGAGGTGACCGCCCAGGTGCTGCCGTAGCCATTTAACGTTCGACAGGTGGGTGGTATTGGCGCATGTGATTGAGAAAATCCAGTCGCAGCTCCGCAACTTCCCGTTGCATTTCCCGCATCTCCCGAATAAAGCTGAGTTGAGCCTCGATCAGGCGGCCATCGCGCTCCCGAAATTGCTCCATCATCATGGCTTGCGCTTCCCTCAGTTCGGCAAACCCAGCCTGCATATCTCGGCGGCACTCCTGTATGGCCACCTCCAGCTCGTCTCCCCGCTCTTCGTTCTGTCGAATCCGCTCCTGGTTCTGTTGGATCAACGCCCTGATCTCCTGGATTTCGGTCTGGAGTTGGGCTTCCATAGCCTGCCGCTCGGCCCGCATTTCGGCCATCTGGGCCTCAAAGCGCTCGGCAGATCGTTGCTGCTCGGCCCGCATTTCGGCCATCTGAGCCTCAAAGCGCTCGGCAGATCGTTGCTGTTCAGCCCGGATCTCGGAGATTTGGGCTGCAAAGCCCTGCCGCATCTCAACCATCTGAGCCTCAAAGCGCTCAGCCGACCGCTGCTGCTCGGCCCGCATTTCGGCCATCTGGGCCTCAAAGCGCTCGGCAGACCGCTGCTGCTCAGCCCGGATCTCGGAGATTTGGGCTGCAAAGCCCTGCCGCATCTCAACCATCTGAGCCTCAAAGCGCTCAGCCGACCGCTGCTGCTCGGCCCGCATTTCTTGGATTTGTTCTTGTTGTTGCTGAAGGTTGCGAATCAGCCACTCCTCTTGTTCTGGGGTCATGGGAAAGGTCTGAAGATATCCCTTCAATTCTAGTCAGTTGGGGATGGGATCCCGTTGAGCTGCCAAGAGAAGGGCATTGACAATGGCAGCAGCAACTGGGGATCCGCCTTTGCGGCCCTCCACCCGAATCTGGGGAACATCCGTTTGCGCCAACGCCTGCTTGGCCTCTTCCACCGCCACAAATCCCACCGGCACTCCGATCACCAAAGCCGGCTTGACCCGCTGTGCCCGAATCTCCTCCACCAAAGCCAGCAACGCGGTGGGGGCATTGCCAACGACAAACAGGGCTTCTGGATAGCGGCGTGCCAAGTTCACCATCCCATTGGCGGCGCGGGTTTGACCGGGCCAACGGGGCTCCTCCACCCAGTCCAAAGCACAGTAGAGGGGGATCCCTTGGGCTTTCAGACCTGACTGGATCCCAGCTGCCACCATCCTGACATCGACAATGACAGGCTGCTTTTGCCGTAGGGCTGCCAGGGCGTGTTCAACGGCGTTGGGGCCGAAGAAAAAGCGATCCCGCAGCTCAAAGTCGGCAGTGGCATGAATGGCACGGCGCACCACCTCATAAGGGATCCCTTGCCAGGGGTGGGGGCCGATCTCCTGATCGATCTGGCGAAAGCTGGCAGCGGTAATCGGGTCTATCCCGAAGGCTTCATCCATTGGGTCTGGGGTTATGGACACAGTCATGCTGGCATGTCCTGGAAGATATAGAAGAACCGGTGGCAAAGTACGTCCTATTAAATGATGAGCCGAGGAAACCACTAAGATTGGTCTAGCCTAAATTGGAGATGAGCCTATTGTTGTCACCCACTCCTCCCTTGCACAGACTCAACTCCCATCCTTCCCCTTCTGCTCGGGTCAGCGCCAATTCCGTCGGCAATCCCGGTTTCTCCTCTGTTGATGCGCCCTCCCCTTCCCCAACGGGCAGCGACAGGGATCCCTTGTCGGCTTTGCCTCGCTACGGCTACTCCCAAACCTGGCATTGGCGGGGCTGGCCCATCCATTTCACCTACACCCCTAGTCGCGCCCAAACCCTTGCCGGTGTCGTCAACTTGACGGCAGCTCCGGCCCTTTTAATCCATGGATTTGGAGCGTCAGTGGGTCATTGGCGCCACAACATTCTCCCTCTGGGATCCCAGCGCTCCGTCTATGCCCTCGACCTGCTGGGATTTGGCAAGAGTGCCAAGCCGGAGATTGCCTACAGCGTTGATCTGTGGGTGGAGCAGGTACACGAGTTTTGGCAAACTCACATTCAGCAGCCCAGCATCCTGGTGGGCCATTCCATCGGGGGCTTGGTGGGAGTCATTGCCGCCGCCCGCTATCCCCAAATGGTGAAAGGCTTGTGCTTGATCAGTTGTGCCGATGGGCCTCACCCCGAAGAATTACCCCCTCCCTGGGATGTCTTGGTGCAGCTCCTTTGCGACGGGATCCTGGCCGTCTTGGGCTGCCCACTCACCTATCCCCATTTGTTTAACTGGCTGCGGCAAACCGAGGTGCTGCGGGCTTGGATCAAAAACGTCTACAAGCGGGATGAGCAGGTGGATGACGAGCTGGTGCAGATCTTCCAGAGACCGGCCTTTGAGCCGGGGGCAGCCCACGTGTTTTTGGACGGTCTGAGGGCCATTCTCTGCCGCCGCTTCGACAGCCCCAAACGCCTGCTGCCCACCCTAAAAATGCCTATCTTGCTACTTTGGGGCCGAGAAGATCCGGCAGTGCCCAGTTTTTTGGCAGACCAATTTAAGCGCTGGCAACCTGCCCTCACCTTGGTGAAGCTGCCGGGAGTAGGCCACTGCGCCCACGACGAGCTGCCTCACTGGGTCAACACCCTCATCGGGGAATGGGCGGCCAGTCTGGAGACCTGCCCTGACTTGCCCACCCACCTTCGGCGGGATCCCCGAGTCGGCTAGCTCAGCAAGTGATCTGAGCTATTCCCGGCAAGGTGCCACAAGTGAGGGCTATCGGCACAGGGCCCCCCCAGCTTGGAACACCCCCAAGCCAAATCCCAGCCTGCCGCCGGGAAAAGGGATCCCGCTCAGAGATCAGGGGGCAGCTTGAGGATCTGATGCTGGCGCATCCCCTGCCAGCGGCGAATGAGATCGCCATCAATACCGAACTGATCCAACGCCTTCACCACCACAAAATCCACCAAATCTAGGATGGTACGCGGCTGGTGGTACCAAGCTGGAATGGCCGGAACAATGCGCGCCCCCGCTTCTGCCAGAGTGGTCAAGTTGCGCAGGTGGATCAGGCTAAAGGGGGTTTCCCGCGGCACCACCACCAAGCGTCGTCCCTCCTTGAGCTGCACATCAGCAGCCCGCTCCAGCAGATCCGAGCTCAAGCCGGCAGCCAACTTGGCAACTGTACCCATGCTGCACGGGATCACCAACATCCCCTGCGTGCGATAGGAGCCACTGGCAATGGTTGCCCCCACATCCTGCCAGCGATGACAAACTAGGGATCCACCGCTGCTCTCGGCTTGCTGTCGCCAAAAGTGGGCCTGCTTGCGGGGGTCTGTCGGCAGCAGCACCCCTTGTTCTCCCTGCCACACCTGATAGGCCGCTTTGGAGGCCACCACTTCGACGCGGTAGCCCAGGCTGAGCAGAACATGCAGAGCGCGCACAGCATAGAGCATCCCTGAAGCGCCTGATACGCCAAGGATGATGGGCAGAGAGGATGTCAAGGGCCGCTGGGGAACGTCTTCTGCTCAAGTCTAGCGAGGGGAGCCGTCCCTCGCCTGCTCAGGAGATCCCTAACCCACCGCTCCAAAAGACTTGCACAACGCGGGATAAAAATGCTCCTGGCACAGGTTGAAGGCAGCGCTCAAGCCCCAGTCTGACTCTTCTCTGTTAGGTCTGCAGATTTTGCCGCCCGTTGCGGATCACCCGCAAGGACTCCACCAACCGCAACTCCAAGTCTTGCAACACCTGATCCACGTAACGGTGGGCCTCCCGCTGCAGGCGCTCCGATTCCTGCAGTGTCTGTCGCCGCACCTCCTCACTATGTTGATAGGCTTGTTGCAATAACTGCTCCGCCTGAGCTTGGGCCTGTCGCAGAATCGCCGATTCGTTGAGGAGCTGCTCAGCCCTACGTTGGGCCGCGGCCACAATTTCTTGGGCGTAGCGATTGGCCTCTGCCAAGATCCGATCCCGCTGGCGCAGCAGTTCCTCCGCTTCCTCCAGGGCTGTCGGCAGGTTCAGGCGGATAAAGTCTAACTGCTCCAGAATCTTTTCCTCTTCAATAAGGGTGCGAGACCAAAACAGGCGAGGGCTACTGAGAATGGCTGCCTCCAATTGATCCAGGGCCTCCTGGACGCGCATCAGAGCCAGGGTCTGATCCCCAAAGGGTACGCCGGCACGATTGGAAGGATCAGAGGGCAATTCTCGCATCAGTCTATGAAGAGGGGAGGCTGCACTGAGCAAAAGAGCAGATCAGGCAGGATAACGCCTACCATATCAGGTTCTCGGTTTCCTGAATCTGCGCAGTCTCCCCTTCGCTCCAACCACTCTTCGTGAAGTAGATGTTCTTTTTGATATGAGGGGACGATGGACTTTCTCCCTCGCGGAGGCTGTGAGCCAAGCGGCAGAGAGGCTGCTTACCGGTCGGTTGGTGCCACAGCGGCTGGGGAGCCGAGGTTGCTCGGCTGCCAAAAGAGCGCCAATGGAGGAGATTTATAGTCATTTTGAATAGGAATAAAACATTTCCGTTGCCTTGCTCTCCAACCCCCCTCTCCCAGAGAGATGAGCTGGGGGGTCGCGGCAGCGGCGCGGAGCGTTTGGGGAGTGTCTCAATCTAGTTTGAGATGACTACACTTTTTGAGTTGCCGCCAGTTCCCTGAAGATGGCCAGCCTCCAGATGGTTGACAGCTACCTATGGCACACTGAGAAAAAAGGAGTTGGAGCCCCAGCCTCTTATGCCACAACCGCAGCCCCCCAGAAGACTGGAAGACCAGTTTGTGGAGAATGTCTCCCGTTATCCCACTTACTTTATTACCGTTTTGCTGGGGGGGATCTGGGCTGGCCTCCAGCCTTTTGTCGGCCTGTATCGCAAAAGTCCAACAGCGGCGGCTATGGTTACGCTGGGATCCCTTTTGTTGCTTCTATTTGTTTATTTCACCCTGCGAGGCATGACAGGGAATACCTTTTGGCCAGAATAGATACTGGGTTGAGGTTGGGGCCCATGGGCGAAGCTGTGCAGTGGACGCCGGCAGCATAAGCACGCCTCAAGGGGATCCCTCTTTTTCGCCCCACTGCTGACAAGAAGTAAAGTGCTCCGCACCGCTCGCGCGAATGAAAAGTTTGCCCCGGAATGGTGGCGGTCTATGGGCAGGCCAAGCCTCAATTGGCTCTTCAGGGATCCCGGCTGCAAGCTGTAGCGAGGGGATTGGATTTGCCGCTAGCTTGGTAGAGGTGTTCTCCTCCGTTTTTTGAACTCATGGCAGATTGGATCCTGTTGGCGCTGGTGGGTTCTGCAACCTACCTGCTGCTGCAAAAAAGTGTGGCCCGCCTTTCGAAGGTGCCGTGGCGGATCCTGTGGCTGGTGATGATGCTGCCCCCTTTGGTTTGGGTGCTGGGGCGTCAGGTGTTTCAGTACGAATTGCCTCCCTTGCTGATGTTGCTGCTGTTTCTCACCTCCTACTTTACCAGCATGACCTTGGTGAGACGAGGGGGTATTCGACCCTCAACCGGAGGCCCTCGGCCAGAGGTGGAAAACTCCTCTCCAGAAGCGGATCCCTCGCCGGCTGGGGAACCTGAGCCAGAGGAAGAGGAGGAAGACGGCGCCGCAGATCCGGTCTCGCTGGCTCTTGCCCACACCCCCATCTCCGAAGTGCCGCGGGAGAAGCTGAGCCATTGCTTCCCCTGGAACGTCTTTTATTTGCAAAACGTGGAGTACCGCCCCCAGGCGATCATCTGCCGGGGCAACTTGCGGGCGGATCCCAGTGAAGCCTATGAGCGGGTGCAGCAAAACGTGGAAACCACTTTCGGCAAACGCTTTTTGGTGGTGCTGCAGGAGGGGTTTGCCGGTAAGCCCTTTTTTGCCTTGGTGCCCAACCCGGCGGCGCGGCGCTCCCTGGCGGACAGTCGAGAGTTGCCGCTGCTGGCTTTGGGGCTGTTGCTATTCACCTTCTGGACGACCCTCAGTGCTGGGGCCCACGCGGCTGGGGTTAGCCCTGACCGGCTGCTGCATTTGCCCTCTCTGATGAAAGGATTGCCCTATGCGGTCGGGATCCTTGCCATTTTGGGATCCCATGAGTGGACTCGTTACTGGGTGGCCCGCCGCCACCACATCAAAACCTCGCTGCCCTATTTCATCCCGGTGCCTTTTGTCCTGGGGACTTTTGGGGCGTTTATCCAGTTGAAAGAGCCGGTGCCCAACCGCAAGGTGTTGTTTGATATCGCCGCCGCTGGGCCGCTGGCAGGGAGTCTTGTTGCTTTGGGCATGCTGTTGCTGGGGCTGTTGTTTTCAGCGCCTGCAGATCCTCCCGCGGTGCCGGAGGGGCAGCCGACCCCGATTAGTTTTCATCGCATTGACCCGCGCCTATCGGTGCTGCTGGCAATTCTGGCCCGCATGGTGCTGGGGGATCAGTTGCAGCCGGGGCAGGTGATCGAGCTGCACCCGCTGGCCTTTGCCGGCTGGCTGGGCTTGGTGGTGATTGCCTTTAACCTCATGCCGGTGGGCCAACTGGATGGAGGGCACATTGTCCACGCAGTGTATGGACAGCGGATGGGAGCGAATGTGGGCCGGGTAGCCCGCTGGTTGGTGTTGCTGCTGGCTTTGACGGTGCAGCCTTGGCTGTTGCTCTGGGCGCTGCTGCTGTTTGTGATTTCCAGTGCTGACGAGCCGGCCCTCAACGATGTGACGGAACTGGACGAGGCCCGGGATCTGCTGGGGCTGGGGATGCTAACGCTGCTGGTGCTGATCCTGCTGCCGGTACCGCCGTTTTTGCAAAATGGACTGGGCTTGGCCTAGATCCGGGGTAGGATCCAAACCGCCCCTGACCTCGTTCTTCTCTCATGGAACGCAGCTTAATTGTTCAAAAGTACGGCGGTACCTCTGTCGGCTCTGTGGAGCGTATCCAGGCCGTGGCTCAACGGGTGGCCCACACGGTGGAGCGGGGACATCGGGTGGTGGTGGTGGTCTCGGCGATGGGGGATGAAACCGATCGCCTTGTGGGCTTGGGGGAGCAGATCTTGCAGGGATCCCCGACCACACCGGCCCAGTTGCGGGAATGGGATATGCTCCTTTCCACCGGTGAGCAGGTGAGCATTGCCCTGGTGGCCTTGGCGCTGCAACGCTTGGGGTGTCCTGCCCTTTCCCTGACGGCAGCCCAGGTGGGCATTGTCACCACTCGGGATCACAGCCGGGCCCGCATTTTGCACATCCACACCGACCGCCTGTGGCAGCACCTGGAGCGGGAAGAGGTGGTGGTGGTGGCCGGGTTTCAGGGCATCACCAGCCTGGCGGAGCTGGAGATCACCACCCTGGGTCGGGGGGGATCCGACACCACGGCGGTGGCCTTGGCAGTGGCTTTGGGAGCAGAGCTGTGTGAGATCTACACCGATGTGCCGGGGATCTTCACCACGGATCCGCGTAAGGTGCCTGAGGCCAGGCTGTTGCCGGAGATCACCAGTGATGAAATGTTGGAGCTGGCCAGCTTGGGGGCCCAGGTGCTGCATCCCCGCTCGGTGGAAATTGCCCGCAACTACGGTGTGAAGCTGCGGGTGCGCTCCAGCTTGGAGCCGTTGCAGGCGGGATGCGAGGGCACTCTCATTCTTTCTCCTCCCCCCCGTCCTCGTGCTGCCGACAGCAGTATCGAGCTGGGCCTGGCGGTGGATACGGTGGAGCTGGATCGGGATCAGGCCAAGTTGGTGTTGGTGGGGGTGCCGGATCGCCCTGGCATTGCCGCCCAGCTCTTTCAGGGGATCGCGGCGGCAGGGGTGAATGTGGATTTGATTTTGCAGTCGCTCCAGTTCACAGCCGCTCACGCCAGCGGGACGGACTCCTTGCCGCAGGGATCCGTGCCCCAGCCCACCAATGACATTGCCTTTACGGTCAGTCGGTCGCAGGTGACCGAGGCTGCAGCCGTTGCCCGGCGGATTGGCCAAGAGCTGCAGTGTGCAGCGGTGATTGTGGATGAGGCGGTGGCCAAAGTCAGCATTGCCGGGGTGGGGATGATGGGCCGACCTGGGATCGCGGCGCAAATGTTCCAGGTGCTGGCCGAGGCCGGGATCAATTTGCAGATGATCTCCATGTCCGAGATCAAGGTGAGCTGTGTGGTGGCTGCGGAGCGGGCCGGTGATGCCGCCTTGGCTCTGGGAGAGTCGTTCCAGGTGATCCCCCACTTGCATCGGGCAAAGATGCCGGCTGCCCCTCAAGACAGCCACCCGGTACGCGGTGTTGCCTTGGATTTGAAGCAATCGCGGCTGGGCCTTCGCAAAGTGCCGGATCGTCCGGGAACTGCCGCCCATTTGTTCGGGCGCTTGGCGGCTGCCGGGATCATCGTGGACACCATCATCCAAAGCCAGCGGGGCTACCACAACGGGATCCCCAGTACCGACATTGCCTTTACCGTGCCTCAGGATCAAGCGATGGCTGCTGAGGCAGTCTGCCGGCAGGTGGCCGAAGAGCTCCAGGCGGCAGGAGTTGACGCGGATCACGACATTGCCAAGGTCAGCATTGTCGGCGCCGAGATGGAAACCTACCCTGGCGTGGCTGCTCGCCTGTTTGCAGCCCTAGCCGAAGCCGGAATCAACATCGAGATGATCGCCACCTCGGAGATCAAGGTGAGCTGTGTAGTGCGCCGGGATCGAGGGATCCCGGCCTTGCAAGCTATTCACCGCGCTTTCCGGCTGGACTGCCCCTAGCCTGCCTTAGGGTTGAGCCGCCAGCAGCAAGGGAAAATGATGGGCGTTGGGGGCGTGCATCACCTGAATCCCCAGATTGGCGCGGTTGAGGAGATCGGCGTAGGTGGGAATGAAGCGGCCCTGGCTGTCCAGGATGGACTGGTTGAAGTTCAAGCCGTTCAAGTTAAAGGCCATTATGCCGATACCTATTGCCGCCGCCCAAATCCCCACTGTGGGCAGGGCCGCCATCCAGAAGTGGACGGAACGGCTGTTTCTCAGGCCCAGGCCGGGGAACCCCAGCCGCCCCAAGAACGCGTAGTGCCCGGCCAGGAAGTTGTAGGTGACTTCCTCCTGCCCGAAGCGGTAGCCGGCATTTTGTGACTCTTCTTCCGAGGTCTCGCGGATTAGGCTGGAGATCACCAGGGAGCCGTGCAGGGAGGCCAGCAGAGCGCCGCCAAAGACGCCGGCCACCCCCAGCCAGCTAGCAGGGTGCATGAGGATATTGTGCTCCGCCTGGAAAGCCAGCATGAAGTAGAAGGTGCCGGCGATCCCCAGGGGCAAGCCTTCCGAGAAACTGCCCTGGCCGATGGGGTAGACCAAGAGCACTGCCGTAGCCGCCGCCGCCGGAGCGGAAAACGCCACCGCAATCCAGGGACGCATGCCCAAGCGATAGCTCAGCTCCCACTGCCGGCCCAGGTAGCACCACACCCCGATCAGGAAATGGAGCACGATCAGTTGGTAGGGGCCGCCGTTGTAGAGCCATTCATCCAAAGAGGCGGCTTCCCAAATGGGATAAAAGTGCAAGCCGATGGCCGCCGACGTGGGCACCACCGCCGCCGAGATGAGATTGTTCCCCCCTATCAAAGAGCCGATCACCGGCTCGCGGATCCCATCCACATCCACCGGCGGAGCAGCAACAAAAGCGATCACAAAACAAAAGGCAGCCGCCAACAGCGTCGGGATCATCAACACGCCAAACCAGCCGATGTACAGCCGGTTTTCGGTGCTGGTTATCCATTGACAAAAGCCATTCCAACTCCAGAGCTGCCGCGCAGCCGAGGAGCGGCGAACTACAGTACTCATAGGCCAACTCCTAAAGAGACAAAACCATTCTTTGCTTTGTCGGCTTCCTTGAACGGGGCAAAACTCTTCCCGCGCCGACCGCCAAAAGCGTCTCCTTCTTTCAGGCTAGACAGTTTTAGGGATGCCGACAGGGATCCCTAACTTCCGCAACGGGAATGTGAAAAAAATGGATTTGTCGATACAAATCAGCACCGATATGTTGCAATTGGGATATCTTTGAGAGCTTCCCGGCGAAGGTCGGTCACTGGCAGTTGATGGCAGCCAAGCTTGAGCAGACGTTTCTTAAGGATAGGTTTAGGAAAGAGGTGCCGTCCGGGACCTGCTTTTTTTCCTCCAGAATCCTAGACAGACAGAATCCTAGACAGAGAAAAAATCCTGCAAGCACTTCACCTGCAGGGATCCCGACTGCAAAGCACGGATGGCAGCCGCGGTGGCTTTGGCCCCTGCCAAGGTGGTCACCAGAGGGATCTTGTAGGCCAGGGCAGTGCGGCGGATCTTTTGGCCATCTTGCTGCGCCTCGACACCGGAAGGGGTGTTGATAATGAGCTGAATCTGGTGATTTTTGATGGCGTCGATGACGTGGGGCCGCCCCTCGTGCAGCTTGAGGACTTTATCTACTGGGATCCCGTGCTCGGCTAAAACTTTTTGGGTTCCTTCGGTGGCCAACAGGCGAAAGCCCAGCCCCACAAACTCGCGGGCTACCGGGATGACCGCCTGTTTATCCCGGTCGCTGACGCTGATGAACACCGTCCCCTGGAGAGGCAGATTCTGCCCCGCCGCCAGTTGGGCTTTGGCGTAAGCGCGGCCAAAGTCCGTGTCAATGCCCATCACCTCACCGGTGGAGCGCATCTCCGGCCCCAGCAGCGTGTCGGTGCCGGGAAACTTGTGGAAGGGCAAAACCGCTTCTTTGACGGCAATGTGGGAGGGGATCACCTCCTGGGTAAAGCCCAGCTCGGCTAGGGTTTTGCCGCTCATCACCTGAGCGGCGTAGTCTGCCAGCGGATGGCCGATAGCCTTGCTGACGAAGGGTACGGTGCGAGAGGCGCGCGGGTTGGCCTCCAGGATATAGACTTGACCTTTTTGGACGGCGTATTGCACGTTGATCAGGCCCACCACCTTCAGAGCTTGGGCCAACTTCACCGTCCACTCGCGGATCACCTGCAGCACCTCGGGGCTGAGGGTGCGGCTGGGCAATACACAGGCCGAATCGCCCGAGTGGATCCCGGCCTGCTCGATGTGCTCCAGAATGCCGCCGATGGTTACGGCGCCGGTGCGGTCGGCAATGGCATCCACATCCACCTCCACCGCCTCTTCCAGAAACTGATCCACCAGCACCGGACGATCCGGATCCACCGCCACCGCCAGTTGCATGTAGCGCTGCAGGTCTTGGTCGGAATAGACGATCTCCATGGCTCGTCCCCCCAAGACGTAGCTGGGCCGCACCACCACCGGATAGCCGATGCGGCGGGCAATTTCCAAGCTTTCTTCCACGCTGCGGGCAATGCCGTTGGCCGGTTGGCGAATATCCAACTCCCGCAAGATGCGCTCGAAGCGCCCCCGATCCTCAGCAATGTCGATGGAGTCGGGGGAAGTTCCCCAGATGGGAGCCTGGGCTGCTGCCAGCCCCTGCGCCAGCTTGAGCGGGGTTTGGCCGCCAAATTGCACGATCAGGCCGACCGGCTGCTCAGCATCCACCAAGTTCATCACCTCTTCATGGGTGAGCGGCTCAAAATAGAGGCGATCGGCGGTGTCGTAGTCGGTGGAAACGGTTTCCGGGTTGGAGTTGACCATGATCGCTTCGTAACCCAGGCGGCTGAGGGCAAAGGCAGCATGACAACAGCAGTAGTCGAATTCGATCCCCTGGCCGATGCGGTTGGGGCCACCTCCCAAGATCATCACCTTCTCTTTGCGGGCCGGGAAAATCTCCGACTCGCTCTCGTAGGTAGAGTACTGGTAGGGGGTAGCAGCCTCAAATTCGGCGGCGCAGGTATCTACAGTTTTGTAGGTGGGGATCACCCCCAGGCTTTTGCGGCAGGCCCGCACCTGATGTTCCGTGGATCCGGTTAGGTGGGCAATTTGTCGGTCGCTGAAGCCCATTTGCTTGAGGTGTCTCAAGTCGTCAGCGCTCAGGGATCCCAGCTCCCGCCCCTTGAGGGCCTGCTCCACCTCCACCAACTCCTGTAGCTTGTCGATAAACCAGGGATCGATGTGGGTGAGTTGGGCAATCTCCTGGGCAGAAAAGCCCATGAGCAGAGCGGTGCGGATGGTGAGCAGGCGGAAGGGGTTGGGGGTGCGCAGGTTGGCCCGCACTTCCTCCGGCTTGGGGAAAACCTCCGGCCTATCGCTGCCAAAACCGGGACGGTCGATTTCCAAAGAGCGCAGGGCCTTCTGGATGGATTCTTGAAAAGTGCGGCCAATGGCCATCGCCTCCCCCACCGATTTCATCTGGGTGGTGAGAACCGGCTCTGCGCCGGGGAATTTTTCAAAAGCAAAGCGAGGGATCTTGGTGACCACATAGTCGATGGTGGGCTCGAAGCTGGCCGGAGTTTTGCGGGTGATGTCGTTGGGGATCTCCGGCAGCGTGTAGCCCACTGCCAGTTTGGCGGCAATTTTGGCGATGGGAAAGCCGGTGGCCTTGCTGGCCAAAGCAGAAGAGCGGGAGACCCGCGGGTTCATCTCGATCACCCGCACCTCGCCGTTGGCAGGGTTGACGGCAAATTGCACGTTGGATCCCCCGGTCTCTACGCCAATTTCGCGCATGATGGCGATGGCATAGTCCCGCAGCCGCTGGTATTCCTTGTCGGTGAGGGTTTGGGCCGGGGCCACGGTGATGGAGTCGCCAGTGTGCACCCCCATCGGGTCGATGTTTTCTATGGAGCAGATGATCACCACGTTATCCGCCAGATCCCGCATCACCTCCAGCTCAAACTCCTTCCAGCCGATGACCGATTCCTCCACCAAGATTTGGGAAACGGGGCTGGCCTCCAAGCCGGCAGCGCAGATCTCTTCAAACTCCTCCTGGTTGTAAGCCACCCCACCACCGGTGCCCCCCAGGGTATAGGCCGGGCGGATGATGAGGGGATAGCCGATCTCCTGGGCAATCTGCTTGGCTTCTTCCAGGGTGTGGGCCAGGCCAGAGCGGGGCACGGCCAAGCCAATCCGCTGCATGGCTTGCTTGAAGAGATCCCGGTCTTCGGCTTTTTCAATGGCCTCCCGCTTGGCCCCAATCAACTCCACCCCGTACTGCTCCAGGATCCCTTGCTGGGCCAGTTGCACCGCCACGTTGAGGGCCGTCTGGCCGCCCATGGTGGGCAGCAAAGCATCAGGGCGCTCCCGCTCGATAATTTTGGCCACAAAGTCCACCGTCACCGGCTCGATGTAGGTGCGCTCCGCCATGCTGGGATCCGTCATGATGGTGGCGGGGTTAGAGTTGACCAAAACGACCTCATAGCCCTCTTCCCGCAGGGCTTTGCAGGCTTGGGTGCCCGAGTAGTCGAATTCGCAGGCTTGGCCAATGACGATCGGCCCCGCTCCAATGAGCAAGATTTTGTGGATATCGGTGCGGCGCGGCATAGGGATCCCACCAGGTGGCAGAGTCAGCCTTCTATTGTAGAGGTCACCTGCAGGTCAAGTTGCTCATCGGGATCCCTCTTTTTTGAGTGTTGCGCTTTCAAAGGCTATGCACAGCAGGCAGAGCTTGGATCCCTGGCAGGCAGGAGTTCTCTGGGGCAACCCGCAAAAGGGCAGCTTCTTCATCAGTATCAATAGACGGGAAAACTTGAACTTTAGCTTATGGGGGTGTGGGGGTAGCTAAGCCCCGCACTGTACCCGTAGGGTCAGTGCCGGGATACAGATACCCCCACATGGTGTATGGTAGGAGTAGTTGCACAAAACGGCTTTTGCCGGAATCTGGTGCAACTACGCGGTAGGACATTCCGTGTCTGCTCGTGGAGGGTTCTTGCGTAGGCTCCCCGATGAAGCGAGAAGCCCGCTCCGTACTGCCAGCAGTCGGGGTCGGGAGTATGTCACATGATATCAATGCTATCGTCGCAGCAAAGCCGCCCAGGGATCTGCCGATCGAGGAAACGCTCTATGGCCAGGTTAATTGTTCGCAATGTTGACGAAGCCATTGTCAAAGCTCTCAAACAAAGGGCTAGTCGTCACGGCGTTAGTGCAGAGGCCGAACACCGCAAAATCCTAGTGCAAGTCTTACTCCAGCCTGCGAAACAGTCCTTTGCCGAAGTGCTCAGATCGATACCTAACGTTGGCAACGATTCAGACTTTGAGCGGGTGCAAGATAACACTGCCCATGACGTATTTGCTTGACACTAACGTCATCAGTGAGCTGCGCAAACACAGTCAAGCCAACTCCGGGGTTCAAGAATTTCTTCAAACTGCCATTGAGCAAGAGGCCCGCATCTACATCAGCGTGATCACGCTGGGCGAACTCCGCCGAGGCGTTGAACTCATGCGCCATCGCGGCGATCATCTGCAAGCCAACCTTCTGGAGAGGTGGCTGCAAACGGTTGTCGATGACTATGCCGATCACATTCTTGATTTCACAATTACCGAAGCCCAGGTATGGGGAAGCCTGTGCGTACCTCACTCTCAAAATGCGATTGACAAACAACTGGCTGCTACAGCCTTGGTTTACGGACTGACCTTGGTTACCCGTAATGTCCGTGATTTTGCCAGGACAGGGGTGCCTCTCATCAACCCATTTAGACCCTCATAACAAGCCGCGGTAGCGAATAAAGATCAAAACTGCCGCCCAGGATCCCAGCGCCACCTTGATGGCTACCAAAATGTTAAGAATCGGGATCCAACCGCCGCTAAACAGATCCCCCAACTCCCCTCTGGGCAATTCCCAGCCGGCCAGAGCCATCACAGCCACCCCGATAAACGCCACCACCGACAGCTTCTCCCACATCGCAGCCCGCCACCGTTTGTAGATGGCCTCCATCCAGGCGGAAGAGGCGGTGATCGCCACCAAGCCAATGGCTGTCCCTCCTGCCACCCCAGCAGCAAAGCCCCCGCCCGGCGTCAGGTGCCCTCGAATGGCCAGCTCCACCGCAATCAAAGCCGAAATGGTGGCTCCCACTCGCGCCAACACAATCGAGGGAATATCGGTAAATTGAGCTACATTGGCTGTCGGCTGCTCATCCGCCAGCAGATATTGGGCGCCCAAAATTGCCGTGGAAAACACCACCACTTCAAAGACCGTATCGTAGAGGCGGTTGCGCAGAATGAGACCCGTCACCGTGTTGGGCACACCGCTTTCGCTGGCCAGAATCTCCACTGCCTCGACTAAAGCTACGCCCGCTGCGCGATTGGGGGAAACGGATCCCGCCTCGCCCACAATGAGCTGTAGGGCTGCCAGCAGCACCGCTATCCCGTACACCCACTTCATGTCGCCATCACCTCAGCGGCCAGAGCTTGCTGCGCCAAAATGGCCTGCAGGCGGGGTACGCGTGTAACCAGGCGATACTCTGCTGCTTCTCCACCGGGCTCAAGGGCAATGGTGTGTACCTCTCGGCTGCGAAGAGCAGCCACCAACGCCTCCGAACTCCCATAGGCGGCCAACTCCAAGCGCATGTGGTACCGCTGTAGCCCTTGGCGCATCTGCTGTAACAACTGCCGTGCTGCTGAGGTACTGGCCTCCAGCACAGGGCTGCCTTCGAGAACGCCCAGGCGCATGCTCAGCGAAGAGCGCACCGCAATGGCGTAGAGGGTAATAGAAAGCATGGTGCCCACCAGTGCCTCGGTCAGGGCCACATCCGCCGCCCCAAACAGCGCATAGATCAGGGCGGCAATCGTCCCCAGGATCCCTCGCATTACCAAGGCGTGGTAGGGATTGGTCTGAGTCACCACCAAGCTTGCCGTCAGGGGCAGGAGTAACGCCATCACCAGCAACAGGGTCTCTTCCATCCTGCCCTCCTATAGGGACTTGCGCTGCGAGCAAAACGCCAGCACATAGCCCAGAATGGTATTCCAAATAGCCAGGGAGATCAGTGCCAACACCAACAGGGGCCATTCCCGTGGGATCCGCAACAGCAGCCCCAGCATGATGCTCATAGAGCCCAGGGTGTCCGACACCGAAAGGCCGTGCAGCTTAAATAAAATCGAGCGATCCCCAAGGAGCGGCGCCGTTCCCCACAACCAAAACAGCACACCAATCCCAAACAACAGATAGCTCAGACCTTCCACCCAGACTTCCATACCTACCCCCAGGGCCTTTCTAAAGCATTTCCAGCCGTTTCAGTACATGAGCCAAGAGCATTAAGGCCGCATTGCCCACCGACAAAATCAAAACCCCCACAATCCCGATCATCCAATCATCCCGCACCACCGACACCACCAAAATCAGGATGGCCGTCTTTGTGGCCAAGCTGGCAAAGGCGAGCATCGTCTGCCAAATATCTTCCTTCAGCCAAGCGGCATACAGGGGCAAGCACAGCGTTAGGGTCAGGAGAAACAGCAGTAGGTTCACACGTCCTCCCGCGGCTTGAGCACATGGACTTCATAAGTGCCTTGGGCATTGCAATTGAGCACGATGGTTTTGGGCGTGAAGGTAATTAAAAAGATATCCAGAAACACCAGCCCTGCTGAACGGTTGGGCAGGGTTTGTTTGTATACAACTTCCTCAACAGTGTGGGGCTTGAGGATCATCTCGAAGGCTTCCCAGTAGGCTCTTGGGATGGCGAGAAGAATTTCCTGGAGCACTCGCCCCCAATCCCGCCATTGCACCGGTGCGGAAGCCTGGCGCGGCAGCAGCAACGTTGCCGCCACCCCGATGGCCACATTGTCCCAGCTCAGATTGCCCGTCAGCAGAAACCAAATCAAGAGGCGCAGGCCGATCTCCAATAGACCCAACTCAGGGTAGCGTCCCATAGTTCCCCACAGCTAACAGAGCCCAAACCAGCACCAACACTATGCTCAAGCCGCCCACCACTGCTTCCAGCCCTTCGTTCACCGACCCTCCCTTCAAAGGGATCCGCTCCCAAAACCAGCCTAGGGGGATCCCAACGCCCAAACTGAGGAGCGCCTTGAGAAGATTGTCAGCGCCATAGGCCGCCGGTAGCCAGCCCCAGAGCAAGCCCCCACCCCAAAGCACCAGTGCCACTTTATCTTGCCAAGGAGTTGCAGAGGTGGTTGCCCCCTTCATTGGAGAAACAGGTGCCCGCAGCACTCGCACGCCTAAACAAGTGGTGCCGACGGTAACCCCCACCAGCAGCCACTCGTGCCAGGGATCCAGAGCAGACAAGCTGAGGGCCTTGGCCGCATACCCCAAACTGCCGGGTACCCCTGCCAGGGAAGCCGTCCCCAAGAGCAGCATCGGCCAACGCCAGGGATGGGTCACGCTTGTTCCAACAAACAGCAAGGGCTTTGCCAACCCATGGGCAAGACCGTACAAACCTGCCCATTGAGGGGCAGCAATCACAAATCCCATCTGCGATACCGAGCTCCAGGCGAGAAGGTGCTGGGGCGTGCTCGCCATCAGGGCCAGTAGGATCCCGAAAACGGCTGAACCAGCGCTCAAGTAGGGCAACCCCTGGGCCAAGACCGGCGAAGCCTCGCTGCAGCGCACCAAAGCCATGGCTCCTGCTTTGGTCGTAAAACCGCTGAGCACCGCCGCAACAACGGGATCCGCGGTAACGTAGGTGAGGGGCAGCCACAGGCCGGCAACGAAGATCGCCCCCTTGGCCAAAAGACCCACAGCAATCAGCGCCAAGGCCGTGGGGTCGGCCATAGCCAAACTGCTCATCGCCAGGGATCCCGTGCGCACATAGACCAGGATTGCGCCCATCAGGTAGAAGAGCATGGCCACATTGCTCATGAAAAGGTAGCGCAGCCCCACCCAGAGCTGGCGATCGCGGTGCGGAGCATTTTCTTCCACTGTGGGTTGGCCCTCAGCCCGCCGCCCATAGGTCAGCAGCAAAAACACGCCGATGCTGAGCACCTCCAGGGAAACGTAGACGCTGATCAGGTCGGCACTGATGATGACGGCGTTGGCGCTACCGTGGACGATCAGCAACTGCATGGCCAGAAAGCGGCTGCCCGCAAAGCGTCTATCCAAATACAGGGCCACTCCTAGCGTGACCAGGCCGTGGGCCAAGAGCATCGCTGCTCCATTGGCATCGATCCGCAGCGTCACCCCGAAGTGATCCAAAAGCTGCAGCTCCAAGGGCGCAGCGGTTGTGCCGGGCAAGCCCCCCTGCTGCACCGCATAGGCCACCGTCAGCGCGGCCATCCCCACCAAGCTGGGACGGGTCAGGGCCGGCATCAAGTAGGTTGTGAAGGCCAGCAGAAAGGGCAATGCCACCCACACCAGCGTCAGCTCAGTCATCGGTAAAAGTGCTCTGCGCCCCTGACGCGACTGCCTGTTCGATGCTCTCGACTTCGAGGGTGGGATGATTGCGGGACAGCTTCATCACCCCCACCAACATCAAGGCTTGTACCGATAGGCCAATGACGATGGCCGTGAGGATGATCCCCTGAGGCACCGGGTCGGCATAGTCCAGCTCGCGCCAGGGTTTGTAGATGGGGGTGAACACACCGCTCCGGGCTGCCCAGATCACGAAGAAGGCGATGACCCCGGTGCTCATAACATCCATAGATAGGATCTTCAATAATAGGTTGCGCTTGACCACGACTCCCCAGAAGCCAAGGAAGATCGTGAGGATGACGGCGGCACTTAACATGGACACCTCGCTTGCTGCGCTCGAGCTATCTGGTCGCTCAGTCGTTCTAAGGCTACGCCCGCTACGTGACCAGTATCCAGCTTCCGCAGCCGCGGCAGCCAGATAGCCTGTGGCCGGCTGCAACGCTGCCGGGATCCCCATCTCCCCAGCAAGACCGGGATCCCGAATTCGAAAGAGCTGCAGCTCCCAATGGGCAACTTGCTGCGACTTCTTGCCAGCTCTGGGGCTTGGTGGGATCCTGGTCATACACCTCTCATGCCAAGGTCGGAATTGATGGCCGCTGTCCGCAGTTTAAGTTGTTTTTAATGGCCTTGGCGGAACCGACTTCTGGATGCTGAAGATAAGGTGTTGGAGAAGGGGGTTGTAAAAGCCGTGATGCTGCCGGTGGCCGAAGCAGAAGCCCTGATTTTGCAGGCGGTTCAGCCGCTGGGCACAGAGTGGGTGGAGCTGGGATCCGCCCAAGGCCGCGTTCTCAGCCAAACTGTGTATAGCCCCCAGGATTTTCCGGCCCATCCCACCTCCAGTATGGATGGCTATGCCGTGCGCCATGAAGATGTGCAAGCGGGGATCCCTTGTGAGCTGCAGGTGATCGAGACTCTCCCCGCCGGAAAGGCACCCACCCGAGAGCTCCAGCCTGGACAAGCGGTGCGTCTCTACACCGGCTCCCTCTTGCCCAGCGGTGCGGACACCGTGGTGATGCAGGAATACACGCAGCAACCTTCGCCAGGAACCGTTCGCCTCTTGCAGCGTCCGCAGCGGGGCCAATTTGTCCGGCCTCAGGGAGACTTTGCCCGCCAGGGGGATCCCCTCCTGCCGGCAGGGCAGGCTTTGGGCGGAGCGGAGCTAGCCGTTTTGGCCGCCATCCGACAGGCGATGGTGCCGGTGTTTCGTCAGCCCCGGGTAGCCCTGTTCTCGACAGGGGATGAGTTGGTGCCCATCCAGCAGGTGCCGGGGCCGGGGCAGGTCGTGGATTCCAACCAGTACGGCCTGGCGGCTCTGGTCAAGGCAGCGGGTGGGATCCCGATCCAGTTGGGCATCGTGCCGGATCGGCTCCAGGTGTTGCGGCAGGTCGTCCAGCAGGCCCTGGCCTCCGCCGATGGGGTGATCTCTTCCGGAGGGGTATCGGTGGGGGATTTTGACCTGGTGGAAAAGGTGCTGGAGGAGTTGGGAGGCGAGATTTTCATCCGCAGCGTGGCCATCAAGCCGGGCAAACCCCTGACGGTGGCTCGTTTTCCCAATCCCCACGGCCCCCCCAAGCTCTACTTTGGCCTGCCGGGCAACCCTGCCTCTGCCCTGGTGACCTTCTGGCGCTTTTTGCACCCGGCCCTGCGAAAAATGGGCGGATCCCTGCCCCCCTACTGGCAGATCCTCTCCGCCTTCAGCCCGGTGGATCTGCATGCCGACGGTCAGCGGGAACACTATCTCTGGGGACGGCTGCAGGTCAGGCCTGAGGGGATCCAATTTCAGCCCGCCGCCAACCTCAATTCCGGCAATCTCATCAGTCTGGCCGGCTGTAATGCCTTGGCTGTGCTGCCAGTAGGGACAACCCAGATCCCTGCTGGTTCGCCCGTTCAGGTGCTGCAACTGCCCTGAAGATCCCTAGCCCTCCTCTCGCTGCTGCTGGAATAGCCGCCATAGTCAATCCAAATAACAATGAGACGCTAGCCAGTACAACAGTTCCGTCTGCAACAGCGGATCGCAGGCCTTATCACTTCATCCACAGAAGTTCCTCTATCAGCATGCATCCTTGCCCTCTTGAGAGCACTAAAGTCACCCTCAATCTCATTCAAGTCTGGCGAGGGCCTCAGCAAAAAACCACCTCCTGCCCTGCCGCTTTCATCAAATCCTTTATCCTTCCCTTCCGTTCGCCGAGCAGGCCCTAGGCCTTTGAATCGGCCCATTGCCCAGAGTCAATACAGATGTCCTCTCCAAACTCGGCATTTAGTGTCCCTCAAATTCTTCCGCATTCGAGCTACTTGAAAAAGCGTCGGGGCTATCAAACCCCCTCTCTCCTTCCTCCTACCGGCTACTCAGCTCTCTCTCTTCCCATAAACTTTCTCCCCTCTCTTTGGCCAAGCATAAAACAGGTGCGTATCTCCCCAAACCCTGTCTCGTCATTCTCTCATCATTCGCGTCAGCGGTGCAGAGCCCATTGTAAGCTAAACTCTCACTTCCATACTTCTGAACCAACTCCCTCAAGACCCTAGAGTCGTTGATTCTCTCTTGGATTCTCTCTTGCCAATCCCGCTCTCGGTGCCTTAACTCTTTTTTTTCGCGTTGTTTTCATCTTCCTAAGAGCATAGTAAATAGCGCTGGGATGGACGCCAAACCTCTGGGCTCTATCCTTCAGTCGAGCTTCTGGGTACTGTTCTACGTCTTGCTGCAGAGCGACCAAGTCTATCTTTCGCTTCCGAGTCTTGACTTTTGTCGGCCTCAGGTCTTCTCGGTTCAGCCAGCGATAAACCGTTGCACGACTGACTTTGTACATCTGTGCAGCTGCAGTGGGGCTGCCCCCTTCCTGGACATACCCTACGACTCTCTCTCTCAGGTCTAAGCTATAGGTCATGAAGCTTCCTCCTGAGGTCTACCCCCACGTCATCTTGCCTTTAACATCGTCTCATTGTCAACTGAATTGACTACAACTACACAGACCTGCTTTGTGGTCATTTCAAATGGCACCTGTCTTGCCTTTTGTCTGCCGTCGTCGAGAGAGGGGGCAGCGGCACAGAGGACTAGGAAGGAGGGGGGAGACCGTCTCGAACAGACCTAGAGTAGGCCTGCTGCACCGCCTGGTAGCGCCGTTTGAACGCCTGCTGCTGCACCTTGTGATCCACAATGGGATCCGGATAGCCACAACTTCGCCGTTCCCGCAAAGCCCAGGCTCCCTTGGGGTCATCTCCCACCCACAGCAGAGCCGGCGTATCCAGCCGTGCCAGCTCCGGCAGATAGCGACGGATGTACTCTCCTTCCGGGTCATAGCGGGCTGCTTGCGTGGCCGGGTTGAAGATGCGCAGGGGCTTGGGATCCGTGCCCACACTGGCGCTCCACTGCCAACCGCCGTTATTGGCCGCCAGATCCCCATCCACTAGCTTTTGCATAAAGTAGCGTTCTCCCCAGCGCCAATCGATGAGCAGATCCTTGGTTAAAAAGCTGGCTACAATCATGCGGCAGCGGTTGTGCATCCAGCCAGTTTCGTTCAGTTGGCGCATGGCCGCATCCACGATGGGGTAGCCCGTCTGCCCCGCACACCAAGCCTGAAACCAGTCCTGCCGATTGTCCCACTCCAGGGCGTCGAAGGCTCGTCGATAGGCTCCGGTTTCCACGTGGGGCCAGTGGGCCAAGACATGCTTGTAAAACTCTCGCCAGCACAGCTCCTGCCGCCAAGTTTGCAAGCTGCTTTCGGCCTCTTGGCTGCGCACCTCGGCTTCCACCTCCCGCGTGGCTTGCCACACCTGGCGAATGCCGATCGTTCCCCAGCACAAGTGGGGGCTCAGTAGAGAAGTGCCCGGCTCAGCCGGGAAGTTGCGGGCTCGCTCGTAGTCCAAAATGCGCAAACCCTGACAAAAGTCTTCCAAAAGGGCTTGAGCCGCTGCTTCCCCCGCTGCCGGGATCCGCTGGTCGCAGACAAAGCCCAAATCTGCCAAAGTCGGTAGAGGCTGCGCTTTTAGTCCCGATACCGGCTGCAGACCCTCGGGGGTTGGGTAGGGATCCCGCTTGGGCAAGCTCGCCCACCTGCGCCAGAAGGGAGTGAAGACCGAATAGGGCTCCCCCGCCTGGGTCAACACTTCCCCCGGCCCGTGCAGCAGCATATCTTGGTAGGAGAAGGACTGGATCCCGGCTGCGGCCAAACTGGCCTGCACTCGACTCTCTTGCTGTAGGGCGAACGGCTCCCCATCGGCATTCCAAAACACGGCCCTGGCTCCCAGGTCTGTGGCCAAGCACCGCAACTCCACCGAGGGATCCCCCAGCCGCCAGATCAGTGGGATCCCCATCTGGGCGTAGCGCTCTTGGAGCTCTTGCAGAGCCTGAAGCAAAAAGGCCACCCTAGCTGGGGCCATGTCCGACCGTCTCAGCATCTGCGGGTCGAAAATGAAGACAGGCACCACCTGAGAGCTGCGCTGGGCTGCCTCATGAAGAGCTGTGTTGTCCCCTAACCGCAGATCGCGACGATGCCAAAGCAAAACGGGGGAAGTCATAGGCTGCCAAGCAATGGGATCCCATCTTGGCCGGTTGCCACCGCCCCTTTCAACTCACTCCCCCCAAGGCTGGGAGCCGGGGCGGCCAGAAGCTACATTCTAAAGAACCTTGAAGAACCCTATCAAAGCTCTAGACTGTCGAACACCCGACTGGGACAATAGCGGCAGCGCTCCTCTGGCTTTTGCTGGCCATCGCTGTATCCCATCGCGTAAGCTGTATCCCCCAACATCACCACCAGCTGAGTCAGCTTCAGCGAGAGCAACGGGTCAAGCGGCTCCGTCACATTCAGCATAAACTGCTCAATGGAGCGCCGCAGCGCCTCTGGCGTCTTGATCATCACGTCTCCATCCATCCATCGATGGCTTTAGGTATACATACTCAAGGCAAGATGGACATGGACTCAGGATAAAGGTGGAAGGAAGAGATGCTCGTAGCATTGGCTACTGTTCTTGGGATCGAGCCGGCAAGGGCTGAGCTCCACACCAGCCAGAGCAGGCTTGCGGATGATGTTAGCCTAGGTATCTAAAAATGGCGACAGCGCGACGGGTGGCACGGGTAGCAGAGCTGATCAAACGAGAGGTCAGCCAAATCCTGCTCTCGGAGATCAAAGATGACCGGGTTGGGGCAGGGATGGTCAGCATTGTGGATGTCGAGGTTTCCAATGACCTGCAAAACGCCCGCATCTTCGTCAGCATTTATGGGGATGAGACAGCTCAACACCGAGCTATGGAAGGGCTAGCAGCGGCCACACCCTTTGTGCGGCGGGAAATCGGCCAGCGCCTCAGCCTGCGACGGGTGCCAACGGTGGTGTTTTTGCAGGATCGCTCTTTGGAGCGGGGATCCCGCGTTTTGGCCCTGCTCAACCAACTGAGACCGACCTTTGAGGCCCAGGAACCGGAGGGATCCCAAGCTGGGGTTGAGGACACCGCCGAGGGCGAAGAAAACCCATCGGGCGGTGAATAATTGCACCGATGGCTAAGCAGACCAGATAGAGAGGCCTTTGCTTTGCAGCAATGCGGACAACATGGAAGAAAGATTTTTTACCGTTCGTGTCGCGTAAGCGGGCCCTGAAGTTTTTGGATTTGTTAGGCTTAAGGGAGCTATACAGCCCTTCCCCCGATCGTCTATCCGTACAGGACTCCATGTCTGCGGCACACTTGCGCAAACCAGAGCGCTCTGCTCCAAAGGGCAGCGGCGTTGTTGTGGTCAACCTGCGAAAGGGCTGTAAGGTTGCTGTCCATGCCTTTCCTGCCTTTTCATGGATGTTCAAAGCCCACTGCAACCGGATCCCTCTCTAGGGGGTGCTACTCCACTCCAAGCTCTGCAGGCCCTAAACCAGAGTGTTGCCGAAGCTTTGGTTTCCTGCTTGAAAGGGCAACCCCAACAGGCCACTCAGCACCTTTTGCTGGCTCTGCCGCAGCTCATGGCGGCTCTGGGGGCCTTGAGGCAAAAATCTTCCCTTCGCGTGAGCGGGCCGGAGGCCTTGGCCGAGCCTGCAGGTTGCCCTTCAGAAGCCAAGCCCAAGCGCATCATGCACATCGAAGGCAATCGCGTGGAAGTGTGGGTGGATAACCAAATTCGCAGCAGTTGGAGCATTTGGTCGGTGGGAGATCTCAAGGAAGTCTGTCGGCTGGCAGAAGAGTTCGACTGTGGCCTCAGCTATTCTCTAGGAGGAAACTCAGAGTCTCAGTCGGAGATGCTGCTGTTGCCCTCCAATTCTGCTGGTGTGTCCGACCGGCTCTCCAACCCCGTTCACGTAAGCGGGCCGGAGGCCCCAGGCTCTGCCGCCTAGCACCCCCAGCTTCGGTTGCTGCTTTTGCTGTTCAAATCCCCATGGCAGAACCCCAACGGCTACAGAAGCTCTTGGCTCAGCAGGGATTGGCCTCGCGTCGCCAGGTGGAAGCCTGGATCCTGGCCGGGCGCGTTCGGGTCAATGGGAAGGTGGTCACTGAGCTGGGCTCCAAAGCCGACCCAGAGCGGGATTGCATCGAGGTGAATGGGCAAGTGATCCCTTTGGCCAAGGATCCGGCGCGCTATGTTTTGCTCCTGCACAAGCCAGTGGGGGTTTTGTCAACCTGTGCAGATCCTTGGGGACGCAAGACGGTGCTGGATCTGCTCCCCCCATCTTGGAAACGGCAAACCCGCCTCTACCCGGTGGGCCGGCTGGATGCGGACAGCAGTGGCGCTTTGCTGCTCACCAATGATGGCGACTTGACCTTGAAGCTGACCCATCCGCGCTATCATCTGCCCAAAACCTACCGGGTACAGGTACAAGGGCATCCGAGTCAGGCCACTCTGCAACATTGGCGAGACGGAGTAGACTTAGAGGGGTACACCACTCTGCCGGCGGAGGTGGAGTTTTGTCCTGCCCCGGATTTCCGGCAAAGGGAGCATCCCAATTGCTCCTGGCTGAGGGTGGTGTTGTTTGAGGGACGCAACCGGCAAATTCGGCGGGTGGCGGAGCGTCTTGGGCATCCGGTGCTCAGCTTACATCGGGAAGCCATTGGCCCACTGGGCTTGGGCAACCTGAAAGCAGGCCAGTTCCGCCAGTTGGATCCCCATGAGCTCCAAGCTTTGCTGGCCCCTCTCACCGGGCACAGCAGCTCATCCTAGCTCGGGAAGCGCCCTCTAAGGCCTCCGGCCCGCTCACGCGATTAGCTCGTCAGAGCCTCTAACTGAGTGCAAACTCTCACAGTAGCCTCCTTTCTTCCGCAGGTGGCCAAATGATGCAAGAGCCAGCACACTCTTTAGAAGCCCTGGGATCCCTGTTGCGGCAAACACGGGAGGCACGGGGACTGACGTTGACAGAAGTAGCTAACGATACCTTCATTCGCTGCCAATATCTGCAGGCGCTGGAGGAAGCTGACTTGAGCCGGTTACCGGAGCCGGTGTATGTGCAAGGGTTTCTCAAGCGCTATGCCGACTATTTGGGGTTGGATGGCGAAACCCTCTCTCGGCGTGCCTCTCCGCTTTTATCGGCCAAAACCCCCCGCGCGCCAGCTCCTCTTGCCGTTGTCGGCCAGCAACCTGCCTTTGCCCTGCGCCCTCTCCACCTTTGGGCCGCTTATGTGGTGCTGATTGTGCTGACGGTGGGGGGATTGTCGGCTCTTTTGGAAGGCACAGGCAATCCCTTTGGGCGTTGGCTGGTGAGCCTGTCAACGGTCAGTCGGGAGGGATCCGGCCAGCAACCGCCTGCTGCCAACTCCCCGGATCCCACTCTGTCGGCAGCTCAGCCCACGGCCCGCCAACTGTTTCCCACCCTCGACCAATGGACGCGCATTCAGGGCGTCTTCCCCGAGGTCTTGGATGCTCACTCAGGGGGGGCGGGGCGCAAGCCGGTGCGTCTGGATATTCGCGTTGTGGAGCGCCCTTCCTGGTTGCGGGTCATCGCCGATGGGCAAACGGTTTTTGAGGCCACCTTACAGCCAGGGGCCGAGTTGAATTGGGAAGCGGAGCAGTCAATCGTGTTGCGTACCGGCAATGCGGGCGGTGTGTTGGTGACCTTTAACGACCGGGAGCTTGGAGTGATGGGCCGATTTGGGGAAGTGAAAGAGCTGATGTTCGAGCCGGGGTTGGATATTCAGTCGCTGCAGTAGGAACCCAGCCAAATGATCATCCCGTTGCGCTTGGCGTTATCGGCGGCAGAGTAGGAGCAATCTCCCACCCTTGGGAGCCAAGCTGCTGCAGCAGGTGCCGGACTTTGTCGATGTCTTTATCGCCTGGCCGACGTTCCACACCACTGGAGAGGTCGATGCCGCTTGGCTGCAGGTGGCTGAGCGCCTGCAGAACATTGTCCGGGTTCAGCCCACCAGCCAGTAGCCAAGGCAAGGGCAGGGAGCGGTGGGCAAGTTCTGACCAATTCAGAGTTCGCCCCGTTCCACCCGCCTGTTGGGGGTGATAAGCATCCAAAAGCAGCATCTCCACACAGTCTCGGTAGAGATTGGCCACTTCCAGATCTTGCGGCTGGCGGACGCGCAGGGCCTTGATGCGGCGGATCCCGGGAAGCCATTCCCCCAATTGCTGACAATCTTGCGGGGATTCTTGGCCATGCAACTGGACAGCCGTGAGGCCCACCGTTTCCACCCAGGCGGCGATGGCGCGGGGATCCTGATCCAGGAAGACCCCCACCTTTTCCACAGGGCCGGGCAGGGATCCCACCCAACGGGCCATTTCCGAGAGGGGCAAATAGCGGGGGGTATTGGGCACCGCGATGAACCCAAGGGCACTCACCCCCAGCGCGGCGATGGCCTCCGCCTGATCCTGACGGGTGATGCCGCAGATTTTGACAAACAACCGGCCCATTGGGAGCACCACCAAAACAATTGGCTGCTGGTTCTTGGATGGTTCTGAGAGCGCTGATACATCTACTTTTGTTCAGGGCGCATTTGCAGAGGATCCGGCTGTTCCGGGTGAAGCTTGTTGATCCGGCGCACCATTTGCCATAGCCGTCCAAAGTTGCGCTGGTTGAAGTGCATCACCAGCCGTGGCAGATGGGCAATATCTTCCTCGGCTTCCTCCGGCAAGGCCCCAGTTTGCTCGATCCGGCCCGAATCGAGAATGTCGGCAAACTCTTCGTTTAAAATCTCTAGGGCTTCCGGTGAGAGTCTGGTGTTCAAGCGCAAAACCAGGAGCTCCCGCACGTAGCGATTGCTGTGAAAGACGCGATAAAAATCGACAATCTGCTGACAGGCATCTCCCACATCGTCGGTTAGGGTGTAGAGAAAGAGATCCTCTGGGCTGATCAGGCCGCGACCGAGCAGGTGCTCCCGCACGTATTCGTCCCATTCTTTCCAGTAGCAGCCACCTGTTCTGTCCACCAGCACCAAGGGCATGAGCTTGGTTTTGCCGGTTTGCATCAGGGTTAGGCATTCAAAGGCTTCATCCTGAGTGCCGAAACCGCCGGGAAAAAGCACCAGCGCGTCGGTTTCTTTAACAAAAAAGAGCTTGCGCGAAAAGAAATACTTGAAGTTGATGACCCGATCGCTGGCAGCAATAACGGGATTGGCCATTTGCTCGAAGGGAAGCTGGATATTGAGCCCAAAAGAGTTTTCCAGCCCTGCCCCTCGATTGCCGGCTTCCATGATGCCGCTGCCGCCCCCCGTCATCACCATGAACCCCCGTTGACTGATGCAGTGGGCGAACAACTGGGCCTGGCGATATTCGGGACTTTCTGGCCCTAGCCGTGCCGACCCGAAAACGGTGATCTTGCGTTGATGAGCGTAGTTTTGGAAGGCGGCAAACCCCTGCTCCAGATCCTCAAGAGTGGCCGCCAAGATCTTGGCATCCAAACGGCTCAGCTCTAGGGATCCCATGCGCTGCAGCGACTGCACAATACGCAGCCAGGCTGTCCGGTTGGGGTGATGCTCCAACTGCTTTAGGCGAGTCTCAGCGTTGGAAAAAACCTCTCGCAGAAGGGAAGAAACGGAATCGGTCAAGCTGGGATCCTAAAGTTCTCTGGAATTACTTTAATCAGTTCTCGGCACAAAATGGCAGCTGGGTTCTAATCCAGAACCCAAAAGTTACACTCTGAAACACCCAAGGCATAGCCCTCAGGCTTCGGCAGGTGTGTCGAAGTGCTTTTCCAGGATCGTGGTTAGAGTTGCCTTGGGTACGGCGCCAACCACCACATCCACTTTCTGGCCGCCCTTGAACAACATCAGGGTGGGAATGCTGCGAATGCCGTACTGGCTGGCAGTTTGAGGGTTCTCGTCGGTGTTGATTTTTACAACCTTAACTTTGCCAACATACTGCTCAGCTATCTCCTGAACCACAGGAGCCACCATCCGACAGGGGCCACACCAAGGTGCCCAAAAATCAACCAGAACTGGAATATCGCTGCGCAGCACCTCTGCCTCAAAGGTGGCATCAGCGATATCTATTGCTGCAGACATGCCTGGATAACTCCTGAAACAACACCTGTCACGGTCTCTGATCTTAGCACAGCCCCCAGGCTGCTGGTGACCTCAGCCTGTTCCATTGCTACTACACGGAGCGTTCGCCAAAGGAACTGTCCCTTGGGATCCCGGCCTGAGACCTTCGCTCAGCCAACCGCAGCGCTAGGCAGTTTGGGGACGGCACCGAAAGCATCTGAGCCGTGCTGAAGCAGGCTTCTACGGCATCCATCAAAAGATTTGTCTTGGCAAGGTTCCCGGGATAGTTGAGTGCGTCATGACCAGGCTGCTCCTATCCTATATGGTCACTTTGATTCAAACTAGGACACTGCACCCACACCTAAAACCTTGGTCGCGTCAGCGTTGCGGAGCAATAATGCAAAGGGCTAGAAAGCTTTTCTCAGTAGCCTAGGCGTCTCACCCTAACCTGAAACGACTGTAGTCATTTTAACGAGGAATGAAACTGTTCCATTGGAAGAGGGGTTGAGGATAGTTGTGGAAGCGACGCGGAGTAGTTGGGAAGTGTCTCAGCCTAACTTGAAATGACCATGATCAAGGCATAAACCTTTGTCTAGGTGGTCATGTATGGAACTCCCTTTGAATAAAAGCCAATCTATACCAACCGATCCGGCCAGCTTGGCCTTGGCGAGCTGGGATCCCTCAGACGGCCTTCAGACAAACACCATCGGCTTATGACGGATTTTCTCGAAAGCAGCCGCATCAAAACGGTAGAGGGTTGCCGGTCTGCCTGTTCCTTGGGAACTTTTCTGGCCGGTATCTTGCAAGATACCCAGTTTCAGTAGGCGGGCGCGAAAATTGGAGTAGTCGGAGAACCCCTCGCCCAAAACGGTGCCGTAGAGCTGATAGACCTCCCCTAGCGTGAAGGTGGCGGGCAAAATGTCAAAGGCAATCGGGCTGTACTCCAACTTGGCGCAGAGGCGACGGCGGGCATAGCGGCAAATCTCTTCGTGGTCAAAGGCCAAAGGGGGAATCTGGTCGGCGGGATACCAGGCAATGCCCTCCACTCCGTCTGCCAGCAATTCAGCATCCTGGAACCGCACCAGGGCAAAGTAGCTGACCGACAGGTAGCGCACCCCATAGCCATCCTCGGCCTCACGGGGATCCCGTTCCGGCCCCCCAAAGGTGTAGAGCTGCTCCAGATAGAGGTTCCTAACACGAATCTTCTCGGCCAAGATGCGATAAGCCGCTGCTTCCAAGGATTCTGAGCGCCGCACCAGCGTTCCCGGCAGAGCCCAGCAACCGCGGAAGGGATCCTCCCGCCGCCGCACCAGCAGCACCAGGAGGCGATTCTGCTCAGTGTCGATGGAGAAAATGACCGCATCCACGCCCACCCGGAACTCCGCCAAGGCGATCCGGTTCTCCGATGGGCCTGCCACGATGCGGGATCCCTGCATAGCTTGGCACTGAATCCTCCACCAACAGCCTACCCAGTTTGTCCCTCCAGAGGGAGCTACCAGCCTGGACCACCGTCTTGCCAGTCTAAGCCCTATCTGGGGCGAAGGCTTTCGTGTCGCGGGGAAGATGGGTTGCTAAAGGTGTGCAAAAGAACCCCGACTCAGGCAACACTTTTACTTTTTGCGCGATTTGGCTCTTTTTCAGCCACGGAGGACCCCTCAGCGAGGGGGAACAGCCGACCTTGCCCAACAGCAATGTGAACCCGCGCGCCCACAGGCAGGGCTTCCCGGGCTAGGGCGTGCAATTCTTTGCCGGCTGCTGTGATCAGGGAATAGCGGTACTCTCGCCCCAAAAACTGTCGATCCCGAATGACAATGCCTCCCTGAGGATCAGGGTGCAAATGCAACTCCTCCTGGCGAACCATCAACTCTGCGCAGCGCAAGCTGGGGTCGGGCTGATCCCTCAAAGCCTGGAATGGGATGTGCAGCAGCTCTTCAGCCTGCCAACCAAACTCCCGCCGCTCACAGCGCAGAAAGTTGGCCTGGGTAATAAACTCTGCCACGAAGCGAGTAGCCGGCTCCCGGTAAACCTCCTCCGGGGATCCCCATTGCTCAATACGGCCTTCCCGCATCACCGCCACCCAGTCGGAGAGGCAGAGAGCCTCCTCTTGGTCGTGGGTGACAAAAATGGCCGAGGTCTGGGTTTGCTTGAGGATTTTGCGGATTTCTTCCCGCAGGTAGTAGCGCACCTGCACATCCAAATTGCTCAGCGGCTCATCCAACAGGATCAAGCTAGGCCTGGGGGCCAAAGCCCGCGCCAAAGCCACCCGCTGCTGCTGCCCGCCCGAAAGCTCGTGGGGATAACGATGGGTGTAGTCTTCCAGGCCCACCAACCGCAACACCTCGTAAGCGCGTTCCCGCGCCTGTTGGGCAGCGCCTCGCAACTCAGCTCGCAACTCAGTTGAGGAGGAGCGATTGCCACCCCCTGCCGCCGACGCAAACGGGGTAGTGGGTCGGAGGCCAAACATCACATTGGCCAACACGTTCAAGTGGGGAAACAGGGCAAAATCCTGAAACACCAGCCCCACTCCCCGTCGCTCCGGTGGGATCCACTGCCCCTCCCCGGCCACAACCTGCCCCCCCAGCAGGATCCGCCCGCTATCCGGCTGCTCAAATCCGGCAATGGTGCGCAATAAGGTGGTTTTCCCACAACCTGATGGGCCCACAATGCTGAGGATGTCTCCTTGGGGCAGGCGAAACTCGACTTCCCGCAAAACCAACTGCCGCTGGCCGGGAAACCCCTTGCTGATGCCCTCAAGCTGAAGGATGTAGGAGGGATCCTCCCGCGCGGCAGTGGGGCTTGGAGAAAACAAAGACTCAGCCATGACGGTTGTTGTTGCAAAAGATTTTCACCATTCTTACCACACTACCATACTCCCAGACCCCACCTAGCCGGATCGAGGTTCAACAGCCAGCGGACGGATCTTGAGCAAGACAGGCTGAGGTCTCTGCGCCCTACCCTGATTCCAAGGGAAGCGATGGAAAATCAGTGTTACACTTAGTTAAGGAAGTTTCTCAGGTTGGGTGGCGCTTGCTTGTGTGGCGCACGCCAGAGGCTTGTTGTAAATGAGTTTTGAGACAAAGTTTCCCGAACGTGCTCTGATTACAGGGGCCAGTCGAGGGATCGGCAGAGCGGTAGCCCTAGCCCTAGCCCGACAAGGGATAGCGGTGGCTCTGGTGGCCCGCTCCCAACCTGATCTGCTAGCGGTGCAGGCCCAAATCCAAGACCAGGGGGGTAAGGCAGCGGTTTTTCCCATGGACTTGGCCGACTTAGCAGCTCTGCCCCAGCAGTTGCAGGCTCTCCTGGATCGATTTGGCGTCTGCGATGTCTTGGTCAATAATGCGGGCATGGCCCACGTTGGCCCTTTGGCCACCTTACCTTTGTCGGAGTGGCAGCGAGTGATCGACTTGAACTTGACGGCAGCTTTTCTGTGTGCCCAAGCCGTACTTCCCGGAATGCGCCGGCAGCGCTGCGGCACGATTGTCAACGTCATCTCGATTGCGGGCAAGCGAGCTTTTCCCAACTGGGGAGCTTACTGTGCCAGCAAGTTCGGCCTAATGGGCTTTTCTCAAGCTTTGGCCGAAGAGGAACGACAGCATGGCATTCGGGTCACCAGCCTGTGCCCTGGTGCCGTGGACACGTCCCTCTGGGATACGGGCACGGTAGGGGTCAACTTCGACCGTTCCAAAATGCTCTCGCCGGAATGGGTAGCCGATTTGATTACCTATATTGTTCGGTTGCCCACAGGTGCGGTGGTGGAAGATCTCACCTTCATGCCTGCGGTGGGAGCCTTTTAGACCTGGCTGGTTTGGGGTTGCCCGTGACTTGGGAGGGTTTTGGCTATCGCAGCCTTTGACTGGATGCCACCTGAGCTGAGTTGCATGCACCGAGTTCTCTTAGCCTTTCGTTAACCAAGGAATATCCTGCTATGACCCTTGCGAAACCCGGATCTGGCTCGCAATCTCGAATGGATGACAAAGCCCATTTCAAGTCTCGGGTGATTCGAGATCGAGCCACTTTTGCGGAAGAAGAATTGGGTAGCTTGGATGTCTCAGATCCGGCTATGGTGGCGGCGGTGGAGACGCTGCTGCGGGGGATCGGGGAGGATCCCCAACGGGAGGGGCTGCGAAAAACCCCGCAACGAGTGGTTGCGGCTTTGAAGTTTTTGACCAGTGGGTATCGGCAGTCTTTGGAGGAGCTACTGAACAGTGCCATCTTTGATGAGGGCCATGACGAGATGGTGCTGTTGCGGGATGTGTCTCTGTTTAGCCTGTGCGAGCACCATCTGCTGCCCTTTATCGGCAAAGCCCATGTGGCCTACATCCCCAAGCAAAAGGTGGTGGGCCTAAGCAAAATTGCCCGTATCGTCGAGATGTACTCCCGCCGCCTGCAGGTTCAGGAACGCCTGACACGGCAAATTGCTGAGGCCTTGATGGAGGTGCTGGATCCCTACGGGGTGGGGGTGGTTATCGAGGCTACCCACATGTGCATGGTGATGCGGGGGGTACAAAAGGCCGGCTCCTGGACGGTCACCAGCTCGATGGTGGGGGTGTTTCAGGAGGATCCCCGTACCCGCGAAGAGTTTCTGAGTCTCATTCGCCATCCGTCCAATTTTTAGGGAGCTTCCCGGAGCTTTGCCGGTGGTTGGGTTGAGTTAACCCTCTGCTCAGGCTGGGAATACTAGCCTAAGATTGACTCAAACCCTGCCAGAAGCGAGGCTTGTCATGAGCGAGGTCAGCCCCGAAAACCAGTTTCCCACCGATTTGGACTCCGATTGGAAGCCCCCGGCTCCGCCGGTCATGCAGCGTCCGTCTCGTCCGGCTGCTCCGGTGCCCCCGGTGGAGCCCCCAACGCAACTGGATCCAGTGCTCGGTTCAGCCTCCCAAGGGACGGGATCCCGGCCTGCCAATGCCAAAAACCCCCCCAACCCCATTCTGGGTCGGCCCCTTCCGCCTGGTGTGGCTGTCGCTCCCCCTCAGGTACCGGTGCCTGTGCCGGGCTCTGCCGCTTCTCCTCAGATGCCCCCGCCCACCCCGGCTGCTGCTCGGCCTCCAGTGCCGCCGCCCAGCCCCAATCCTGCCGCTCCGCCTTTTGCGCCACCAGCTCGCCCAACGGCTGCCGGTCGGATCCCAGTGGCTCCAGCTGCTCCTGCGGGCCTGACCCTGCGCCAACTGGTGCAGGAAGCCTATGACAAAGGCTACTCAGATATTCATTTGGGGGTAGGAGAAGTGCCCCGCTTTCGGGATCGGGGGCAAATGCTTTTGACCAACTACCCGGTCACCACCACCGAGATGTTCTATGGCTGGCTGCGGGAAAGCCTGCCGGAGAGCCAAATTCGCCAGTTTGAGGAATGTTTGGAACTGGATACTGCCATCCAGTACGAGGGTTTGGTGCGGTGTCGGGTCAACTGCTTTGTTTCCCTGCTTGGCCCGGCTATGGTGATGCGTCTGATCCCGTTGAAAATTTTGACGCTGGAGCAGTTGCGGGCACCGGAAGTGCTAAAGCGCATTGCCGAGGAGCACAAAGGCTTGGTTTTGGTGACCGGCCCCACCGGATCCGGTAAGTCCACAACCTTGGCAGCGATGGTGGACTACATCAATTCCAACTTTCCCAAACACATCATTTCCATTGAGGATCCCATCGAGTTCGTCCACCAGAGCAAGAAATCGATGGTGCGGCAGCGGGAGGTCGGGATCCACACCCTGGAATTTGCCAATGCCCTGAAAGCCTCTCTGCGGGAAGATCCGGACATCATCCTGATTGGGGAGATGCGGGATCGAGAGACAGTGGATATTGCCCTGAAGGCCGGCCAGACGGGCCACTTGGTCTTTGGAACCCTGCACACCAACAGCGCCGTCCGCACCATCGAGCGTTTGCTGGGGATTTACAAGCCGGAGGAACAGGAGCCGATGCGCCTGCAGCTGGCAGAAACCCTGGTGGCGATCATCGCTCAAACCCTGGTGCGCACCACCGATGGCAAGCGAGCTGCGGCCCACGAGATCATGCGCAACACCGATGCCATTCGGGACTACATCAAGCGGGGGGCGGTGGACGAAATTGAGGAACTGATCGCCGACGGCTCCTATGAGGGCATGTGTACGATGAATCAGTCTCTGTTTAGGCTTTACCAAGAGGGGCGGATTACCGAAGAGGTGTGTCTGGAGGCTGCCCCACGCCGCAATGAGATGGCCCAATGGCTGCGAGGCCGGATCTAGGGCCAGTCTCGAGATGGAGTCACGCCAAAGTGCTTGAGGGAAGGTTTGCCCTATCCTAAACTGGGAGCAGCCGGCGGCGCTGGCTTGCCGAGCTACCTGCTCATCTCTTGGGCCGACCTTGGGCTGGGGGGATGGGTTGCGAATTGATGAACCGAATTGAAAGCAAGTTAGAAAACAGGAGAATCCCTACCGTGAGCGTGATCAACCAGATCATCGAGACCGCGGATGACCAGCTGCGTTACCTCTCAGTTAGCGAACTGGAAGCCATCAGGAATTACATGACCACCGGCGAGAGGCGCTTGCAAATCGCTCAGGTGTTAGCAGAAAACAAAAAGCGCATCATCGACCAGGCCCAGAAGCAGCTATTCGCCAAGCGGCCCGAGTACGTGCAACCCGGTGGCAATGCCTACGGTGACAAGCGCTACAACCAATGTTTGCGAGATTACGACTGGTATCTGCGTCTGGTGACCTATGGCATTATTGCCGGCAGCAAAGAGCCGATTGAGTCTATCGGCCTGATAGGGGTGCGGGAAATGTACAATGCCCTCAACGTACCCATCGCCGGCATGATCGATGCGATTGTCTTTTTGAAGGAAGCTGCCCTCAGCTTGTTGGAGCCGGCGGCAGCCGCTGAAGCCGCCCCTTACTTTGACTACATCATCAATGCCATGAGCTAGGGCAGTTAGCCGGGGATCTCCAGGGATCCCAAGGCAGCCCGGGCATGTACGGCCACCTGTTCTTGGGAATCCTGGGCCAGCCGGGTCAGTCCGGCGCGAGCGGCTTCTGTTCCCAACTTGGCCAGGGCAATGCAGACGCGGTAGCGCAGTTGCCAGTCGTCGGAATCAATGAGGGGATCCAGGTAGGGGATGGCCCGCGGATCCCCCAGATCGCCCAAGGCAGCGGCAGCGGCTGTGGTGATCAGCTCGCTCTTGTCCTGCAAAGCTTCCACCAGAGTGTCGAAGGCGGCAGGGTTCCCCAGCTCTCCCAGGGCAGCGATGATGCTAAACCGTACCAGCCACTCCGTTTCTCGCCGATAAGCTTCCAGGAGATCGGCCAGGGCCTGTGGCTGCTTGAGATCCCCCAGGGCAGCGGCGGCAGCAGCCCGCACATCGAACTCCGGATCCTCTCGCAAAGAGCGCTGCAAAATGGGCAACAGTAGGTTCGGATCGACGCCAGACAGGGTGCCCATCTGGCTGATGGCAGCATAACGGACGCGGGCATTCTCGTCGTGAATCGCTCGCTGCAGCAATGTCAGGGCTTCTGGCCCAGGCAGTTCTCTGGCTTTGTTGACAGCGCGCAGCCGATTTCCCAAGTCTTGTGAGTTCAACAGCTCCAGCAAAGCGGGCAGTGCCGGAGGATCCCCAGAGGTTGTTGTCATATCCCATTCTCTCCATAACCCTCCTCGGCCATAGCGAGGGAGGAAAAGCCGATGTTATTATCTTGAAGCAGTGCATCCAGTCCCTTGATCTTATGGCCTTATTGCAACAAGAGAAGCAGCAGATCATTGAGAGCTATCGACTGCACGACACCGACACCGGTTCTGCCGAGGTTCAGGTGGCTCTGCTCACCAGTCGCATCAACCAGCTCTCTCAGCACCTTCAGAGAAACCCGAAGGATTTCAACTCCCGCCGCGGCCTGCTGATGATGATCGGTCGTCGCAAGCGTTTGCTCAACTACATCGCCAAGCATTCTCCTGACCGCTTCCGGGAGCTGGCCGAACGGCTGAACATCCGGGTGAAAAAGTAGGCAGCCCATCCAAAACGCTATCGGAGATCTGTCTTCGTGGGCAAATTCAGCCGCCAGTCCAAAACCTTTCGCCGTCGCTCCCCCTCGGCCTCTGTTGAGGTGGAGAAGAAGCCGGCCAAGAAGGAGCCTGTTGCCGTGATTCCCCCTGAGGTCAGCCGGCGGATGGTGCGGCGGATTCTGGTGTTTTCTGGGATCCCTTCTGGGCTAGGTCTGAGCAGCTTTTTTGTGAATTACTATCTCTTGACCAACCACGTGGTCGCTCTGCCCCCCTACTTCACCTTGGCAGAGTCGCTGACCTTGTTTGGCCTTGGTTTTTTGGGCATCAGCTACGGTGTGTTCTCGGCTTCCTGGGATCCCGAGCCGGGATCCCTGCTGGGCATTGGAGAGTTTCGGCGCAATTTGGGCAACGTCATCCAACAGTGGCGGGAATCTGCTGCCCGATCTTCTGAATCTTCCGACTCTAGGGAAGCCTAACTGCTCTCCCGTCGCCTTTTCCAGGCCGGTTGCTGCCTACAATCAAGAGGGATCCAAGTCCATTCTGGCGGCAGCGGCTACCCCCAGTTCTCCAGCATGAAAATAGCCTACTTCGACTGTGCGGCGGGCATTGCCGGCGATATGTGTCTAGGAGCCCTGCTGGATTGCGGGGTGCCTTTGGAGTACCTCAACCGTCAGCTCCAGGCGTTGGGCATCGAGGGGGAATATAGCCTGCAGGTGAGCCGGGTGCAGCGGTGTGGGCAGCCTGCTCTGCAAGCTGTGGTGGAGGTACTGGGATCCCAGAGTGGGGGATCCCCTGCTCGGCACTGGTCGGAGATTCAGGCTTTGATCGCCGGATCCCAGCTTTCCCCAGCCATTAAGGCCCGCAGCTTGGCGGTGTTTGAAAAGTTGGCGCAGGCGGAAGCAAAAGTCCATCAGATGCCTGTGGAAAAAGTGCACTTTCACGAAGTGGGGGCAGTGGATGCTTTGGTGGATATTGTCGGCACTTGCATTGGCCTGGATTGGCTGCAGGTGGAGCGGGTGTTGTCATCCCCCCATCCTGTTGGGGGCGGCTGGGTGAGCACAGAGCATGGCAAATTGGCCGTGCCGGTGCCGGCGGTGATCGAGTTGTGGGAAATGGGCCGCGTGCCGGTGTTCAGCAACGGGGTGGAAGCCGAGCTGGTGACCCCCACAGGAGCAGCCTTGGCTGTGGCGTTGGCGGAAGAGTTTGGCCCCTGTCCGCCGATGCGGGTGGAAAAAGTGGGGCGTGGGGCCGGTGCCCAAGAGCTGCCCATTCCCAACGTGTTTCGTCTCTGGATTGGGGAAGCCAATGGGGGAGAGCTAACGGAAACGGTATCGGTGTTGCAGACCCAAATTGACGATCTCAACCCCCAAGTGGTTGCCTACACCTGCGAGCAGTTGTTGGCCCTCGGGGCCTGGGACGTGTTTACCCAGCCGATCACCATGAAACAGGGGCGGCCGGGGATCCTGCTTACCGTCATCTGTCCGCCGGATCGGGTGCCGGAGTGTCAAGATCTCATCTTCCGGGAGACCACCACCCTGGGCATTCGCCACTTCCAACAGCAGCGCACCCTGCTGGAGCGGGTTATCGAGCGGGTGGAAACCCCTTACGGCTTGGTCGACATCAAAGTGGCCCGCCACCATGGCCGCATCGTCAACGCTCAGCCGGAGTTTCGCGACTGTGTGGCCCGCGCCCAGGAGTTTCACGTGCCGGTTCAGACGGTGTGGCTGGCGGCCCAATCGGCTTGGCAAAACCGGTTGCAAGGTTGAAGGGACACTGGCTTTAAGCAAGGGGTGTGTGGGTGAGCAAGACCCAGAGCCAAGACGGTTTGGATGGGACAAGGGGGATCCGCGTTTCACCCCCAATGAATCCGCTCCTGTTGAACACAGATTGGCACCCATGGCCTGCTAGCCTGGGAGATGTCGATCTTGCTCTCTCCGCCGACCACAACAATGGAATCCCAAGCCTCTCAATTTAACTTTGACCGCAAACTGTGGGATCGGTTTATCACGGTGGCCCAGCCCTACTTTTACCCCAGAGTACGCTATGGGGGCTGGATCTTTTTGGGCTTGCTGGCAGCGGCCATGGTGTTTGTGGTTGCCCTGATGTTCTTTGTGGAGATTGGGGTGACTTTGGTCGGTCAAGCCCTATTCCCGGAGTTTTTCACCAATGTGGCAGCCGGATTGGTGGCGCAAACGAAGAGAAACTTGTCCTCGCCAGTGCTGTGGGTGGCCTCGGTCAGCTTGGCTCTGAGCAGCCTTTGTTTTGGGGCGGCGTGGCGGCAGCTTCGCCAGCGCTGGTTGCAGTGGGCGCTGCTCACCTTTTTGCTGTTTCTGTCGCTGACGGTAAACCGGCTGAACGTGATGATCAGCTTTATCTTTCGGTTTATCGACACAGCTCTGCAGCAAAAAGAAGAGCCCACTTTCTGGCAGTTTTTGATTATTTATGGAGTGCTGATTATCTCAGCCATTCCGATTTTGGTGATCTACCGCTACACTCGCCTCAAGCTAGGGCTGTTTTGGCGAGAATGGCTGACCGATCATTTTCTGGATCGCTACTTCGATCAGCGGGCTTACTACGAGCTGGATTCCAACGCCGCCAACACCGAAATCGACAACCCCGACCAGCGCATTTCCGAGGATGTTCGCTCCTTTACCGGCACCACCCTTTCCTTCCTGTTGGACATTCTCGACTCGATTCTCACCCTCTACGCCTTCACCGGCATCCTCTACGGCATTTCTCGTCCGTTGGCGTTGGGGCTGGTGGTCTATGCCACTATCGGTACCGCCATTGCCATTTTGGCCGGTCGCAAGCTGATTAAAATTAACTTCGATCAACTGCGCTACGAAGCCGATTTCCGCTACAGCTTAGTGCACGTGCGCGACAACGCCGAGTCCATCGCCTTTTACCAGGGAGAGGATCAAGAACTCAGGCAGATTTTGCATCGCTTTGGTGCGGCCTTGCGCAATTTTAATTTGCTGATCATCTGGCAGGCCATCATCGATATTTTCCAATACGCCTACAACTATTTCACCCGCATTGTGCCCTATGTCATCGTGGCTCCCCTTTATTTCAGCGGCGTGCGAGACTTCGGCACCATTACCCAAGCCACCATTGCCTTCAGCCAGGTGTTGAGCGCCCTCTCCATTGTGGCCAACCAGATTCAAAGCATTTCCAGTTTTGCCGCTGGGATCAACCGCTTAGGCTCCTTTCACGAGTCTCTGGAAGATCCGGCGCTGCGCCACACCGGCGCTCGGGAAAGCAACATTCAAACTCGCATTGCCCAGCAATTGGCGCTAAACCACGTCACTTTGCTCACCCCCAATTCAGAACGAACCCTGGTGCGGGATCTCTCCTTCGCCTTGGAAGCCGGCCAGCGGCTTTTGATTGTCGGTGTTAGCGGCAGCGGCAAAAGTTCCCTGTTGCGGGCCATTGCCGGCCTATGGACCAACGGCCAGGGATCCATCGCCCGCCCAGATACTCAGGAGATGCTCTTTTTGCCCCAGAAACCCTATATGCTGCTGGGATCCCTGCGGGATCAACTGCTCTATCCCAAACGCCGCCGAGACCTCACCGATGAAGATCTCATCCGAGTCTTGGCCCAGGTGAACCTGGGAGACTTGCCGGAGCGGGTGGGCGGCTTTGATGTGGAGAAAGACTGGGCCAGCACTCTCTCCCTAGGGGAACAGCAGCGTCTTGCCTTTGCCCGCATTTTGATCACCCAGCCCCGCTACGCCATTTTGGACGAGGCCACCAGCGCCCTGGATGTGGCCAACGAAAAACTGCTCTACCTGCAGCTGCAACACCTGAACACCACCTACATCAGCGTTGGGCATCGCCCCACCCTCTTGGCCTACCACGACCTGGTTTTGGAGCTGCAGGGGAATTGTGCCTGGCAACTGTGGTCGGTGCAGGAGTACGGTGCCCGCCTAGCCCTGGCCAGCTAGCAGTGCCGACATCTCCAGCTGACTCAAATGACAAGCTTTGCGGGTTTGGAACAAAACCCGGATAAGAGGCTGACTTTTCCAACTGGACGCTCTTCAAAGGAGGTGATAGCCTGTTATTCACAAGTATTCCGACCGGTTTACCGGAGATCACCAATGCCCCCCATGATCCCATCCGAGGCCAAGCGCTCCAAGGTGGAGCAGATCAAGGCAGACAGCCACTTTCTACGGGATCCCCTTCAGCAGGAGCTGGCCCAAGACACCACCCACTTCAGCGAAGCAGCGGTGCAGGTGCTGAAGTTTCACGGGGCTTACCAGCAGGACGACCGGGATCGGCGGCAGCAGCGAAAGCAGGAGGGGCTGGAGCGGGCCTATTCGATGATGTTGCGCACCCGCATCCCAGGGGGACACGTGCCCCCCCAGCTTTACTTGACCCTGGATCGGCTGGCCGATGAGTACGGCAATGGCACCCTGCGAGCCACAACGCGGCAAACCTTTCAGTTGCATGGGATCCTCAAGAAAAACCTCAAGGCCACCATAGCCAGCATTCTCAAACAGATGGGATCCACCCTGGCCGCCTGCGGCGATGTCAACCGCAACGTGATGGCACCGGTTGCCCCCTACAAAAATCGCCCTGCCTATCGCTATGCCCAAGAGTATGCCCGCAAGCTGGCGGATCTGTTGGCTCCGAAGACCTCTGCCTACTACGAGATCTGGGTGGATGGGGAGCCGGTTCCCATCCCACCGGTGGATGAGGAAGTGCGGGAAGCAGAGCAGTTTGTGGGCAACGGGGTGCGCCTGGAGGGGCCAGAACCTCTGTATGGCCCCGTCTATTTGCCCCGCAAGTTCAAGACAGCCATCACCGTAGCTGGGGAAAACACGGTAGATGTGTACTCCCAGGACTTGGGCTTGATTGTGCTCACGGATCGCAAGGGCAACTTGAAGGGCTTCAACATTGTGGTGGGTGGGGGCATGGGGCGTACCCACGGCAAGGAAGAAACCCAGCCCCTTTTGGCCCAAAAGCTCTGCTTTGCCCCGCCGGAATCGGTGTATCGGGTTTGCCAAGCGGTTTTGGCGGTACAGCGGGACTACGGCAACCGCTACGACCGCAAGCAGGCGCGGTTGAAATACTTGGTGAGAGATTGGGGGATCCGCAAGTTTCGCCGTGTGGTCGAGCAGTACCTGGGGGAGAAGTTGTTGCCCTTCCGGCGCATGCCCAAGTTTGTCCCCAACAGCGACGACTACCTAGGCTGGCACGAGCAGGGGGATGGCCGTTGGTTTTTGGGCATCTCCATTGAAAATGGCCGCATCCAGGACACCCCAGAGCGACAGCTCAAAACGGCACTGCGCCGGATTGTGGAGGCGTTTTCTCTGGACATGCGGCTGACCCCCACTCAGGATTTGCTCTTCATCGACATTGCAGAGCACCAACGGGAGGCCATCAACCAGATCCTCAAGTCCCACGGGGTGCTCTCCAAAGAAGAGATCCCTCAACTGGTGCGGCTGTCGATGGCCTGTCCGGCGCTGCCCACTTGCGGCTTGGCCATTACTGAGTCGGAGCGAGCTTTGCCAGGGCTGGTGCGCCAGTTGGATCAGCTGTTGCAGGAGCTGGATCTGCAAGATTCGCCCTTCTTGGTACGCATGACCGGCTGCCCCAACGGCTGTGCCCGACCCTACCTGGCCGAGCTGGGATTGGTGGGATCCGCCCCCGATGGCTACTACCAGATTTGGCTGGGAGCCAGCCCCCGCGGGGATCGCCTGGCGCAAGTGTTTCAGGAGCGGGTGCACATTAGCCAGATCGTGCCGCTGATGAGAGTTCTCCTGCAGGCCTACAAGCAGGAGCGCCGTCCTGGCGAGAGCTTCGGCGACTACTGCCACCGGATGGGGATCCCCTATTTGCAGGCCCAAGTTCAGCAAAGGGATGGCGTTTTTGCCTGAAGGGATCCCTCAAAAACGAGACCAAGCCTGTAGCCATTCCCGGAGCGCTTCCAGCCATCCAATCGGTTCGGGCTTGGCTGCTTCTGGAGCTTCCTCCTCGCCAGCCGGCAAGCTAACTTGGTCAGGGTGCACCCTGTAAACTCGGATGGGTTTGGCGTTGGGAACGGGTTTCACCGAAAGAGGCTCCACCTGCAGGAGTTGCCCTTCCAGGGCTCGATACACGGCTGCCGAGATGAGCAACCGGGAGCTCTGTTCCTCAGTCTGTTCCCCCCCTTGCGAAACATCCTCAACCGACTCCAGCCAGGTGGCAAACTGAACCGACTTCCCGAAGGCGGACAACCGCTGCGGATCTTGGGGATCAATGGGGAGCAGAAGAACCGGGCCGTGGTGGATCCCGATGGCAAGCTTGACCTGCGGGTAGGAGAGTTGCCGCAAACACCTGTTCAACTCCACCACCGACTGCCCAAGCGCCAATCCCGCCTGCAGTGCCTGCTGTACGGCCAGCTCGGGTTGTTTGAGACCAAACAAAGCCAGACTTCTCAGCCCGCTCTGGTTGGCCAGTACTCCCCCATATTGCTGCACCAAGGCCCCCATTTGGGTGAAGTAGCGACCCAAGGTGTAGACAACATCGTAGGGAAAGTTCTCCTCGTCGAAGTTGGCCGTCCCCCGCAGGGAAGCGCTGAGAATGGCGGCGGTGACTTGGCTGCCGACCGAGTGGGCCTGCAATTGATGTTGGGCCACTTCCACATCTGCTTTATCGATCACCAGCCGTTGGAGGGTGACATCTCCAGTGATGCGGGTTTGACAGGCCAGACGAATATGTACAGGAAGGTCTAGCCGTTGAGCTAACTTCTTCTCGGCAGGAGTCATGCTGCGGCAGTTTTGGCTGCCTTCCAAAATCAGGATGCGACAGGTGGAGCAGGCGGCATTGCCCCCACAGGCATGGACATGGCGCACCCCCGCCTTGAGCAGATTTTCCAGAACCGTGAGCAGGGGATTGGCTTCCAAGGTGAGGTTGTCGGGGTAACAGGTGATCCGCATGGTTAAGAGGGAGTGAGGGGTGGCAAAAAGATTCAGCACTACCTAAATTCAGTACGGCATTGCCCTCCCCTTGGATGCTGTTTTCAAAAGTTTTGGGTATTGGGTAACCTCACCCCGCAGCCTGCCCCGGCGCCGATGATAGAGTACAGAGGAGTCTTCTGCGCGAGCCCTTTATGCCTCAGTCCAAACCCCAAGAATCCCCAGCCCGCAAGCTCCTCAACATTTTGCTGCTGGTGGTGGGCACGGTAACTTTCTTGGGCTTCTCCTTTGGCCCGCTATTCCAGGCCCTCGGGCCTTCCGAATCTCCAGAGGCCAGCCTGGTAACCGAGCAACTGCGGGCCCAGGCAGACGGCTATCGCGTCGTGCTGGAGCGGGAGCCGGATAACCCCATTGCCCTGCGGGGGTTGATCGACACCCAACTGCAATTGAACGAGCCGCAAGGGGCCATTGAGCCGCTGAAGAAGCTGGTACAACTGGAGCCCGAAAATCGGCAACTGAGAGCCTTTTTGGCCGAAATCCAGCAGGATACGGGGGATTTTGAAGGGGCATTAGAACAGCTCCAGATCCTTTACGAGGGGGATCCCAAAGATGGCCAGGTGCTGCAGCAGTTGGTGGATGTGCAGCTAACCCTGGGCCGCACCTCTGAGGCCATTGCCCTGCTGGAGAAGCATCTTGAAGAAGTGCCGGAAGATAATGATGTACGTTTGCGCTTGGCCTTTGTCTACGCCCGCAACAACCAGACTGAGAAAGCTGTAGTCCTCTACGACAAGTTGATTGCGGCGGATCCCAGTGATTTCACCCCCGTGTTGGGCAAAGCCATAGCCCTCAGCTCCGCCACCGATGAAAACCTACGGGCAAAAGCGCCTGAGCTGTTTGAGCAAGCAGCCCGGCTGGCCCCGCCCCAAGTTCGGGAGCAAATCCAGCAGCAAGCAGAGATTTATGCTCAGGTGAACCGGCCCCAGACGGTCGAGAGGCAAAACGATAACCCCACTCCCTGAGCGGGTTTTCAACCTCTGGGCTAATCCCGGGGTTGGTAGGATCCTGTTGGTACCATGGCAGTTCTGAGTCGACCCAATAGAAAGAGCTACGGAAAAGACTCAAGCGCCTTTTCTACAGAGGGGTAGATTTCGTAAATGGCATCCAAGCCGGTGATGGAGAAGAGCAGCTTGACCTGCTCCTGCAGGCTGCAGAACTTGAGTTGATAGCCCGAAGCGCGGCAATGGCGATGCGCCCAAACCAGAACCGACAACCCCATGCTGTCGATCAGGCTAACCTGACTAAGATCCAACAAGAAATGTCCCGGTTTCTTGGTGAGAATTTGGCTTAGCTCTTTCCGTACCTCGCGGGCAATCGCGGCGTTGAGCCTTTCACTGTGCAATTTCACAACTGTAACAGGGGATCCCTTGTGGCTGAGCCGGATGAAGACATCCATGAAGAGCCCGGCAGGTTTGAGGGGGAATGGGCACAGGCACGATGCAACCAGACTGATTTTGAATTGCTAAATCACCATGAGTATGAGTTTGTCCTCCCTGGGCTTCTCTTGCAAGCATTCTTGGACACTTTTCCCTTACAGGTTAGAACTGGCATGAACGGGATCCCTGCCTGGGCTGGAGATGCTGCCGCCCTGAGTCTATTGGTTATGCAAGTGCCGATGCTGGCGGTGCTGCTGGCGCGGCTGCTGCCCTCTTTGCGGCGCCCTTCCCCTCTGCCTCCCGGTCAGCCTGGGATCCCTTTGCAGCCGGGCTTGGTCAGCGTGTTGTTGCCCACCCTCAACGAAGCCGAGCGCATCGATCCCTGCCTGGAAGGATTGCACCAACAGAGCTCCGTCCTGCGGGAGGTGCTGGTGGTGGACAGCCGCTCTCAAGATGGCACCCCCGAAAAAGTGCTGCAGATGGCCAAGCGGGATCCCCGCTTTCGCCTGCTGACCGACGATCCCCTCCCCGGCGGATGGGTGGGCCGCCCCTGGGCTTTGCACTACGGATTTCTCCAGTCGGATCCGGCCTCTGAGTGGATCCTGGGCATCGACGCCGATACCCGCCCCCAGCCAGGCTTGGTGGAGCGCCTGCTGGAAACCGCCCAGGCCCAAGGTCTGGATCTGATCACCCTGGCACCGCAGTTTATCTTGCAGCACTGGGGGGAAGGCTGGCTGCAACCGGCTCTTTTGGTAACCCTGATCTATCGCTATGGGGCAGCCGGAGACAGGGCTACCCTGCCAGAACGGACGATGGCCAATGGGCAATGTATGCTGGTGCGCCGGTCGGTGCTGGAAGCGATGAATGGCTACACAGTGGCGCGGGCCTCCTTCTGTGACGATGTCACCTTGGTGCGGCAGATTGCGGCAGCCGGCTTTAAAGTAGCTTTTTACGACGGTCGGCACCTGCTCAAGGTGCGCATGTACACTTCTTTTGGCGAAACTTGGCGAGAGTGGGGGCGGTCTTTGGATTTGAAAGATGCCACCCCTGTGGCCCAGTTGTGGGGGGATATAGCTCTCCTCGTCCTCACCCAAGGGATCCCTGGGCCGGTGGTTGTAGGGCTGTTGGGCAAAGCCGGGATGGGGTTTCCCTTTTCCCTGACGGAGCAGGTGCTGCTGGGGCTTAACCTAGGCTTACTGATTCTGCGCTTAGGTGTACTGCTGGGCATTCGCGGCTCCTATCAGGATCCCCCTTGGACGTTCTGGATGTCGCCTCTGGCGGATCCCTTGGCCGTTCTGCGGATAATCCTATCTGCCCTCAGCCGGCCCCGCTCTTGGCGCGGGCGCACCTACTAGGAGAGCCCTCAATCGGCTATTGCCTCGGGATCCACGCCCAACTCCCGCAATTTCGCGGCTAGGCGCTGCTGTTCCAGACGGGCTTGTTCGAGAGCTGCCTCTGCCGCCTCGGCCCGTTGCCGTTCCTGTTCAGCCCGCTGCCGCTCCTGTTCGGCCCGCTGCCGCTCCTGCTCTATATGTTCACTCCCCCACAGCAGCAAACTCCCATCGGCAGTCCACCACCGCAACCAGTTGGCTTTGGTCTCGGCTTTTTGTCCCCGCCACACCCCCAAAAACAAGCCAATCTCCGGGATCCAGTAGCGACGGTTTTCATCCGCCGATACAGGGGTATAGCGGCCATTCTCCAGGCGGTAGACATCCAGCTCACCGGTTTTGGGATGAAAGATTACATAGACAGGCACCTGCAAAATGCGCTCGTAGAAATACCATTTTCCATAGGGATAGTGGGGATTGATGGAGTACTCGCCGCCCTCGGTTTCGGAGATGAATTCCATCACAATCGCCGGGGGATTCCCTTCTAAGTGTGGGGTATAGCTGCGGCGGATCTCTCCTTCGGGAATCGGCTGTACTGCGGGCACATAAACCCAGTCGGGGGCTTTCACCACCACCTTGTCCCCGACAGTGCTGCAAAGGCCAAAGTTGGAGGCGATCAAAGCCTGGGCAGGGATCATCTGAGCGAGTTCCAATGCCTCACGCAGAGCAGCAGCCAAAAGGGGCTGTAAGGTGCTTTCCACAGGCTCATCCGGCAAGGGAAAGTCTTCCGGCAGTTTTTCCCATCGAATGGGAGGTAGGGGCGGGGTGAGCCGAACAGGAGAGAGGGTCATGGCTTAGGATACTCATGGTGAGAAGGTACATGAATGCCTTTTGAATAACTCAAAGCACTTGCTGATATCAACCCCAGGCAATTCCACAAGGCTGTTGCAGGCTAGGACGGATTCAGTCATCTCGACTGCCAATCCATACGGTTGAGATATGCTTGGGGGCAATGAGCAAGTTTTTCGGCGTCTTCCTTGGATTCAGCAAGAGAGCGTATGCCAGAACTTGAACCCACTTCTGCCCACATCCTGGTGATCGAAAGCGAATCCAAGCTGGCCCGTTTCCTAGAGACCGAGCTGGCCGGTGAGGGATATCGAGTCAGTGTGGCCAGCGATGGCACGGCGGGGTTGGCGGCAGCCCGCAACCATAGCCCTGACTTGGTGCTGCTGGACTGGATGTTGCCCGGGATCTCAGGCCTGGACCTTTGTCGGCAGCTGCGCTCAACGGGCAACCGCGTGCCCGTGGTGCTGATGACCGCCAGAGATGAGGTGGCGGATCGGGCAGCAAGCTTGGACGCTGGGGCGGATGACTACGTGGTCAAGCCTTTCAGCATTCAGGAGCTGCTGGCTCGGATACGGATCTATTTGCGGCAGCCAAGGCGATCCCGCGACGGCCAGTTGGTGTTCATGGATCTGATTCTGGATCCCGTAACGCGGGAGGTAACCCGGGGAGAGCGACAGGTGGAGCTGACGGCCAAAGAATACGACCTGTTGCGCTACTTGATGGAACACCCCCGTCAGGTGCTCACCCGCCAACAGATCTTAGAGCATGTGTGGGGCTGCGACTTCACGGGCGACTCCAATATCATCGAGGTCTATATTCGCTACTTGCGCCTCAAGATCGAAGGCCCAGGGGAGAAGCGCCTTATCCAGACGGTGCGCGGGGTAGGCTACGTGTTGCGCGATTGACATGCCCCCCGCCCCAAAGAGCAAGGATTCTGGTTCCTGGTTCTGCGACAGCACTTAGCTGTATCAGGTTTCCCCTCCACGACGGCGGTGCCTATCTCCCCAGTCGTTCCCCCAAGCGCTCCGCGCCGCTAGCGTGAAAGACTTGGCCAAGTGGTGATTTCTCACCAAGTTCTGCACCTGCAAGTCCTCATAAACCACAATGTCGTGAGACATTCCCACACACTGGGCTAGCTCAATAACCCGGTCTCTACGCTGGCGCCAGACTTTGATTTGGTTGAAGTGTACCTCGCCAAGCCGCTTCCTCTACTTGTGGTAGTTGCTGTATTGAGGTTTTACCCCCTTCCTATTCACGCCAGCGGGCCGTGGGCCTAACTTTCTGCTCAGTCTTCTTTGCTGTTGCTTCAATCTCCTTTCGGCACGACGCAAAAACTGGAGACACGGCACAGCTTGCCCACTGCTGTCGCCCACATCCAGCCCCACCACCTGGCCGGTGTACTCTGTCATCCAAGGCTTGGTACTGCGCTGGAGTGGCGTTGAGGAGTTTGGCTTCTCTGACCAGCGTGGGTGTATCTTATCGCAGGTCTAACAGGGCAAAAGCCGTCCTGGAAGGGCGGGGCTTCAGGCCTAGCTTCTTGGTAAAGTTTGGAACTGCCCGCATTCGGGATTGCCTTAAACTTCTCTTAAATCCTGTTTCACAGGTAACTGCTAGCATGAGGCCAACTTCACTCCCACCCCCGGAAAGGAAGGCCTTTATGAACTGGCTGATGCTGCTTGGTCTGCTTTGTCTTCCTGCCTCTCTGTTTTCGTTTGTTGAGTATTTGCGCTCCCAAAGGTTGGTTCAACAGCTCTCTGCAACTCGGTTGCTCAAGATAGCCGAGCTTCGCCATCTCGGTCAGACCAACCCCCAGGCAAAAGGAGCAAACTTGGCTCAAGTTTACGGCAGGGTTGTGTGCGATCGGCCTTTGGTATCGGAACTTTCGCGACAGCCTTGCGTCTACTACAAGTCTGAGATCTCTTGGGAGTATGACGAGATCGAATGCTATCGAAGGTATTTGAATAGCCAAGGCGATGTAGCGTATAGCGAACGGATCAGCGAAGGCGAATATCAGAACGCTCTACGCTTGGGATCCCGAGCAAAATCCTATCCGGGGGAGATGGTCGGGAAAAAGCCCGGCTTGGGCTACTCTGACTCCGGTTCTTTTCAGAAAAGGGTTGATCCCGACTACTCTAATTCTTTTCCACAAAAGCCCAACCCTGGCTACCCCGGTTCCGGTTCTTTCCAGAAAAAGCCTGGTTACCCCGACTACCCCCAGCAGCTTGGCTCTCCAGGCTATCCTCAAAAATCGCCGTTTTCCGAAGTAAGCTCTCCCCAAAAACACTACGCCAACGTGTATTACGATCCGAGCACAGGTCGGGAATATCTCCTTGAAAGAGAGACGAGAACGAGAGACGAAACCCTTCACTCGGTGGTTCGCCAGATCCCTTTTTTCATCGAAGACGAAACTGGAAGGGTGAGGGTGGATCCCACAGGTGCGGAGATAGAGGCTATGTCGGTTGTGGATGAGCATATTTTTCCAGGAAAAGGGCCCAGCCGGTTCAACTTCAATCTCAAGCGCTACCTTTCCGGAGTGAGAACAGAAAATCGCTCCACCCGAGCTTTTATCTATAAGGAATGGGTGATTCCGGTGGATGCGATGGCGTTTACCATGGGGCAGGTGCGTTTTGAGGCAGGGGATCCCGTGATCCGAAAACCCCTTTCTGGGGAAAGGTTTATGATTGCCCCCAAATCCCCTGAAGCCCTCTTGGAAGAGCAGCGCTCCAATGCCAGCAGCTACCTGGTGGGATCCGTCGTCCTGCTGGGTATCGGCATTTTCACCGTGCTCCACCTGCTGCAATCCCTGCAGCCTTATCGCTAGTTCCTGCCCAGGCAGAGGGAAGCCTACTGCCACTCACAACGACAAACCCAGCTTGAGCCCAAGCAGGGCATGGGCAAACAGTACACATAGAATGAGGCTGCCCACATAGGCATGGGTGGTGCGCAAAGCAGCGCGGTTGCCCCCAAAGCCGCTGAGGGACAAAGCTCCATTCACCGCCAACAACAGCAACACCAGGGATCCCGTCCAAAAATGGGGGCTGCTCAACAGGGGCTTCCCTTGCATCACCAGAGAAAGAAGGCCGCCAGTGTAGCCCAAGGCAATGAAGGTGGCCATCCAGGGGGCCAATTTGCGGTGGTCAAGCAGAGGCTTCTGGGCCGCTTCCGGCAGGGATCCCTCTGGCGCTGTGGAGGCGGCTGCCAGACGCAAGGCCCGTCCTCGCCACCCAGTCAGGCCGACAAAGCTGCCCATCACCACCACCACGATCCCCATCATCAAGGGGTGACCCCATTGCACAATGGGTTGGGGCAAGTTAAGGCCGGCAAAAAACTGGGCTACGGGCTGCAAGGTGGCGGCTAACCCATCCGAAGCTGCCGACAGATCCGGCAAGGCCAAGCTCAACAGGTTCATGGCGCTCCCTCTACCTCCGCAATAAATCTACAGCTGCTTAACAAATCTACAACACCCCAATTCTAGAATGGGAGGACATCAGTGATCTCCCTCAATTCGTTGAAGGGAGGACGTCAGCTGACCCATGCCAGCGGGAAGCTTCTGGTGGGCACCTGGCAGCGGTAGAATGTCTGACGGTAAAGCTGTGGCTGTGAGCGGCTCTCTCGCCACTGAGTGCTGAGCAAAACGGAGTTGTTGAGATGGCCAAGTTGTTGTTGGGGGATCAAGCCTTTGAGGTCGAGCTGCTGACGGATGTGCCCACCAATTGGCCGGGAATTAAAGTCATGTCTAAGGGGGCCAAGCTGGACATTCCAGCGGGAACTGTGGTGAAGGTGGAGGCCGAGGATGACCACATAGCCGGCTCCTATAAGGTGGTCTATCGTTTGGCGCCTGCCTATCCCCGCAGCTGGCGGCTACTCCTGGAGCGGGAGAGCGTCGCCACGGCGCCTCAGGTGGCATCGGCTCCAGAACCAGAGGTTGCTCAGGCCAGCAGCTCAGAAGGAGGGCTGCCCAATAGCGATAAAATCTTCGCCATCAAGGTATCCGGCCTCGTGGGAGGAGGTGTGCGCAGAAGTGTTGTCGAGTACAAAGTGCCCTTCAGCCGCCTTTCCCAAGAAGTGAAACGGATCACCCAAATGGGAGGCAAGATCGTCAGCATTGCCGAGTCCAATCTGCTAAGCACCCTTGAGTAGCGGGCGGCTTCCTGGGAGGTTCTGGGTTCTTTCAGGCCACCCGTCCAGGCCGTTCTGGTTCAAACAATTTCAACGAGGGATCCCTGTAGAAAGCATGCGGCGATTTCTCCCCTATCCTCAACCTGAGGATGGGGTGGTAGGCTGGCGTTGGTTTTGCCGTTGCCTGGAAGGCTGCCTTTTCCTGCTGTCCTGGGGGTGGGCTTTGGGTAGGAAAAGGCGTTCCGGCGAGGGCTGAGCTTTTGCAATTGGGAGTGGGGAGTGAGGCCATGACATCTCGACGACAGCCGACGCGCTTGGGAGGGTCGATGCCCCAAGGCCATGCAGGCTTTGGGTCAGCAAGGGGATCCCAGCCGTACCCCTCGCCCACTCCACGACAAAGCTTTTCCTCTTCCTCTCGACGTCCGCTGGCCAAGTCTCGACCGAGGTTACTCCCCTTCTTAAGCTTGCTGGTGATCCTGCTGGGATTTGGGGCTGGGGCCCTGGTGGCCTGGGCAACTGCTCATCCCGACTGGGTCAGCCGCCTGCCGGGGCTCTCGCCACCTCTAGCGGAGATCCCTGCCCCCCGCGCCCACGCTAAAGCGGCTCAACAGCGCTTGCCCATCTCCTTAGAGACCCAACTGGAGCGGGATCCCTTTGCTTTGGATCCCTTGGCCAGCCTTTCTTATGTGCCCGCCATCATGTATCACGATGTGGTGGCTGGCCGCAAGCAGGTCTGGTTCGACACTACGGCGGCGGAGCTGCGGCAACACTTTGAGGCCATTAAGCAGGCGGGGTTGACCCCCATCCACATCGACCAACTGTACAAACACCTGCGGGACGGGGATCCCTTGCCCGAAAAAGCCATTTTGCTCACTTTTGACGACGCCTACCTGGGCCTGTACGAGAACGCCTACCCCCTTTTGAAGGAGTACAACTACCCCGCCACCTACTTTGTGCAAACCGGCTTTGTCGGCGTGCCCACCAGCAAGGATCACTTCACCTGGGATCAGATGCGGGAGATGGATGCCAGCGGGCTGATTGACTTTGCCGCCCATACCGTCAACCATCCTCCTGACCTGCGGGTGCTAGACGATGCCCGTCTGCGGCGGGAAGTGTTCGACTGCAAGACCAAGCTGGAGCAGGAGCTGGGCCACCCCATCCACTACTTTGCCTATCCCGAAGGCAACCGGGACGAGCGGGTGAAGCAATACCTGGCCGATGCCGGTTACCGGATGTCTTTTACGATGGATCCCGGTTTTACAGGACAATCGCCCAACTTGCTGGAGGTGCGACGCTTTAACCAGTTTCGCATCACCGAGGCCATCATTGGCGCCCGCGCCTTCACCCTCAACCGCAGCCCCGACTACCGGCTGGATGTGACGCAGCCTCTGGCTCTGACCGACGAGATCATTGACGGGGTGCGGGTGCTCACCATCCGCGGCGGACGGGCAGCCACAGTGCACGCAGAACGGCGCTACGAAGTCAGGACGTTGGTCCAGCGCTACCAGGCCGATGCCGGCATCAATGGCAGCTTTTTCTCTATCCCTTGGATCAACTCTGCCAGCAATGTCATGGTGGGGCCGGCGATGGCTGCCAACCACAAGACCTTCATCCCCGGTCGCCCCGAAGATGACAAGGTGCTGCGCGGTCGCCCCCTGGTGCTGCTGGGCAGGGATCGCATCCGCTTTGTGCCCTTCGACCCCGATACTATGACCCGGCTTGAAAACATCCGCCAGTTGATGCCGGATGTTACGGATCTGTTTGTGGCGGGCCTGTGGCTGGTTAAGGACGGCCATGCCCTCTCCCAGGCGGAGATCGATTCCTTCCGCCTCTCTAGCGCCGCCGAGTTTCGCCCCAGGGCTTTCTTTGGGGTGGACAACCAAGACCAGGTAGTGATCGGAGTTACCAAAACCCACGTCAACGCCGCCATCCTGGCCCGTCTTCTGCCCAAAAGTGGGATCCGCGAGGCGGTGCTGCTGGACTCTGGCTTTAGCACCTCGCTGGTCTACCAAGGGGAGATCCTCGCTACTGGCCATGCCGGCCCCAACCAGCCCAGCCGCCCTGTGCCCCATGCCATTCTGCTCTACGACCTGAACCGCCTATGGGCAAGGGATCCCCATCCAGAAGCCGAGGCTGGCTCTGAGGGAGATCGGCTGGAAGGGCTGGTGCAACTTTTGCCGGCTAGCGACCAAGAGGCAGCCAGGGCCCAACTGAAGAGCATTCTGGCCGGCCAGCGCACTGTGAGGCAGGGGGATCGGGGCCCGGCCGTAGTGGCGGTGCAACTGGGGTTGAGCCACCTGGCTGCTCAGCAGGGACGGCTGGATCTGCTCCCCTCTGGCCCCGATGGCGTGTACGGCCAAGAACTGGCCCAGGCAGTGGCGGAACTGCTGCTAGCCGAACCTGGGCGCAGTGAGATGGGATCCCCCCTTCCAGCCACCCCTACCCCCCTGGTGGCCGGAACGGCGACAGCCCGCCAAGGGGTGGACATCATCGATGCTCAACTGCTGCGGCGTCTGCTGGAGCGCGTTAACTTGGCCTCTCCCTCGGTACTGGTGGATACGCGCTTAGAACGGCCTGCCCTATCCCTGGAGCGCAAGCCAACCCGGAAACTGCTGCCCAGGGTTGCCTTCGGGCAGGACTAAGTCTTGTCTTCGCCTTCCAACCTAGGCCTTGGCGGGAAGCCTAGAAGACCCCCCTCCAACAGATGCTATCTCTGAGAAAGACGGGCCTGCCGGCAACGAATACACCCATAACCTGGAAGGGTTTCTCCCGCAGCACCACTAGATCGGCTCTTAGGCCTGGGCGAAGGGCTCCCCGATCCTGCAGACCAACCGCCTGGGCAGGGTTGTGAGTGACCAAAGCTATGGCTTGGGGCAGATCCAGCAGCTGCTTCTCCGCCAAGGCAAAGGCAGCCCTCAAGGCTGAAGCGGGGGAGTAGTCAGTGGCCAAGGCGCCTAGGGCTCCTACTTGTAGAGCCTCCGAAGCGGAGAGATTGCCGACATGGGAGGATCCCCTCAGGGCATTGGGAGCCCCCATGACCACCAGCAGGCCCAGTTTCCGCGCTTCCAAAGCTGCTGCTAGGGTAACCGGAAACTCGCTAATTTTCAGGCCCATCTTGGCCATTAACTGAACCTTGGCGGGGCAGTCGTCGTCGTGGGAAGCCAAAGGTACCCCCAAAGCTTGCGCTTGCTGAGCCAATTGGGCAAAGCTCTGCAAGGTCTCCTCCCCCGCCTTGGCCGCCAAACTAGCGGCAACCTCCTCGGAAGGCCGGGCCAGCTGGCGAGCCATGTAGCGGATGTAGTCCTCCGGCGTCCGGAATTGGCCTTGGCCGGGGGTGTGGTCCATGAAGGAAAGGAGATCCACCCAGCCTTGGCTGAGAGCTTGGCGAACAGCTGCTGCTCCCAAGGGGCGCGAGAGCTCATAGCGAGCGTGGATCCTCAAGTCCAGAGCCAGCTGGGAACGCAGCGCCACCAACTGCTCTGCCATAGCCAAGGCCGTTTCTGTGCTGCGCCAGCCAGGCAGGCCTTCCCAAAAGGACAGAGTTACAAAGGCAGTGGTAATCCCCGCCGCCAAAGCTCGGTTTTCCCAAATCCCCAAGGCCATGTCCACCGCCAGCTGTACCCCTGGGCGCGGCTCCAGCTCGGGCTCCAGGCTATCGGTATGGAGGTCGACTACGCCGGGCACCAGGGTAAGTCCTCGCAAAGGGATCCCTTCCCCCACTTGCCCCTGCCGAATCTCGGCAATCCGCTCCCCCTCCAGCCGCAGGGATCCCACCGGGAGGACACCATCGGGGAGAACTAGCTTAGGCCCTGCTAGCCACATTTGCCCTCACCTCCAGGGAATAGGTTTTGTCAACCAAACCCGACACATCGTCTAAGGAGTGAAAAACGCCAATGATAGCTGTTCCCTGCTGCTTCAAGGCTCGTAGGCGTTCTCGCAAGGCCAACTTGGCTGCAGTATCCAAGCTGGCGGTGGGCTCGTCCAGAAGCAGCAGCGGATAGGGGTGGATGAGAGAGCGAGCCAAGTTGACTTTCTGTTTCTCGCCCCCCGAGAAGCTGGTTGGAAAAGTCTCCAGCAACTCTGGCTTCAGACCCAGCTCCAGGAGCAGCTCTGCTGCTCGATGTCGCGCTTGGTTTTCCGCTACTCCCTGCCACAGCAAGGGCTCCGCAACCAGCTCCAAGGCCGTGGTGCGGGGCCTGGGATCCAGAAACTGGCTGACGTAGCCGATGCGCTCGCGGCGGATTGCTAACACCTCGCGATCCCCTAAGCGGGCCAGATCCACCGTTCCCAGAGGGGTCTGCAGGAGGGCTTGTCCTGCCGTAGGCCAATAGCTGCGGTAGAGGGTTCGCAGTAGAGAAGACTTGCCAGAGCCGTTGGGGCCCTCCAGCAGCAAAAACTCTCCGGCTTGCAGGGAAAAGCTCACCTGCTGGAAGGCCAGAACCTCTCGCCCCAGTCGGTGAAGAAAGAACCGCTTTTCTAAGTTAACGACCTGCAACACCTTGCCCTTCCTAAAGTCTTGCGGCAACCAGATCCTGGGTAAAGGGGTGGCGAGGATCCTCCAGCACTTGGTCGGCCAATCCCTCCTCCACTACCTCCCCCTGGTACAACACCACAATTCGATCCGCCACAGCCCTCACGACCGAGAGATCGTGGCTTACTAGGATGAGGCTCATCCCCAACTGCCGCTTGAGGCGGCGCAGAGTATCCAGAAAGGTGGCCTGCACCAGCAAATCCAAACCGGTGGTGGGCTCGTCCAAAAGAACAGCCAGAGGCTTTTGGACTAAAGCTTTGGCAATCTGTACCCGCTGGCGCTCTCCTCCCGAAAGAGAAGCTGGGGGATCCCCGGCTCGCTCTAAAGGAAAATCGGCTCGCTCCAAAGCCTCCTGCGCCTCCGCTTCCAGCACTCCAAACCGCCGTTCTCCTCTAAGGACAAGGGGCTCCGCAACATTAGTCAGGGCCGCAAAGCCCATGCGCAGGGCCTGGGCGGCATCCTGATAGACCATGGCCAGGTAGTGCCGCGCCGCAGGCTGCTCGTAGCGAGAGAGCAACAGCAGGTTACGTCCCTCCCAACCCGGCACCTTTAGCCGATACTCCCCCTGGGCTGTCTCCTGAAGGTAAAGGATCTTCAGAAGAGTAGTCTTGCCACTGCCGGAAGCTCCCACCACCCCCAGCACCTCTTGGGGATAGAGCTTGAGGCTGACGTTCTTAAGCGCCCAGCGATCCCCGTAGGCTTTGCAAACCTTGACCAGCTCCAGAAGGGGGGTCTCCTCAGCCATGCTCTTTCTCCACAAATAGAGGACCGCTCGTTTTCCCGGCCAGCAGCTTTTCCATATAGCCCTGGTCGGAGATTTCATAGGCCAAGCTGCCATCTTCTTGGGGAATGGCGTTGAGGAAGACGTGGCGGCAACCGCTGCGACGGCAGGATCCCAAAATGGGCTCCGGCTGGAAGGGCCGATCCACAAAGGCCAAGGGCTCCACCCGGGTGTAGGGAGGGACGGCATAGAGCCGCTTCTCCCGCCCGGCCCCAAAGAGGGTGATATGGGCTGCCAGATGCAGCTTGGGCAGATCCCAGCGGGGCAGAGGGCTGGGATCCATTCCATAGCGCCCATGGACCAGAACTGGGTAGGCCGCTCCCTTGCGGCTCTGGCCGTGGCGTAGGTGCTCCTCAAAAAGATCCACCCACAGCAGGCTATAGTCGCCCAGGGCATGTAGCTCCCGCGCCCTGGCGTCAGAGGGCTCCACATAGCGCAGAGGCTCAGGGATGGGAACTTGCAGGATTAGGATTTGACCTTCTTGGAGCCGCTCCTCGGGGATGCGGTGGCGGCTTTGGATGAGGGTGGCCTCCAGCGTGTCGGTGGTTGTTCGAGCGCCGCTGACCTGGGCAATGAAGCGGCGCAAGTTGGCGGCATTGACAGAGTCATCGGCCCCCTGGTCAATGACCTTCACCACGTCCTGCGGCCCCACCAGGCTGAGCGTAAGCTGCAATCCCCCTGTGCCCCAGCCGCGAGCCAGCGGCATTTCCCGGCTAGCAAAGGGAACTTGATGGCCCGGTATGGCCAGGGCCTTGAGAACCTTGCGCCGAATTTCTCGCTTGGCCTCCGGATCCAGGTAGGCATAGCTATGCTTGGGTTTCAAGGGAGGCCTCCTTTTGGAAGTGGCTCATCCAGTTGCTGAGAAAGGTTACGTAGTGGGGTAGCTTGTAGTGGAGGGCAAAGCCGGAGGCCTCCACGGGATCCGTATGCACCAGGACAAACTCCTCGCTGCGAGCCGGATGGCTGGGGCGATCCATTTCCAAATCCAGCATGGCGCCAGCGATGGCCCGCCCCTCGTTCCAACCCAGGCTAGCGGCAAAGCCCAAGCGGTATCCTTTTTCTCCGTGTCCCACCACCTCAGTAAAGACCAGGCGGATCCGCCCCAGGCGAAAGCTTCCCCCCCGCACAGGATGAAAGGCGCGTACCTCGAGATAGCCCACGCCCAACTCGGCAACCGTTGGGTGGGTGTGGACGTTGTAGGCGCGCATGGCGCTGTAGGCCAGAGCCAGAAGTCCCCCCGTATCTCCCCTGGCCAAAGCTTGCAGGCGGTGGGCCCGCGGCGCTGGAAACAGCAGTGGCTGCCGCGTCAAGTCGGGAATCTCTTCCCCTGGAGCAGGGCTACTGGCTTGCTGCTCTGCCGTGGGATCTTCTTCCAGCAGACCTTGCTCCCTCAGCCAGCTGCGCACAGAAGGATAGTGCTGGGCAGCAGCCACGGCCGCCGGCTCTAGCGGGGGGCTTTCAGAAAAGCCCAAAAGACGCAGGCTGTAGTCTAGGGTGGGCCCCAAGACCTGGCCGCCGGGAATGCTCTTGAAAGCCGAGGAAAGCCGACGCACCAGCAGGAGATCTTCCTTTTTCTGCAGCTGGGCTTTCCCTAGGCGGGGGAGAGTAGTCCGGTGTGCTCTCAGAAGCAGCAGGGCCTCGTAGAGGTCCCCCCCTGTCTGCACAAGGGCAGTGGCCGCCAGCTCCGGAGCCCACAGCCCCGCCTCTGCCATCACATGATCCAGGAGATAGGGCAGCCCAGCCAGCTGCTTTGTCCGGCCTCGCCTGCTTTTGGCTTCTGCCGCTGACAACAGCTCGCGAAAAAGGGCCTCGGCATTGAGAATGGCCTCTTGGCTGCCCCGCGCTACGACATAGCCCATCCACCCACCTCCACGCTTCGGGGTAAGCCTACCACTTGGGGGCCGTCAGTTAACAGGATGTCCACTCCCAGCGGGTAGGCCAGGATCTGGGAGCGCAGCTGCCAAAACAGAGAGGGCAAGCCTACAGCCAACTGGATCTCCCCAGCTATGCCGGGCCCTCTGAGCAACACAGGGGATCCCCGGCCCAAGGGGGCCCCCAGGATAAGGGTCGCTCCCGCTTCAGGCTCAAGGTGGGTGCCTCTTTTGAGAGCCAAAAGGCTGTCTGGGCCAGCGGGCAAACTCTCCAGCTGCTCGGCAAAGACAAAGTCAGCAGCCTCCAAAGCCACAGGCCAGGGATCCTGCCCACGCAAATCCGACAGCAGCCAGCTTGGCGCCCAAACCCCTACATTGCCATCCACCAGCGTCAGCCCAATGAGGCGAAAGGCTTGGCGAAGGGAGCGAGCGGGAAAGCTCTCCAGACGGCCAGGGTAGCTCAACGCCCTAACCAACGCCCGGAAGACCTGCTGGCTTTGCTTTTCTGCCAGTCCCGGTGTGGGGCCGTAGGCTTTGGACATCCCCAGGCTCACAGAGTCTCCACCTCCAGGCGAGTTGCAGCTACCTTGCGCCAGAGGCGCTCGTCTTCTTCTTGAAGATCCTTCTGAGCCGCTAGCGCCAAAGCCTGGATCTTCTCCACAGCAATTCCCGCCTGCAGAGCGGCGTCTAGGTAGGCCAGGGCGCGCGCCAGACGCGGCTTTTCCCCCAGCACCATCCCGTATCCTTCTACTCCCTTTTTTGGAAAGCGCAGCCAGACCTCGTAGACCAGCACTTCTCCCACGTAGAAGGGCGTCCCCGTGCGGGAGTCCTCAAAGGGGAGCGCCAGCAGCCCTGCCCCTTCCCTGAGCTTTTGGCTGGATCCCAGAGCAGGCCTGACCTCCCGCGCCAAAGCCAGCACCTCCTTCTCGGGGGCCTCCTGCAACAGCTCTAGCATCTCTAGGGGCTGCATCCCAGCCTCCTAAATCAGGGTCTGGCGGATCCGCGCCGAAACTTTGTCAATTGTAAATACAGCTAGCAGAATCAGCAGAACGACCGTGGCCGCATCTTGAAAGCGAAAGGCTCGTATGGTCTGCATCAAATCAAACCCAATGCCCCCTGCCCCCACCAAGCCCAAGACCGTTGCCGAGCGCACGTTAACCTCAAAAAGGTAGAGAGTACTGGAGTAAAAGGCAGGAGCCACTTGTGGCCAGAAGCCATAGGCGATAACCAGGAGAGGGTGGGAACCTGTAGCCTCTACCGCCTCCACCTGCTTCATATCTACTGTCTCGATGGCCTCCGAGAGGAGCTTGCCTGCCACACCCGCCGTGTGCAGGGTCAAAGCTAGGATCCCTGGCAAGGGTCCTAGGCCAATTGCGGCCACAAAAACCAATGCCAAGACCAGTTCATTGAGCCCCCTGAGGACATCCATGAGCCCGCGCACAAGCAGGTAAACCGCAGGGGAACGCATGACATTTCTGGATCCCAGGAAGGCCAAGGGAACCGTGAGAAAAGTGGCCAGGAAGGTGCCCCAGAGGGCCATCATCAGGGTTTGCAACAGGGAGTAAAGGAAGTTGGGCAAGAAGTAAAAGCTGGGAGGAAAGAAGCGAGCCAAGAAGGCCGCACTCCTCCCCAAGCCAGCTAACAACTTTCCTGGCGAGATCCCGGCAGGCTCCGCCGTCAGCAAGAGAGCGAGAAAAACCCCCCCATACAGCACAACCGTGATCAGCTCCCTGCGCTTAAGCTCTGCTGGCAGGGGGGGAAGTCTCCTAGAGTTGGCACTCAGGTTTCTTAAGAGCATCGTTGACCTTGCGGAAGGGATCGTAATCTGCGTCGCTAGCCGGCTCAAAGCCCTTCAGTCCACGAGCCTCCAGCCATTTCTGACCCTCCGGCGTGTTTTCGTACTCCAGATAGGCCGTGCGCAAGGCCTCCTTGAGATCCTCTGGCAGATCTTTACGGTAGGCCCAGGGAGAGGAAGGAATGGGATCCGATCTCCAGATGACCTCAAAGTCCTCTATGCCTTTGATCTGCCCCTTGTTGGTGGCAATGCTGATCCCGGTATCCCAGGTTACACCAACGGGAATGGTTCCCTGAGCTATCCCCAAGATGACCGACTCGTGGGTGCCAGCAAAAGCCACCCGCTTGAAATACTCCTTGGGCTTGATTTTGGCCTCAAGACAGAAGTAGGCCATGGGCACCTTGAAGCCAGAGGTGCTCTCTGGGTCGACGAAAGCAAAATCTTTGCCCTTGGCGTCTTCTAGAGTTTTGATGCCACTGCCTTTCTTGGAAAGTATCAAGGAGTGATAAACGGTACCCGAGCGCAGCGAGTCCTCTTTCACGAACGCTTCAATGGGAGCGTTGGCCTTTTCAATGGCATCTACGTAGGAGCCAGGGCCGTAGAAAGCTACGTGAGTTTGGCCTTGTGCCTGGGAGACCATCACCGCCGTGTAGTCACCGGCCACAAACAGGCGGACGGGGATCCCCAGTTTTTGTTTGAGATAATCCAAAAAGGGAGCATAGCGAGCTTCGTAATCGGCAGCACTCTCCACCGGTACTTCAGCAATCACCAGCTCCTTGGGCCAGTTTTGCTTCTGAGCCAGCCCTGGAACCCAGCTGGAAATTCCCATGAGGAAGGCAGCAAGGAACAGAATTTTTCTTCTCCGCATAAGGTTTTCTCCTTTGCAGTTAACTTGCGGTTGAAGGTGGATCTTGTTAGACCATCAAGGTTGAGGAAAACCATTCGCTTGCCTCGTGGGTTTCCTTCTCCCCAAAGTAGAGCTCCTTTTCCTTTTCAGAGGTAAAATCGGAAAGCGGCCCATTGAAGAAAACCCGGCCCTCCTTGAAAGCAACGACTCGATCGGCGTAATGGCGCACCATTTCTAGGTGGTGCAGGGTAACCAGCAACGGAATCCCCTGGCGGCGCACCGCTCCCAGCAGCAGCTCCATAATTACCTTTGCATTTTTAGGATCCAAAGCCGAAATGGGCTCGTCGGCCAGAATCAGGGCTGGCTCCTGGATCAAGGCGCGAGCAATACCCACTCGCTGCTGCTGCCCCCCTGAGAGAGCGTCGGCCCTTTGCCAGGCATGCTCTAGCAACCCTACCTCTTCCAGCAGCTTTTCCGCCTTGGCCAAATCCTGAACAGAAAAGTGCTTGAAAAGACCCCGAATGGGACTCATGTGAGGCAGACGCCCAACAAGAACGTTTTCCAGAACCGTCAGGCGCCCGATGAGTTGAAAGGTCTGGTAGACCATGGCCGTGCGCCTGCGCAGCTGTTGCAGGGCATCCCTTTGGCCTTCATGGAGAGGAAGAGAATCAACCCAAACTTTTCCGCCGCTGGGCTTGACCATCCCTTTCAAAAGCCTAAGAAAGGTCGACTTTCCTGCTCCCGAAGGTCCGATCAAGGCCACAACCTGCGCTCCATCGCCAAATAGGTCAAGGTAAACCTCCCTTAGGGCAACCTTGTTTTTGAAGGCAACCCAAAGGTTCTCGACTTGGATGCGCATAAGCTACCTCACGGCGGGAAAACCGGTAACAAACTTAGCAGATTGGCCTGATACTGAAGTTAAAACCAAGTTAAGCTTTGCTGGCCTGGGCAGCAGGACTTCTCAATGGCTTCTCGAAACTGGCTTTGGCCTGGAGGGCGCTCTTGGAGGTACCCCTGGGAGAGCTTGCTCTGCTATCCTGCTAATAATCTCGATTGGTTTTCTGCCAAACCCTTATGGCTGCTGCTGTGATCTCGGGCCTCTCTTGGCAGTCCCCCAGAGCCCTTTCACCGGAGGAGATGGCTTGGTTAGGCAGCCTCAGCTACAATGAACAGGGCCTGATCCCGGCCATTGTGCAGGACTACCTGGACGGAACAGTGCTGATGATGGCCTGGATGAACCGGGAGTCCCTGCAAAAAACTTTGGAAACAGGCCGCACCTGGTTCTGGAGCCGCTCGCGGCAGGCGCTGTGGCCCAAGGGGGAAACTTCTGGCCACGTTCAGTGGGTCAAACAAATCCGCTACGACTGCGACGGCGACGCCCTGGTCATCCTGGTGGAGCAGGTGGGGGATGCAGCGTGCCACACGGGGGCGCGGAGCTGTTTCTTTCGCCCTTTGCAAGGGGATCCCATTCCGGCAGCCGATACCCTGTCGCAGGTGTTTGCCGTCGTCAAAGCCCGCCAGGCGGATCCCCGTCCCGATTCCTACACCAGCAGCTTGCTAGCCAAGGGGGAAAATGCCATTTTGAAGAAACTTGGCGAGGAGACGGCTGAGGTGGTGATGGCGGCCAAGGATCAAGACCGCGTGGCTTTGGCCCGTGAGATGGCCGACCTCTGGTACCACTGCCTCGTGGCCCTTGCTCACTATCAGGTAGATGTTAGGGATGTCTATCGCCAGCTCCAAGCCCGCCGTTCCGCCAAGTGAAAGGGCCATGTCCCCCGAAGGCGGTGCTCCCGCAGATCCCTCTCCGTCCTCTTGGGATCCCTCCCTGGACAAAGCCCACCTGGATTTGCGAGCCACGCGGTGTGGACAAGTGGATCTGGAGACGGATCGGGAGACCTTGGCCCGTTACCTAAGAGGCCACGCCCAGTGGATCCAGCGGTGCTTTAGGCCGTTGCAGGTGGAAGCTTTGTCCGCCGAGACCTACCGGCTGCAGTTTTTTCGCATGGGCGGCCTAGGGTTTGAGCTGGAGCCCAGTTTTGGGGTCAAGATCTGGCCGGATAAAGATTACCGGTTTTGTCTGACCTCGATTGAGTTGCCCGGCGATGAAGGAATGCCTTACCGGGTCAGCTGCCAAGCCGATTTCCAGCTGGAGGAGCTACAGGGATCCCTGAAAGACCTGCCCACCACCCGTGTTCACTGGGCTCTTCATCTGGAGATTGGGCTGGCTTTGCCCAGGTTTTTGCAGGTTTTGCCCCGCAAGTTGGTTTGTCGAGTGGCCCGTCAAGTGGTGCAGCAGGTAACCCGGGGTATGAGTGACCGCCTCACCCACAATGTGTGCAGCGATTTCTATCGCTCTATTGGGTGTCCCGATCACCCCTATCGCTTAATTGCAGTGGAAGACAAAGCGTGATATCTTAGGTGCCAAGTAATAAGTTGCCGGTCAGCTTTCGAGTAGTGCTCCGGCAACCGGCGATGGAGTTCGCCGCAACCGCCTCACTTGGAATTTTTCTATAGAGGAAGAGGGTTCTAACCTCAAAAGCTGAGGCTGATGACTCCTACACTTCTGGGCAAGTCCAGGGGGTAGGGGTCTTTGGCTTTGTTTGAGGCCCTACCCTGCGGACGCGATGGTGCTCCCACTCCTGACGCGGATGGCTTTTTCTCCCTGGGCTGCCCTTCAACACCCTGACGACAAGGAGATGAGGATCTGGTGATGCTGGGCAGTTGGCTGTGGATCTTGGTGATGGGCTTTTTTGTCGGCCAAATCGTGGGTCGGCTGGGGATGCCCCCCCTGCTGGGGATGATCCTCGTGGGGATCTTGCTGGGAGATGTCCTATCCCCGGAGGTGCTGGCAGCGGCGGGGGATCTGCGGGTGGTGGCGGTGATGATCATTTTGATGAAGGCGGGCCTGGGGCTGGATCGGGAGAAGCTGGCCCAGCAGGGATCCGTGGCGTTGCGGCTGGGGTTTTTGCCGGCAGCCTGCGAGGCGGTGGCGGTGGCCCTGTTGAGCACCTGGATCCTGGGGTTGGACTGGCCTACCGGTTTGCTGCTGGGCTGCGTGATTGGGGCGGAGTCGCCAGCCGTGATCGTGCCGGAGATGTTGCGCCTCAAAAGCCTGGGCTGGGGGGTGGCCAAGGGGATCCCGGATGCTATTTTGACCGGCAGCGCCCTTTCCGATGTGCTGCTGCTCTTAGGGTTTAGCCTGTTGCTCAGCTTTTTGGGCCAGGGCTCTGCAGAGAGCGTTCGCCTGCTGGGGCTGGAGCTATCGCCGCTGCAGTGGCTGCCGTTCCAAGTGGGGATGGAGATCCTGCTGGGCATAGCCATAGGCTACCTGGGGGCGCGGGTTCTGGTGTCGCTGCTAACCCAACAAAACTGGACTCGCAACAGCGTGCAGGAAGTGCTGCTGGCTGCCTGCATGGCCTTGGGCTTGGTGCTGGCGCCGCAGGTGTGGCCCTATTTTTCCGGCTATCTGGCGGTGATGGCCATGGGGTTTTTTCTGATTGAGCTGGATGCCCCTTTGGCGCGGCGGCTGCGGGGTGGGTTCGATGCCCTCTGGACGGTGGCGGAGATCGTGTTGTTTGTGCTACTGGGAGCGTCGCTGGATCTGGGGGTGCTGGGATCCGTGTTCTGGCCGGGCTTGCTGCTCTTAACCCTGAGCCTGCTGCTGGGGCGGGGCCTGGGTTGGTGGCTTTCCACTCTGGGAAGCAATTGGAACGGGCGGGAGCGGCTGTTTTTGCTACCGGGCAACATGGCCAAGGCGACGGTGCAGGCGGCCATTGGTGGGATCCCTTTGGCCCAAGGGATCCCCGGTGGGGAGATCATTTTGGCTTTGGCGGCTTTGTCGATTTTGGTCACGGCCCCCCTGGGTGCTTGGCTGACCCAGGTGTGTGCTCCCCGGCTTTTGGAAAAAGGAGAGGTGGATCCCACCAAGGTAGGCAGCCAGGGCAAGGTGAGCTTTTTGGCAGCGGTGGACACCTCCCCTTTGGCCGAAGCCGTGCTGCGCAAGGTGGCCGATTTGGCGCGGCGGGTGGATGGGGAAGTGATTGTGTTGCATGTTACCGATAAGCCGCAGGGGAAAGGGGTAGAACTGTTGCGGCAACTCACCCAGCGTCTTTTGGCGGATATTCGCCACCAGTTTTGCTTGGCCTCGGGGCCCTTGGCAGAGACCATCGTAACCCTAGCTCAGGAGCGGCAGGTAACCGACATCGTCATGGGCAAGCGGGGCCACCGCGGCTGGGAGCAGGTTTTGGTGGGATCCACTTCCCAAGCGGTGTTGGAAACCAGCCCGATTCCGGTAATTTTGGTAGAGGAAGAGGACTTCAAGAGAAGCAGGATCCCTATCTCTGAGGGCAGAAAAAGCTAAGGATCCCACCTTTTCCGTAGGAAGTTCTGGGAACACAGTTCAAGGAGAATAGATGCGCTTGCAATCGGTGTGGGCTTACCTAAACCATGGCTTGGTCTCTCCCAGTTTGAGAGTTCCGTTTGCGGTTGCGTTGGGGGCTATTGGCGGATCCCTGAGTCGCTACTATCTATCCCTCTGGTTTGCGGAGCGATTTGGCCCTAGCTTTCCCTACGGAACCCTGTTCATCAACTTATCGGGTTGTGTGGTCATGGGTTGGTTCATGACCGTGGCTATGGAACGCCCTGAGATCTCACCGGAAATTCGCCTGCTGTTCGGGGTGGGATTCCTGGGTTCCTACACCACCTTTTCTACCTATGAACTGGATACCTTTAGCCTCTGGCAGCAACATCGCTTTGCTACTGGGCTTGTCTATTGGCTCGGTTCTTGCCTATTTGGAGCCTTGGCTATGGAGCTTGGGATTCTGTTGGCACGATTGTGGCGATAACGTTTAACGTAACCCCTATCAATCAGCAATCTATCCATCCAAAAGCCAGGTGCAGCAACTGGTCATTTTGGGCAATAACTTTTTTCTTAAAAGCACCGGGATCCCCACTAGTCAACCCCCTGGAATTTCTTATCTTAAGGAGCACTCTTCACCAAAGCAATATACAGTTTTTCCAGCGTTACTCACTACAGCCAATGCCAGCCAATCTCTTGCCTGACAAGGATCCCACTTCACTGTAGACCTTATGTGAAGCGGAAAAATCTGTAACCATGACAATCGCAACAGCCCAAAAACAAAAGGGATACAAGTATGCTAGATGATGAACCAGAAGTTTATAAATTGGATATTTACATCGGCGAGTCAGACCGTTGGCAAGGGAAGCCTCTCTACCTGGCTCTGCTGGAGCTAGGTCGTCAGCGTGGGCTAGCTGGTGGTACTGTGGTGCGAGCTATTGCTGGCTTTGGTCGAAACAGTCATATTCGCAGCAGTAACCTTCTAGAGCTTTCCACAGATCTGCCCATTTTGGTAACTTTCATCGACACGCCGGAAAAAATCAAAGCCTTTCTACCGGAAGTAAAAACTCTGATGCATGACGGTCTAGTTACTTGCCATAGGGTACAAGTATTCCATCATGTTCCTCATCAACAACAATAGTCCAGATCTGAAAATAGATTCCCCATTGCCAAGGAGCTGGTTATGCCCGATTCCCCTTCTGCCCTGCGCTTTATTGTTTTGCTGGGGATCGTCAGCCTCTGCGCCGATGCCACCTACGAAGGGGCACGCAGCATTTCTGGAGCTTTTTTGGGATCCCTAGGGGCCAGCGGCACGGTGGTGGGCCTGGTGGCCGGCGGGGGGGAGCTATTGGCCTATGGCTTGCGGTTGGGGGTGGGCTATTGGAGCGACCAGCTGGGCAGGGATCCCTTGCACCGCAGTCGGGGGCACTGGCAGCTCACCACCTTGGGCTATGTCATCAACACGGCGGTGATCCCGGCTTTGGCCTGGGTGGGCAGTTGGCCTTGGGCCGCCGTGCTGCTCTTGGCCGAGCGGACCGGCAAAGGGATCCGCACCCCGCCGCGGGACGTGTTGCTTTCTCATGCAGCCCTGCAGGTGGGACGGGGCTTGGGGTTTGGCCTGCACGAGACCCTAGATCAGATTGGGGCGGTGGGGGGGCCGCTGTTGGTGGCGGCAGTTCTGAAAGTCGGCTATGGCTTCCGGGGTGGGTTTTTGGCCTTGGGGATCCCGGCGGCAGTAGGACTGGGGGTTTTGGGGCTGGCGCAATGGCTCTATCCCAGCCCACGAGACTTCGAGCCGGAGCCGGAGATGACCTCGGCAAAAGGCTTGCCCAGAGTTTTCTGGCTGTATTTGCTGGCGGCAGCCTGTGTGGCCATGGGGTTTGCCGATTTTCCCCTCATTGCTTTCCATTTGCAAAGACAGTCGGGAAGCGATGGAGCAGGGATCCCTTTGCTCTATGCCCTGGCTATGGGGGTGGATGCCCTGGCCGCCCTGGGATGTGGCTGGCTGTTCGACCGCGTGGGGCTGTGGAGCTTGCTGGGAGCGGTGGCGGTATCGGCTGGATTTGCGCCGCTGGCCTTTTCCGGTACCTATGCTCTGACGGTGCTGGGCATGGTGCTCTGGGGGATTGGTTTGGGGGCCCAAGAATCCATCATGAAGGCGGCGGTGGCCGGTATGGTAGCTCCCGAGACGAGGGGCTTTGCCTTTGGCCTGTTTACCAGTGTCTATGGATTGGCTTGGTTTGTGGGCAGCGCCCTGATGGGGGTGCTTTACGATTTCTCCCTGACTGGCTTAGTGCTCTTTTCGGTAGTCACTCAAGGGCTGGGGGCGGCTATCCTGCTGGCTCTAGTGTCCAGGAGGCAGGCCGAGGTGGGCTGATGAAAAGCCCCTGCACCAGATTACGGTGCAGCTCTTCGGGGGTTTCGTTTGTGCTAGTGGTGAGGAGCACCATCCCCTCAGGTTTTGGGCCACCTCCAGGAGCTTTTGTCAGAACCCGATTTTCAGAACTGATCCTTCATACCGCGCAGGCGAGCGAAGACCCGCACCGGATCCTGGAGCCCGGTGGCAGCTTGCAGAGCCGGCTGATCCCAGCGCAAGAAGGGGTTGGTGCGTCGCTCCTCGCCAATGGTGCTGGGGACAGTCGGGGATCCCGTCTGGCGCAGGGCAGCCACCTGCTGATAACGCGCCTGCAGGTCGGGGTTGTCTCCATCCACTGTCAGGGCAAACCTGAGATTGTTCAAGGTGTATTCGTGGGCACACCACACCCGTGTGGCTTCCGGCAACTGCCGCAGTTGATCCAGGGATCCCACCATCTGCTCCGGCGTGCCTTCAAACAGCCGCCCGCATCCCCCGGCAAACAGGGTATCGCCACAGAAGAGATCCCCACTCTCGGAAAAGTAGTAGGCAATATGGCCGCGGGTATGGCCGGGCACAAACAGCACCTTTGCTAGCCGACCCGCAAACTCCACTGTTTCCCCTGCCTTGAGCTCCACCGTCTGGCCAGGGATCCGCCCCCGATCCACCTGGCTGCCATAGACTCTGGCACGGGGATAGCGCTCCAAAAGCTGTCGGTTGCCCCCCACGTGGTCGTGGTGGTGGTGGGTGTTGAAAATGGCCACCAACTCCGCCCCCAGCTCGGCCAGCTTTTCCAACACGGGCTCAGCCACTGCCGGATCCACCACGGCTGCTGTTGCAGTGTCGGGATTGTGGAGCAGGTAGATGTAGTTATCGCGCAGGGCAGGCAACTGGAGAACGCGCATGGCTCGGCTAACTCTCAAAAATGGCCTGTTCTACGTCTTGCCGGCTAAGGGAATAGGGAAAAGATAAAGTTTTCGTGTTGCCGTCTGGGTAGGTGTATCGCACCCAAATGCTGGTTTCTTCCAGGCGCAAAATGGCTTTCCAGCCAGGCCGTTCGCAAAACCACTGCTCCACATCCTGCGGATCGCGGGTGCAGCCCTGATCCTCCAGCCAGCGTTCGATGGTGTGGAGCGGGTGATTGTACAGGGGCGTGGTTGCAGGAGGCAAAGGCATGGCGAGATTCAAGAAAAGCAATCAAACCCTAGAGTCAACGGGCTATGTTCATTCAAGCACTCCTGATCCAGAATCCGAAAACTCGATCCCAATGTCCTACCGAAGAGGGCAGGAAATGCTCGCAGAATCAGCTTGCCCCACTCTCTCGCAGCCAAGCGAGGACACCTGCCAACACCAAACACACAACCAGGGTGGATCCCATCAGCAACAGGGCACAAAGCTCACCAGGTGAAAGTGGGCGGGTTTCCATGCGCAGCTCTAGAGAATCGGCACCAAGGGATCCCGGCATGCCCAGAGATCCCGTGTTGGCGGTCACCGCCCGTAAGCTGGCATCGTAGATGGCCCGTTTCGCCGGGTTGCTAAGGACAAGGTAGGCCTCCTGCAACTCTTGGAAGCAGCGAATGGCCACTTCCGGAGCCAGGGGAGAAGTATCGGGATGGTAGCGCTTGCTCAATTGCCGGTAGGCCCGCCGGATGGCCTCAGGAGATGCCCCTGGAGACAGACCCAGCCGTTGGTAGTAGGTGAGGGAAGTCAAGGAGCGCATGCAACCTATGGAGGAGCAAGACTACAGGGGCAGCAAAACCGCTTTCAGGGGAGCACAGCTCTAGTCCAGTGTAATCACTCGCGCAGACACCGGGATCCCTGCAGCAAGCCTCTATTCTTCCTCATCCTCTTCAGACTTAGCTTTGGGATAGTAGAAACCGGTGTTGCGACCGCTGAGAATGGCGCGCCCAATAGTCATGGCTCGCTGGGCCTGGAGCTTAGCTTTGCCCAGCCAGACGGCGTAGCGCCTGCGACTGCGGGCTTTAGAAGTTTTCTTCTTAGGAACAGGCATGGCTTCGCACAAAAACACAGCCTTACTAGGCTAGCATTGAGGCTGCGCTGCCGATCCCAGCTTTATTCAGGCAAGTAGCCTATCAGTGGTTGACCAAAAGGCGCGGCAAGCCCCGTCCTTCAGGGCAGGGAAGGATAGCGCCGACCGTAGCCGACGCCCTTTAAAAACGCAGTGCCGGCCATGTGAATATCGTTGTCATCACGCATAGGCCAAGAATACGATTGAGCGGTGCAACGACTTCAAGCCTTCAAGTACGAATTGCTGCCCAAC